>JAGQWX010000080.1 GCA_020436935.1 Saprospiraceae bacterium
ATATGGCTATAGAAATATAGAAAACTATAAGATCATGATTTATTTAAGGTTGGGTAAATTAAACCTAACTACCCACTATAAATGACGAAGAATCAATATTTTTGCAAACGGAAGCCAACAAGCACCTGGAGTAAAATCAACAAAGAAAAAATTGAACTCCTGACCGCAAATGGCTTAATGACAGAAGCAGGCCTTAATGTAATCGAAATAGCCAAACAAAATGGCTCCTGGTGCATCCTGGATGATGTAGAAGAATTAATTGTTCCCCAGGCATTGGAAAATGCATTCGACCGTTTTGAGCATTCAAGGGACTTTTTCTATACTCTAAGTAAAAGCAGGAAAAAATTATTACTGTCCTGGATAGCACTGGCTAAAACAGAGGTCACCATAGAGAAACGCATTTTGGAAATAGCAGAAAACGCTGGTCAGAGTCAGTTACCAAAAACATTTCGGGCAAGCTGAAATGAAAACCTGACAACCTCTATAATCTGCAATTCAAAACTTCGTAGATCACCAGAACATAAAAGCACCTGCCAAAAAATGAAATAACTAATGAATTTTCGCTTGTTTTTAATCCAATTATAATTGAAGGAAATTTAAATTTCAAATCAATACTTCCCCATCTCACCCAATAGTACGTCATACTTCATATCCAAAAATAAATCCAGCAAGTTCAAAGCTCTTTCAGGTGGATATTCCTTCTTAAGCCATGGCTTCTCGGTTACACTTAACAATCCAAATAAGATTTTTCTTCTTCGCGGGTACAAATACCACACAGAAAGGCGATACTTCTCAGGCTTACCTATAGCCCTGAGACAGAAACCAAATCCACCAGTTTCTTGCTCGAATTCCAAGGCCGGATCGCAGTAGACATCATCGGCATTCAGAGATGTCATTTTTGCCAATTCAGTTTCCCATGGATAATTGTTCACTTTATCCATAACCTGATCTTTTTCAAGTTTGATTTTTAAAACTTCCGGCTCTGGTGATTCCGGATGATATATGGAACATTTGTACTTCATATTGATCCCTATTTTTTGCTGGAGACAAAAGTCTACCAAATAATTGTTTTCAGTAGAAATATAGCAACCATATCCAATCACGATGATGATAACTAAGATTCGCAGACCAAGATAAAAAAGACTGAAGAAGAGATGAAGAAAAAGTTTTTCATTTGGAAAAATCAGATGGTTGGCTTAACTCTGGGAAACAGTTGAAAAATGAAAACAAAAATCGAAAATTGTAAATTGCACGAAAATGTAATTGATGAAAGTTTCAACATGGCTCTTTATCGGCTTTATTTTTTATTCGGCACAAATTGGGGGCAATCAAGTGATGAATTAAAAATCAGGCAATTAGAAAAGCATTGGACATCATTACTAGATCAGGGAGATACTTCTGCTCTATTGAAAATCTGGACCGAAGAATATGTTGTAAACAATCCAAATGGGAAGATTGTAGGCCCAAAAGAAATCATTGCCCTGATGAAAAATGGTCATAAATTTCCTGCCGTTGAGAGATTGATTGAAAAAATAACATTCAACCAGGATATCGCCATTGTCATGGGAAAAGAACTTCAGCAACCAGAAAATAAATCACCCAACCATAATGAATGGATCCCCAGAAGATTTACCAATGTCTGGATAAAAACAAAGGATGGCTGGCAACTCGCTGCAAGGCAATCATCTCAGATTATCTCCCCTTGATTGGTAGTTTTATTTTGACTTACGATGTATCCTTTTTGTTGGAATAAAAAGGTCTTATCTCTTGATTTACTGTTTTTTTCGACCCGATGAGTCACGTCAGGTGAACACTCATTTTCATAAGCTTTTCATAAATGATCTATTCAACAAAAAAAAATGGATGAAGACATTATGCCCTCATCCATTTTTATTATGACTTGAAGTAAACCTTCGTCTCTCCATTGTTGGTCTGAATATTTCCAGACTGTCCTTTCCTCTTGATCAATTCCTTTGCCTCTGATTTACTGATGGATTTTCCGTCCAAAAAAAATGTAGTATTCTCCTTTTCTACAAGATCTTCCAGTGAAACTGGAGGCGGCGGGGGTGGTGGTGGTGGTGGTGCAACTGCCTCCATGTGCGCCGGCGGTGGTGGTGGTGGCGGCGGTACACCGGGTGCACCTGCTGCTTTCCGCGACGGTTTTGCAGGTGGTGGTGGTGGTGCAACTGATTCTTTACTTCCTGGTTTTGCAGGCGGTGGAGGTGGTGGTGGCGGTGCATCAGGAGCACCTGCTTTATTTCGGGATGATTTTGCCGGTGGTGCAGGTGGCGGCGGTGGTGGCGGAGCGGGTTCTGACCCATCAAATCCACCTTTTATTCGTATTCCTCCATTGTCCATAACGCTTACTATCGCTCCCTTTTTCAGTGGAACCATAACAGGTGTCTTTGACTCCATTCCCGGAGGAGCCGGCGGTGGTGGCGGAGGACCTGGAATCCTTGCTTTCTCCTGAGCTGTAAGTTGAGTGTAAGGTTTTTCAACCATTTTCCCATCATCTGTTTTAAATCTGATAATGGCATCTTTAAAATATTCGTCTTTCTTCTGCTCCCATCCTGCTTTGTCATCCTGAGATTGCAAATCCATAGGATTTCCAAGCGTCATCACCATGACCAGAAGGAATGGAAGTAGACCCGACAAACAGAGCAGGGCTCGTTTTGCCGATGTGCGTTTAGTCATCATTTCTAATCTTTTTTTTGTTACTAAAAAATTTATATTACTGGCCAGGTAATTTCTTTGATGATTGCTTGCCAATTCAAGCAATAAATTTTGATACGATTTTACTGTTTTCTCAGTTCTGACAACAGCGTCATCCGCCAAAAATTCGTGATTGAGTTCGATGGCTTTGCGATACATATATATGATTGGGTGCATCCATAAAACAATCTTCATCAATTCGATCGAGAGGATGTCCATGGTGTGCCATTGGCTGGCATGGGTATATTCGTGAAGCAAAATATCCTTATCAATGCCTTCTGAATTCCAGGATTTTTCTGAAACAAATATGAAATTCATAAAAGTATATGGCAGGGTATCTTCCGGAAGAAGAACTAGTTTAGCCTTATGGTAGGGAACAATGGTATGCATGCTGCTCTTTCTCCATATCTTATATAAATTTAGAACAAAGCGGAACAACAGGATTGCTGTTACCACGAAATAAATAACCACGGCTATGAACTCCTTTGTGAGAGAAAATTCAAAGGTGGAATCAGGAGCTCCCCCACCTGTTTCGGAATAAATCAAAGTAATTGTACTTGCTTTCTCCACATCAAGACTCCAGTCTATCCACGTCTGCACAGGAATCAATGGTATCAAAAAAGAAACCAGCACACTGCTCAAAAGATAAAACCTGTTGATGCCCGGCATTTTCTCTTTTTCCAGAATCAGTTTGTAAAAAGCCATGAAGAAAAGCAGGCAAATGGTAGTTTTTATGATGTAAATGGCCATTTTTCTCTTTTTTACTTCTTTTCAATTTCTTTTTCTATGACGCGCTTCAATGCCTCAAGCTCCTCTTTGGTCATATCAGAGGACCGCGTAAAGAAGGAAGCAAACTGGGATGCAGAATCTCCAAAAAATCGCTCTACAATACCTCCGACGCGTTTCGATACATAATCCTCTTCTTTGATCATCGGAAAATAGGTTCTTGCTTTACCCTCAGCATTATAACCTACACACCCCTTATCAGTCATGCGTTTAAGTAATGTGGCAACGGTCGTCATGGCAGGCTTAGGGTCGTCATAACAATCTATCAGATCCTTCATAAATGCCTGTTTCAGTTTCCAGAGATAGAGCATGACCTGCTCTTCAGCTTTCGATAATTTGATCATATTCGCGATTTGTTCTACAAACATAGAATAAAAAATTCTATTCTACAAGTGTAGAAGAAAAAAAGTTATTGTGTTCTCAATACAACGCGTATTCCAAACTTTGAATTATCGGGCTAGTCTCGGGAAATATAGGTTACTTGACATGGAACGCATCCAGCCAGGTCAAAGCAATGAAGGCGGATAAACAAAGTGCTTAACTATAAAATCAATCAAGCCGTCTTTTACATCTATAACTTATATTGCTTGTTGCGGAAAAAACTTTTTTCTAAAAGTTATGAAGCATTGCCAATATCGAAGCTTAAAAGGATGTGGCTGATTGGCTCAATGTTGCTTCCTTATTGAGCTCTTGCATTAGTTCTGCAAAAAGCCTGTAAGATTTGATCCGGTCTTCGGAAGAAAAGATATTGGTGACCGCGATGAGCTCGTCGACACCGGTCATCTCTATAAACCCCTTTATTTCCTTTTTGACCGTTTCCTTGCTGCCCACAAACAAATATTTCAGAAATTGTTGGACGGCCGGTTCTTGTCCGATTTCCAAAAGCTCATCCGTCATGGGAAATGGGGCCTGCATCTTCCGTCTTTTGCCAGTGAGCAGATTGATGATCATGGTGTAAAGCGATGTCGAAAGGTTTTCGGCTTCTTCGTCCGTATCGGCAACAATAATATTGACGCCGGCCATGGTGTATGGCCTTTCCAATGCCTGTGAAGCCCGAAATTCCCGGCGATAAATGTCGAGAGCCGTCATCAATTGTCCCGTGGCAAAGTGACTTGCAAAAGCATAGGGTAAACCTTTCTCTGCTGCGAGATGCGCGCTTTCTGTGCTCGATCCCAAAATATAGAGCGGCACATTGACTCCTTCGGCGACATTGGCCCTTACTGCAGTTCCGGCATTTTCCAATGAAAAATAATTCTGTATCCTTTGGACCTCTCTGGGAAAGGACATGGCCGCTTCATAAAATTCAGAACGGATGGCCCTGGCCGTCATCTGGTCGGTTCCTGGTGCTCTGCCCAATCCCAAATCAATTCTGTCGGGATACAGGGTGCCCAGTGTCCCAAATTGTTCAGCAACGATGAGCGGCGAGTGGTTGGGCAGCATGATGCCTCCGGATCCTACCTGGATTCGCTTGGTTCCTTCCGCAATCTTTCCAATCAAAATGACTGTTGCACTACTGCCAATGGCTTCAGAATTATGGTGTTCTGCCAGCCAATATCTTTTATAGCCATGCTCATCTGCTACCCTCGCCAATTCAAGTGAGCCATCCAGTGTTTCGCGCAAGGACTTTCCTTCAGAAATAATGGCAAGATCAAGTATGGAGTAGGCCTTTTCGTTATCAGGCATATGCATTTTCCCTTTGTAAAATGTAAAAATAGGTCATTCCAATCATATGGATACGACAAAACTCAGCCCGGTCTTTTCAAAACCAGGACTCATAATGAATAATGACTTATCAGCATGACTTGTTCAATCACAGGATAATAAAGTATTTATAAAAAGAGGCAAAGGTTTGATTAATCCCCCGGGTCATATTATCTATTCTATCTAATATTTAAAATCATGCGTCATTTGATACATTTGTATAAATAAGTCTGTACAATTCGATCAAGATTTAAATACCTTTTATGCCGCATATTCATCAGGCCGTACTCATTGCTTCCTCAGCCGAAGAGGTTTACAAAGCAATAACCAGCCAGGAAGGTTTGTCTTCCTGGTGGACACCAAAGGCAACAGCGGAAGCCAGGGTCAACAGCATTGCACATTTTCCATTTGGACCCAATTATCACAAGGAAATGAAAATCACGGCACTGGAATCCAATCAATTGGTCCAGTGGGATTGCATCCATGGGGCTGAGGAATGGATTGGCACAAATATTAGCTTTACACTCATCGCCGGAGAGCATGAAATATTCCAAAATCAATATCCGGAAATTCAAGGTCAATTAGAACAATTAAAAAGCAAAAGCGGAACCGTACTTATCTTCCACCATGACAACTGGCGCGAAGATTCATTGATGTTTGCAGAATGCAGCTACACCTGGGGACAATTTCTCAAAAGCCTGAAGCTTTACTGTGAGACTGGCAAAGGCAGACCATGGCCGACCCAACATCAAAGTCTATAAAAAACCTTTAACCCACAATAGGTTCGTCGACCTATTGATTAAATCAAAGCATTTACTTCATTATATTCCACCCTTAAGTCAGTGGTCTTTTTGACTACAACAATCCGACTTTTGGCTACATCCATTATACGCCAGACACTGACCTTTGCAGTATCATTCACAGTAGCTGTTGAAGTTGATAATAATTGAACAGTTTCAAAAAAAGTAAAATGGACTTAAAAAACAGCACCATCCTCATTACAGGCGGAACAAGTGGAATAGGCCTGGAACTTGTAAAACAATTGACCGATTTGGGGTCAACAATCATCGTCACCGGACGAAAGGCTGATGCCCTCGCCGAAACAAAAAAACAATTCCCAAATGTCTTTACATTTCAAAGCGATGTCAGCAAAGCCATAGACATTGAGCAACTATACCTGGATGTTACTTCGCAATTTCCAAACTTAAACATCATCATCAACAATGCCGGGTTGATGCGTCTTATAGACTTGCAGGACACCTCACTGGATCTCGAAAACATCAACGTAGAAATTGCAACAAATCTCACAGGAACCATTCAGATGGTACATCAATTTTTGCCACATTTATTGAAGCAAAAATCAGCCGGCATTGTGAATGTTTCCTCGGGAATTGCATTTATGTCCTACTCATCGGCCCCTGTTTACAGTGCTACTAAAGCAGGAGTCAGGGCCTATACCCAGGCATTGCGTTTGCAATTGGAAGGCACCAATGTAAAAGTATTTGAAATGATTCCTCCGGGTGTAAAAACCAAATTACAGGACGATTGGATCAAACAGCCAAATGACAGCATGATGATGAATGCAGACGAAATGGTAAAAGTGGCGATTAAAGGCCTTTTAGCAGACAAAAAAGAACTGAAACCATTTGTCATCAGCATCATAAAATTGGCTGCAAGAATATTTCCCAATACACTCCTTAATTTTGGTCACAGAGAATTCAAAGCAATTAAAAAACTTCAAAAAGAGAAACTATCATGAAAATCGTAGCCGGTATCTTACTCTTAATATCAGCATTGCTTAGCTTGAAACACGGCTGGGATGCCTTTCAACCTGCCACTGAAGAACAATTAAAAATGATGTCGAATCTAAACATTTCAAAATCAGCCATGCCCTATTTTGGCGTTTTATCCATCCTCATGGGCTTGATGTTGTTTTTCCCTCAAACGTTTTTTATGGCGAATCTTTTGAATGCAATCATTATTGTTTTGATCACGGCATTATCTCTTAGAGCTGGGGATTATAAAATGGCGCTGATCGAAATTCCTTTTCTGGCTATACCCCTGGTTTTAATATGGCTCAAGTATCCGCTAAAATTTTAAATTTGTATCATGAAAGGACCAACTCCATACAGACTGAAGTCCATAACAGAAATTCATCGCCTTGCGGGCTTTGATAAACCCAAACATCCACTCATCAGCATCATTGATGTGTCTGGTATCACCAACAACAGCAATATTGATGCAGTGCTTTTTGATGTATATGCCATCTCATTAAAAAGGGGTTGTAACAACCTCATTTACGGTCAACAGAAGTATGATTTTGATGAAGGATTGATGGCATTTATGGCACCAAATCAGATCCTCAGAAGTGAGGAAGGCGGAATAACTCCAAAAATGGAGGGTTGGATGCTTTTTATTCACCCCGACTTTTTGTGGAATACACCCCTCGCCAAAAAGATAAAACAATACGACTATTTCAGTTACGCCACCAATGAGGCTTTGTTCCTTTCTGACAAGGAAGAATCGATCATGAATGGCATTGTCGATAATATCCGTAGCGAATACCATGACAATATGGATAAGTTCAGCCAGGATGTCATCATCGCCCAACTTGAGCTTTTGTTTACTTACGCTCAACGCTTTTACGAACGCCAGTTCATCACCAGAAAAATCACCAACCACCAGATACTCGCAAAACTGGAAGGCGTTATAGAGCATTATTTTAATGACCAAAATTCAAGTGGACAAGGGCTACCCACCGTGCAGTTTGTAGCCGACCGGCTCAACATTTCTCCCAAGTATTTGGGAAGTCTGCTGAAACAATTGACAGGGATGACCACACAACAACTCATACATGAAAAATTAATTCAAAAAGCAAAAGAAAAACTATCCACCACTGATTTGACCGTCAGTGAAATTGCCTACGACCTGGGTTTTGAACATTCCCAAAGTTTTAGCAAATTATTCAAAACAAAGACCAGGCAAAGCCCACTCGAATTTAGAGCAAGTTTCAATTGATGGTAAATTTTCATGTGAAATAAAGATCCATATTCAACGGGAGCTTTATATGCCTGCCAAGACCACGATCTTTGGTCTTAGGCTGATTTATTTAAACTGTGGTGTAAATAAATTTCGCTCAATTGCTGAAATTATACCATAGCCCGAATTGAGCCGCAAACTACTGTTCACATATTTACTTAATTTGGGCCAAATTATATCACTTGGACAAATCAATGTCAGAATGGTATAAATAAGGGGTCAAAGCTTTGTCCTTATCTTTCAAATAAATTGGAGCTAAAAAATGAAGTTCAAAATTAGGAATGTCATAAGAGTGGTTTGGTTCAGCCTGGTGTTTATATTTTTCACTTGGCAATGGACGAATTATCAATCAAGAAATTTACCGGAAAACACTTTGGTGAGTGATGGTGAGGTCAGCGTTGTCAACTCGGACGATGAAATAAAATTTATCCCCTCCAATTTAAGCACCAAAAGTGAAGTGATCTTTTTTCAGGGAGGATTGGCAGATCCGAAAGCATATGCCCCACTTTGCCGCAAAATTGCCGAAAGTGGATATATCTGCCACCTCATCAAAATGAATTGGAGAATGCCGGTCTGGGGCTACAAAAAAATAGAATCCATGTTTGACCTAAAAAGTGGCAATTACATTCTCGGTGGACATTCGCAAGGGGGTAAAATGGCATCCCAATTTGTTTTTGAACATCCTGGACTGATCAAAGGCTTGTTCTTACTGGGCACTTCTCATCCCAGGGATTTTGATTTATCAGACCAAAACATACCCGCTTTAAAACTATATGCTGAACTAGATGGATTGGCCAGTGTGCCTGAAGTTCTGGAAAATAAAGCCAAACTCCCAAAGGATGCTGATCTGATAGAAATCAAGGGTGGTAATCATTCCCAATTTGGATATTTGGGAAAACTGTTCACAGACAATTCACCCAAAATCACCTTAGCAGAACAACAAAAAATCACAGCAGATCAGCTCATAGCCTTTATCAATAAAGTAGAAAAACAGTTAAAATAAAACCAGCAATGTTGAAATTTTTTAGAAGAATCTGATAAAATCTGTTTGCCGAAAACAAATTAAATGAAACGATTAGAAAGTTTGAAGAGATGAAGGCTCAATTGCAACAGGAGTACCGTAAATTTAAGGCTGTAGAATTTAGGTTTTTTATTATAAAATATTCAATTCTTTTTCTGTTTGGTATATCCTTACTTTCAAACTGAAAAACACTTTGTGAAAAAATTGCACCTGGACCATTGACTCTTTGAAATACTTCAAAAAAAGCTCTCATTTTTCATATAAATTTGACAATGTAAATAAAGTCCAAGCTTTGGAATGGAGATTTTTGAAACCATAAAAAAATACTACAAGCCCATTCAGCCGGCTGTAAAAACAGAAAGCAATGGAATTACATACCATGAAATTCCACCTCCTCAAGGACTTTCACATCTGATTTATTGCTATTGGCAACTCAAAACAAATCAAGAGCTCGATGAGTCATTCATTTATCGCGTAGTATCTGACGGTTGCATTGATATTTTTATGGACCACAATCAAACGGCCGAGAATTATGTGATGGGCTTTTGCAGAAAATTTACCACCTTCGAACTTGGCAAATCCTTTGATTACATAGGCGTGCGCTTTTTACCATCAGCATTCCCCCTGGTATTCGGCATCGATGCACAGATTTTGAGCAATCGATCCATGGAATTAAAATCAGTTTTACCCGAATTGGATTTATGGTTATTGGCAGAAAGAAAAGCTTTGAATCCACTGGATGAAATGGTACAAATATTGAGTAAACAATTTACTCAACTTGTAACGGGCCGTGACTTACCTGCAGACGAAAGGTTTTACAATGCGTTTAATGTCATATTGGAAAAACATGGTTGTCTGGACACAGAAAAAGAGCTGAATACAGGACTGAGCCCGCGACAACTTCGAAGGATATTTAACTTCTACATTGGGACAACGCCTAAAACTTTCAGCAATGTTGTCCGCTTTCAGCATGTCCTGAATGCCAGACCTTCAAAACAAAAACTCAAACAACAAAAATTATACCTGGACGCGGGATTCTTTGATCAGGCCCATTTTATAAAAGATTTTAAAACATTTTATGGCGTCAGCCCACGGGAAGCCTTCGATTAGCATACCCTTCCGACAAATCATTGTCCAAATGGTATAATGTCCGATTTTTACAATTCCGCCAAATCTTCCCTGCATAATTTTGTCTAATTAAATAAAAATAAAGAAATGAAAAAGACAGAATTCATGACCGCGATACTGATGGTCTTATTAAGCTCCAACGGAATAGCTCAAAAACAACATCACATGAAAATGAACGCAGGAATCATCACCGAAAAACTTGAAGCAACAAAACAATTCTATACCGAAGTGCTCAACTTTGGCGTAAGCTTTGAAAACGACTTTTATCTCTTGCTCCATACCCCCGATAAGTCTGCCGAAATAAGCTTTTTAAAGCCCAACCATCCCAGTCAAAAACCCATCTTCCAGCCACCCTTCAGCGGTCAGGGCGTTTATCTGACCATCGAAGTTGATGAAGTGGACCGCTATTATGAATTGCTCAAAAACAAAGGAATCGACATCATTATTGAAATCAGGGATGAGCCATGGGGCGACAGACACTTTGCCATCGTTGACCCTAATGGCATTGGCATCGACATCGTTTCATATACGAAGCCGGAAAACAGATGAACGGCTCAAAATCAGAAAAAATCAAAAGATAAGTTTGTCAATTTTATCAATGCTCATTCACGACTTCTCCTATTCTTCCCCATTTCTGCCGAAGACCTATTTATCACAGGTTTATATTGAGGCAAACTCTTTTTCCCCATTGAATTGACATTGATAACCGGTGATATTTCCATATACCCCGTAACTTTTGTGAGCCCACCATCAGGGATCATCAAATCCAGTGAAAAACCATCAGAGTAAAGAAACGCTTCACCTGAGATAAGTGTATTAGAGAGGAATGCAAGGGGCCCAAAACTATGTTCGATGTCAATATAGCCAGCAAGCGTATCCGAAGTATAGGATATCCATGAAAAGTAGGGAGAAGAGTTGTAGGTTTTGACCCTTAAGGTGTCTGCCTGTCCGACTACCAGCTTTCCGGGACTTAAACTTCGCAAGGCAGCCACTGTAACGTGCTCACCAGAATTCAGCCGGCAAACTGCAAATATCAAAACTGTATCCAAAGGAGTTGGAAGTGTTCCATCATTCCAATTCAATGGATTCATCCAATTTTCATCCTGAACGCCCAAAAAATATTTATCACTTCCCTGTAACACAAGATTACAATTGCCTAATATATCCTGATCGTCTGCACAGCCTGCAGCATTGTTGACAATGTAGTTGTCACCTCCCAATTGTAAGTAGCTACAAATGGGTGATACATTGCAAATGGATAGCAAGGCATTGTCATATATGTTGATTTGCATGACATCAGCAGGGTCAAAATTTTCGAAACCAGACAGCGAGGTAAGTGCATTGTTGTTGGCAATTTCGATGAATGTGGTATAGGTAACCCCAGACATACCATTCAGGTTCAAAAGATTGGGATTATCGGTTATGGTTACCCCAAGTTCCACATGCCATAGATTCTGAAGTACATCCAGGTTGGTCAGGGAAGAACAATTTTGTATGGTCAATGATCCCCACATGTATCCCAGGTTCGGAAGGTAGGGCAAGCTGTTTTCATTGGGTACACCATCCATTTGAAGTGACCCAATCGTGGATAAGTTTGGAAATTCCAGAATACCAAAATCATCGTACAGCCTGAGGTCTTCTCCCAATTGGTACAAGTTGCTCCATGAACCCGTATTGGGAGCATTTGCTATTTCAAGTGAGCCGGTAATGTCTCCAATCTGGGTCAAAGCACTGTAATCAGTCCCGGGATCCATATTGTTGATCGCAATGTTATAGACACTCATGATCTGTTCGAGTCCCGATAAATCTTGCAGGTTGTATTGATCTTGAAGAAATAGATCGTGCACCGTTACCGGAGATGCCAATAAACCTGAAATGTCGTTGAGTGAATTGTTGAATCCGATGTACAATTCTTCTAAATCGCTGTCACTCGTTAAAGAATAGATGTTTTGCAAAGCATCGTTTCCTTCAATGTGTATGCTGTAAATTGAGGATATATACAAATCGACAAATGAAAGGTCCTGGTTGTAATTGAGGTAAAAAGCTCCATTGACCTGATCCAGCTGGCCCAGCCCTGAAAGATCAAGCAAAGCCGTTGACCCAATAAAAACATCTCCGCCCACTGTGGTAAGATTCATATTACCGGAAGTCATTAAGTTTTGGAGGTCAGGGCAATTGGTAATTTCAAAATTACCGCTTACCTCCGTGATGCCGCTCAACCCATCCAGATTGGTGATCCCACTGCCATCAATCTGTAGAGGACCATCAATTACTGTACAGCCTGGAAAATTAACTGTAAAATCATCAATATCCTGTTGCGAGGTAAAAGCACCCGGTGTGCATTGGGCATTTAAGTGAAGACAAAGACAAATCATTGTCATTCCCAATAAAATTTGCTGGAGTAGTCGGCTTTTCATCTACTATTTTATTTACCTCTATTATCTGATAAGGCAATAAGAAGTCATCACAAATGATCATTTTTTTTCAGAGTAACTTGGATAAAAGGATTCCGCTTCATCTACATCTATTCAGTCATTATATTTGTAACTCAAGAACACGCTTAATAATGAAAGTCATTTGCCCCGTAGACTGTGGAAACTCACCCAAAATGGCACTTGTCAAGGAACTCACCATTCTTTTTGCCTCCTACAAACTGGAAGAACTGGAGCAATATTTCGCCGACGACATCGTCTGGAATCTGGTAGGCGATGAACCCATTACCGGGAAAGAAAATTTTATCAAAGCCCTGGAAGAAATGCAGGACAATAAAGCCGTAGAGCTCAATATCCAAAATGTGATGTCACACGGGAAAGTAGCATCCATGTACGGAGAAATGACCCTTTCTGACGGCTCACGCTTTAAGTTTTCAGATTTTTACACCTTCAAAAGTGCCGGCAGCAATACCATTCAATCCATTACCTCATTTGTCATCCAATTGCAAGCCTGATGAAACTGATATCCATAGATTCAATTAAAATATTCCATTACATCAGCTATCTCCAGTATCCAATGATGGTAGCATCCATGTATTATTATTATATATTTATAAAAGACATCAAAAATGGCATCAACATCGATGTGATCAACCAGATATTGACCTTGTTTGGCATAGCGCTCAGTTTTTCCACCCTTCAGGACACCAGCAAAACACAAAACAAACTGTCACTCAGGATTTGGCAAAACCCAAGACTCGGCTCCAAATTTTTATTGACCATGGTGGTCTTCGCTTTTATTTTGTTTGGGGTAGGGCTTGCCGGCATGCTCAAATCAACCAATGACACCCATAAACAACTCTCGATCGGTTTAATCGTCTTTGGCATTGGTTGGATGGGCCTGATCAAATCCGCCAAAGAGATGTTTGAAAACCATCGCTTGGACAAAAATCCCTTGCCCGAGACTGCAGGAGAATAGGATGTAAGAATTGTCGAGATTGCACAAAAAGATACATCGAAACATTCCAGAAGCTTTACTTCAAGTCAAATCCAAAAAAATAGAGTTCAGATTTCAGTGATAAGGAGTGAAGCTGTGGAATGGCGCAAATATAAATTCCTTCCTCATCGCAAATACATTAGACTTAATTCTCAGCCTTTGGTTTCGACTCCGCTCAACCACCAAAGCAAAAAGTGTTAAACCTCTCATTAGAAAATACAAGGTCCGGGATGCGTCAACAATGCTCAAAAAGATGCATCGACAAATTCCGGAAGCTTTACTTCAAGTCAAAGCCGAAAAATAGGGTTCAGATTTCAGTGATAGAGAGCGAAGCTATGGATTCACTATAGACGATACTCTCCATGTCTTTTAAATCGCATTCACGATGCTGGGGTGCGGTTGCTCCATAGTTCCTTCACTCTCGAGTGATTTCGTATCACTCGAGTTGCTTCGCAACCGTTCAGTCATCCCTCTTCAAAAGAGGGGTGGACGGCATACGGCCATTTAAATTATTGCATGAATCTCATAATGCCGGACGGGGTGTTGTGGGCAAAGGCTCATTTTTTAGAGGATGTATTTTTCTGTGGTATTATGCCTTGCTCTTGGCTCTGGTACTTTGTGTCCTGGTTGATGTACTTCGTGCGACAACACCCCGTCATCTCAAAGAGATGACACCCCTCTTTAAAAGAGGGGAATTTTTTTTTGGCGATTGAAAAAAAGTTAGCACAATGCATGATTTAAGGCAATTTCCACAACTTTGGTAAATGCAAGTTTAGCTGAAATAGTCAAAAAATGCTTTAATAAAACCCCCTGTGCCAAAACTAAACAACAATGCCGAAAAATAGGGTTCAGATTTCAGTGATAGCGAACGAAGCTATGGAATGGCGGCTTTTGACACCGTAATCAGATAAATTAAAGTATGGACTTTAATTAATTTTGAACGACACGTTGAATGAAAATAGGTCAAAAGACATAGCCTGGAATAGCGAGAGTGAGTGGTGCGCAGCAATCACCTTAATCTGAACCAAGCCTTTTTTGTAACTTTTTTTGGCGAATGAAAAAAAGTTAACCCAATGCCAGATTGAAGGCCATGTTATTTATATAGGTCTAATAATGAATTACAGACTGTGTTAAGGATAAAAGCCCTTTAAAGAAAAAAGAATTTTTAAAAAAATAGAAATCACCCTGCGACCTTTGGGGGGAATGCAGGGTGAATATCCTTTGAATAGAACTACAATAACTTGTGAGGCCGCCGCCTCTTTTTCTTATAATTTGGATACGTAATGATAACCGCAAATAAGCAAAATAGTTATTGTCTTATTGACTGCGTTACAAAGTAACACTTATTAATCGGGGTAAAATACGGGGGTAAACCCTGAATTTTTTAGAAGTTATACCAGACATGCAAAGGTCTGCTCACATATTTGTTGCCTTTCAGGTAAAACCTCCTCGACCAGTTGGCACACTCGCCTACATACTTAGACATGCCTACCCTTGGACCAGTGTAAACCTCCTCCTCAAAACCACCCGTCAAAATCCGCACAGGCGATTGAAAATCAAACAGTTCCAGCTTATCGTGCTCCTTCCTGATGCCCATGGCCGCACACACCTTACCTGGCCCACCTGTCAATCTGTAATCCCTGGAATGTATACTCCTGCTGGCCATCATCAGATCAATGCCCTCCACAGGTTCTACCGCACGAATGAGTACCGCCTCACCGTGGCCTTCCACACCCGAAACCACATTGAACATATCATGCACACCATAACACTTGTACACATACGCATGACCTGGACCAAGATACATCGATTCATTCTTCGGACTTCTCCTCCCATTATAGGCGTGGTTGCCCTTGTCGTCAAGGCCACAATAAGCCTCCGTTTCTACGATCCTTGCCACTACCCTGCCATCGCCTTGCCCAACAACCAGCAGCTGTCCCAACAATGCCGGGGCCAATTCCATGGCACTTCTCCGGTAAAAGCTTTGTTCGAGTAAGAGGTCTTTCATGTAAATATCTGGACTTAAAACAGCTGCAAAAATCAGCTAAAAATACGAGGAATTTTACTTAAGTAGTTTTGGTAAAATATGGTTTTATAAAATTCTGATAATCAATGGATTAAAAAAAAGTGGTCAGACGCTCGTCTGACCACTTTTTATGATTTATGACGCCATAATGGCCACTAAGCCAATCGCTCCAGAGACGACTTGACAAAACGCGCCAGGTCCTCGCCAGAGAGCATGTTTTGATTGAGCAACGCCAGTTTGTGGAGGTAGTCCACCATCTCGCCCTGTTGGTCTTCTGTAAGGTTGACCAGTTTCTGCGCGATGATCGGGTGATTGGTATTGACGACCACATTGTGCATGTCGCCAAAGTCCGCACCGCCCATGCCCTGCATCATTTGCATTTCTTTCATCCTGCGCATGAATTCAGGTTTGGTGATCAATACCGGATGATCTTCAGGAGAAAGGGCTTTGAGTTCTATGCTTCCACCTTTCAGATCGGTAATAGATTTGGTAAATATCTCTTTGACCTGCTCTTGTTCCTTATCCGAAAGCACAGATTCTTTTTTCTCGTCTTTTTGCACAAGATTGTCCACCACATCGGAGTCCACCCTTACGAAGGTGAGGTTTTCACCCTTGTATTCGATGTGCTGCATGAAGTGGTTGTCTATCGGTGTATCGCTGATGATGACGTTGTAGCCGGCATTTTTTGCAGCATTCACATAAGTGTATTGTTCCTTCTTGTCTGAAGTGTAAATGCAGACCAGTCTGTCGTACTTATCTTTCTGGTTGTCCTTGATGAGTTCTTTATATTCCTCGATGGTGTGATACTTGTCGTCTGTGTCTTTGAGCAAGGCAAACTTGATGGCTTTCTCATTGAACTTCTCATCCGTGATCATACCATATTTGACGAAAACACCCGTTTCACTCCACTTTTCCTCGAAGCCTGCGCGGTCTGTTTTGAACAAGCTTTCAAATTTCTCTGCCACCTTTTTGGTGATGTAGGAAGTGATTTTTTTGACGTTGCTGTCTGCCTGGAGGTAAGACCTCGATACATTGAGCGGAATGTCCGGAGAGTCGATCACACCGTGAAGCAGGGTAAGGAATTCAGGTACAATGTCTTTGACTTCGTCCGTCACATAGACCTGATTGCTGTACAACTGTATTTTGTTTTTCTGAACCTCCAGAGAATTGTTGAGCTTAGGGAAATAAAGCACTCCGGTAAGGTTAAAAGGATAGTCGATGTTGAGGTGGATCCAGAACAAAGGCGGCTGACTCATCGGATACAACTTGCGGTAAAAAGCCTTATAGTCGTCGTCGCTCAGTTCAGATGGCTTTTTCTTCCAGATCGGATGCGTATCGTTGATGATGTTGTCCACCTCGGTTTTCACCTCTTTCTCCTCTTCGCCTTCACCTTCATAGGTGGTCTCCGTACGGCTGCCAAACTGGATTTCCACCGGCAAAAACTTACAATACTTGTTGAGCAGGCCTTCGATCTTATCGTCTTCAAGGTACTCCTCACTGTCCGGTGCGACGTGCAGAATGATGTCCGTACCACGCTCCGTTTTGTCCGCAGGGTTGATTTCAAATTCAGGGCTGCCGTCACACGACCAAATCACCGCAGCTTCTTCCTTTCTGTAAGACTTGGTAACGACCTCTACTTTTTGGGCCACCATGAATGCCGAATAAAAGCCAAGTCCAAAGTGACCGATGATGGCCGCCTGGTTTTTGTACTTTTCAAGAAACTCCTCGGCAGAAGAAAATGCCACCTGGTTGAGGTACCTTTCTACCTCGGCTTCAGACATACCGATTCCCTTGTCAGAAATGGTGATGGTCTTCGCCTCCTTGTCGACTTTCACCTGGATGCGGGTATCGCCCAGCTCTCCTTGCAGTTCACCAATGGCTGCCAAAGTTTTGACTTTGGTCGTCGCATCGACTGCATTGGAAACGAGTTCTCTCAAAAATATCTCCTGATCGGAGTAAAGGAATTTTTTAATGATAGGGAAAATGTTCTCCGTTTGAACGGAAATCTGACCTTTTGCCATGATTCTATTTCATTTTGATTTCAGAGAGCATAGGGTCAAAGGCTATGCCACGGTGATGGGAAGTGTCAAATTGTCAGGGAGATGGGAGAATGAGGAGGTCTATAATAGCTGAGTTTCGAAATTTTGATGTTATTGGATTTTTCTCCAGGTAGATTAAAAGTGCGTTCGCCCAACCAATACCAATAGTTCAAAGGAATAACTTTCCCAACCCACCAACCTACAATAGGACAAAAAACTTAGGAATAACATTTAATCTCCAAAACCTGCTCTCCAAAATCGAAACTTATTTGAGTGAGTATAAACCATCGTATTGGGTTCCTGAAAGTCAAGATGGCGGCCAGAATACTCGTTAAAATCATCAATAGAAGTTTTTAAAAAGTAAACTCTGTAGGTATATTTGTATGGGGCATATTCGTCATATGGCGTATATTTAATTGTTAGCGCACATTTATTTATGGACAAAGTAATACAGACATTGTTAATCCTATTGATTCCAATTGTGACCTTGGGCCAAAGACTTGACTACGACACAACCTTCACTTCAAACGGACAAAAGTTTAAAGTTCAACGATTTCAGTTGGACAAATACATGACCCTATTAAAGGTCATAAAAGGTAGGGACGTTATTTTAAGCGACACTTCAGAGTTTTCTGCGCAGCTGGACCTAATTGACTTCAACGGAGATGATGGACTTGACATTATGATCAATTTCATGGGAAATGTTGACACACAATCACTTTACCTACTAGACAAAACAAAGAACGACTTCAAAAAGATAAAGAATTTTGACAAGTACCCAGCGGCCAAAAAAGGGATCAAATTACTACTACTCCTACCACAGATCTGGTTGCGCGGACAACTATTGGACAAGCGACTTATTCGCAATTCTCGACTTTAAAGTAATTCACTTAGGACAAATTTTTGGTAATGGGTGTGAAGAGCCGATGAAGATGAAAATTTATAAAATGGGACCTGGTAAAAAGGATTTAACTGAGACATTGTCTTACAAACTTGTAACAGAACACAAGGATGACAAGTGGGGATTTATTGAAGAATATTGGACAAGGAATTATAACCGGTATAATTAAACGTGCGCTAACAATGTATATAAAAGCGTTATAGGCAATTTTAAAACACGACACAGACAAATGAAATATGCAATTATTCCATATATAGCTTTAGGACTGATTTTGTCTTTAGCAATTGGTATCGAATTCAATTGTGTAGGTCAAGAAATGTTTCCAACTTATTACGGAAGTCCATTTGTATTTAAGGAAGAATCACCAGGAAGCTCAATGGAATATTTCTATAGTATTTCAGGGCTGATGTTAAATGTTCTAGTTTGGAGCACCTTCCTTTTCTTTATTGACAAGATGATACAAGCTATTATCGGAAAATTAAGCAGACCGAAATGGATTGGCATCTCATATAAAATTATTATCGGTTTAATGATTGTCTTTACAACCTTGAATATAGCAATAGATTCAATAATGATAGGACGAGGATTTGATAAAGGATTAAATTATTGGTATTGGGACATGGACAAAGAAGCTAAAGACTGGGGAATGACTTGCAAAGGTGAAGTAATAACATTTAGAAAATAAAAATTGCCTATAGCAGGCATTTGACAAAAAAGCGGGTTCAGTGGTTAAATGATGTAGTTTCATGATTTTGGTTGACAACTTTTTGTAAACCGTAACCTTGTTTGTGGAAAACTCTGGTTTAATAAATAATAA
>JAGQWX010000081.1 GCA_020436935.1 Saprospiraceae bacterium
GTCTCTTGTCCATTTTACAAATTTTCAAAAAGTTTTCCACATAATTCCTGTCAACCTATATTATGACACATCAGGATGTAAGTCATTGTTTTTCAATTACTCATACTTTCATGAAAAAAATAACTTAATATACCTTGCTGTCTTAATGGTTTGAAATCCCGCCAATACGCCAAAGACCGCCCCGCGCAACCCTGGCCCTAAAGGGAAACCGCCCGCAATTGCTAAAACGCCAACTAGCCAATGAGCCAATGAGCAATTTTTTTGCCAAAGACCAACACCCAAAGACCAACGACTGGCTGATTAATGGTTAAAGGTTAAAGGTTAAAGGTTAAAAGTTAAAGGTTAAAAGTTAAAGGATGTAAATCGTTGATTTTCAATGTTTTATACTTTAGTGGAAAAACTAACTTAATGCACCTTAATGACTTAATGGTTTGAAATCAGCAAGCCAATACGCTAATTTCGCTAAAGACCAACACCCAAAGACCAACGACCGCCCCGCGCAACCATGGACATAAAGGGAATCCGCCCGCAATTGCTAAAACGCCAACGTGCCAATGAGCCAATGAGCAAGTTTTTTGCAAAAGACCAACACCCAAAGACCAACGACTGGCTGATTAATGGTTAATGGTTAAAAGTTAAAGGTTAAAAGTTAAAGGATGTAAATCGTTGTTTTTCAATGATTTACACTTTAGTGGAAAAACTAACTTAATGCACCTTAATGACTTAATGGTTTGAAATCAGCAAGCCAATACACCAAAGACCGCCCCGCGCAACCCTGGCCCTAAAGGGAAACCGCACGCAATTGCTAAAACGCCAACGTGCCAATGAGCCAATGAGCAAATTTTTTGCCAAAGACCAACACCCAAAGACCAAAGACAGTTAGGACCTCAATTATATTTAAGCCATAACTTTTGCTCTAAAAACTCTATATGTTTTTATTTTTCGGTCATGGAAAAACTTAAGGAAATATTTCAGTTACCGAAGCAAGCGACCTCAAGGGATAAATTTTATTCCATGGCCGTATTCGTTGGACTTGGAGTTGCCCTACTCCTTATTATGTTTCAACCCTTTGGCACTTACTCTTTCCAGCACGAGTTCAAGTATTTGATTCTTGCCGGTTATGGTGTAGTCATTTTTCTAATAGCAATAATAGTATATGAAGCAGTCATCCTGATTATACCAAAGTACGTCCAAGAGGATGGCTGGACCATAGGGAAGGAGTTCTTACTTACACTTGTTTTTTTCTTTTTATCGGTATTCAGCTCGTACATATATCACCATCTGGTAGTAGGCAGTTCTTTGTCTTTTTCAGGATTCATGGGGTTTTTCATCTTCGCCGTATCGGTTGGCATCATCCCATTGGGATTCATATTTTTCTGGTCTTACAGCCAGGCCAAAGCAAAAATTATAGAAAAGAAAGCCATCGAAACCTTTAAAGCTGAAACCGGCATAACAGCGCCCGAGCCAGTAATACATTTAGAAGGCAGCAATAAAAACGAGTTTGTAAAATTTCTTAAAAGTGAGCTTCTACTTATCTCTTCTTCTGACAACTATATTGAACTTATACTTGCTAAAGGGGGCTCGATTGAAAAACACTTACTTAGGGCTACGCTGAGCAGCACTTCAGAACAACTTGCGGAACATCAGGACCTTGTACGCATTCATCGATCATTCCTGATCAATACTACAAAACTTTTGACTCTCGGCGGCAAAGCTCCTGCTTATTATGTCACTTTCGACGAATATCCTGCTCTCGGCGAAATTCCGGTATCCAGGCAGCAAATTGATGTGGTGAGACAATGCATTGCAGATAAGCTTTTGTGATGTGAGTTTTGGGGAATGTCGGTAAATTGCTTGATTTGCTCAATTGCTTAATTGCACAATTGCGGAATTGCTTGAGTTGCAGAATTGCACAATTGCTCAATTGCTTGATTTGCTCAATTGCTTAATTGCTTGAGTTTTCCTTGAAGGTACTTGACTCTGGATTTTGTTCTATAATCATTTGACCTTATTCGAGGTTTTGGCTCCTCGAATCCTTTCTGCGAATTTCTGCGCAAATTTCTGCGCTTTCTGCGGGAATTACATGGTCGGGCACATTCAACCCCTTCCGGGTACTATCTATTTATTTCAGGCATCCACATCTTTTAACTTTTAACCTTTAACTTTTAACCAAACTTCAGCTAATTTCTGTGTTTTCTGCGGGAAACAATGAACAATGAGTCAAGTCTTCTGACTCCAAATTGAAGCCAAGAAAATCAATTTAATTTTGTAATGTGCAATTCACTATTAATTCCACTCAATTTTCGCCCCAAATATCTGCAATTCGCCCCTATGCGCTGATTTCCACCACGTTATCTTACCGATCATCCCTTCCATTTGTAATAAAAAAGGTCATGAACCTACCTTTGGATCATCAATTATTCAACACAAAAAAACATTACAATATGAAAAGGAATTTGATTTTCTCGGCAATTATTATCGGCACCTACCTATTACTCAATTACGGTATGAGACAACTACCGCGTCCTGAGGATTACTGGATCCGCTTCCTCATTTTTAATGCATTGCCTATCCTCATCATTTTTGTGGTTACCTACTTGTTACACCGTGGAAAAGTATCTGTCGAAGATGCACTTGGGGTCAACAAGGCATTTCTTCCTGCCTTCAAAAAAGCTTTCATCATGACACTGCCAATGATGTTGGGTTATGGATTATTAGCAAATTTCAACATCACGATTTCAATGAAATCACTTTTCATTGGTTGTATCTGGGCAGCATTTTCAGAAGAAATCACCTACCGTGCATTTCTATTCGGACAATTGTTCAGATTTGGCAAATGGCCATTTCTGGCAGCAGCTGTACTTAATGGACTCATCTTTGGCATTGGCCACCTGTATCAGGCCGGTGGTGATTACATCTCAGCAATAACTATTTTCATGACGACAGCTATAGGTGGGATATGGTTCGCATGGATGTACATCGAATGGAACAACAACATCTGGATCCCCATGTGCTTACATTTTCTTATGAATCTGTGGTGGTCAGCCTTTGATGCTGGAGAAAATGCTGCCGGAGGAGTTTACGCCAATATTTTCAGAGCGGCTACCATTGCCATTTCTGTATACTGGACCATCAAGCAGAAAAAAGAAAGACAGCTGGCGTCTATCGAAAACAATGTGGTTGAAACCATTTAATTCACCAGATTAAAATATAAAAAAATGAAAGCAATCAAATCCTTACTTTATGCTGCCATTTCCTACGGAGCCGTTTACTGCACCATTTGGTTCCACGAGTTGGGACACGCCATGGTGTATTGGTTCTACGGTTGCAAGTCAAACTTATTTGATCTTCACGTTCCATTTCATTTTGGAGGCTCCAATCCCTACCCTATTATCGAGGCTTGTGCCGATCAGATGAGCAAGGCCGCAACCATTTGGTCATCACTCAATGGTATGGTCTTCAACGTGCTGATGATTTTTGCAGGGACATATCTGTTGAAAAAAACTTTAGGCCCCCTATTGAGTTGGTTTATCATTGTTCTGGTGTGCACCAATTACCTGGAAATCATCAGCTACCTCACCTTATGCAATGTCATTCCTATGGGAGACATCGCTTACATCCACGCCTATCTTCCGGCACTTCAGGTCGTTCTGTTTTTGCTCGGCATACTTGCCCTGATCTACTTTTTAAAATTCATAAGAGTAAGTCCTCAGGGATTCAAAAAGGCAGCAAGCATATTTTCATTGGCCACATTTTCTGTGATGATCCTGCTCCGACTTGTTTTTCTTATTTTTTAATAATCGTTCAAATTATAATATTTACGTATGAGAATCATATACTTAAGCTTAGTTCTTTGCTGCAGTTCAGTCTTATTCAGTCAAAATGCGACATTAAGAGGAAGGGTTGTTGATGCCCAGACCAATCTGCCCATCGCCTATGTAGCACTGGGAATTTCAGGAACCAGCATTGGCACAGTTACTGACGAAAACGGTCAATTTGTTTTAGAAAATTCAGCAAATCCAGAGGTAATCGCTATGGACATTGTTTTTACTTCGCTGGGTTATGAAGATGTAGTTATTGCATCAGCAACGTTTACGGAGGTGGAACAAATCATCAAAATGAAGCACAAAGTTTATGGTTTGGATGAGGTGGTGGTTTACGATTTTTCGGGGGAATTGATGACACTGGGTAAGGGTAAAATCAACACCAGAATGTCTGTCAACTTTGCCATTGATGGTAAGGTAAATCAAAACCTTGGATCAGAAATTGGCAGAAGATTCAAAATCAAGGATCAGGCAATGCTAAAAACCTTTAAATTTTATGTCTCGCAGAACAATTTCAACGGAGTCAAATTCAGGGTAAATGTTTATGACGCGAGAAAAAAACGGTCCTTAAACCCCATCAATAAGAAAGAGATAATCATTGCCCTGACTGACAAACAGAAGGGCTGGGTTGCCGTAGATCTAAGTCCATACAATATCATTGCTAAGGAAAATGTTGTCGTCGCCATTGAATGGATTGCCGCCGATAAAGGTGGCAGCCGACTGAATATACCGATCAACATGCCAAGTCTTGGCAGTACACATTATTACAAGTACGGCTCAAAAAACAACTGGAAAGTGTATGGGAATATGTCGGCGGCGATGGTATTGGAGGTGATGGAGAAGGAGTGAGGGGTAATTGTTAATGGTTAATTGTAAATGGTTAATGGTGAATGAAGAACAAAATGTAATGTCAGGAAATGTTTAGAGTTAAGCGTTTAGAGTTTATTTGGTTAAGCTGGTTATGCGGTTAGATTTTTTTGACAAATCATAAAAGGAAGATGTGTTGCAATGCGACCAATTATGGTTTATTTCTATCTTTAACTTTATTCATCAATCCGTAAATTGCATGTTTAAAGTCATAGGTATGGTTGCTTTAGCTGTATTGTTTTTGAGCAACATTATTTTCGGTCAGGCCAATACTCCGCATTTGCTAAAGATAGGCAACACAGCCGTTTTGATGGTCGACGAAAAACCATTTTTCATCAGGGGAGGAGAATTGGGCAATTCAACTTTTACCAGTGTTGAAAGTATGGAACCAGTATGGCCAAAGCTCAAGGCCATGCATTTGAATACTGTTCTGGCTCCTGTTTACTGGGAATTGATTGAACCCCGGGAAGGTGCGTTTGACTTTGGATTGTTGGATGATCTGATCATTGAGGCTCGAAAAAATGACTTGAAACTGGTCTTGCTGTGGTTTGGGTCGTGGAAGAACAGCATGTCCAGCCATGTGCCACAATGGATAAAAAAAGATCAGAAAAGATTTCCGCGCTCGCTTGATGAGAAGGGCGTCAGCCAGGAAATACTTACACCTTTCAGTGAAAACAATATGAAAGCTGACCTCAAAGCTTTTGAAGCATTGATGGCTCATATCAAAACATTTGACGCTGATAGTCATACCGTCATCATGGTACAACCCGAAAATGAAATCGGCATGTTGCCCTCAGCAAAAGATTATCATCCACTTTCTATGGCGAAGTTTCAGGCACAGGTGCCGGCCGAACTGATGGCCTATCTGACGAAGAACAAAAACCGGCTAGTGCCTGAGTTCCTCGAAAAATGGGAGAAAAACGGCGCGAAAACCAGCGGAAATTGGGAAGAAGTATTTGGCCCGGGCTTTGCCACCGATGAGATTTTCATGGCATGGTACTTTGCAAAATATACAGAAGCCATTACAAAGGCAGGAAAGCAGGCTTATAACCTGCCTATGTTTGTCAACGCAGCTTTGATCAGGCCAGGCAAGATCCCTGGCGAATACCCAAGCGCGGGCCCCCTGCCCCATTTGATGGACATCTGGAAGGCAGGAGCTCCTTCTGTTGACTTTTTGTCGCCTGATTTTTACAATCCCGATTTTGAGGAATGGAATGATAAATATGTGAGGCAAAACAATGTGCTTTTTGTTCCTGAACATCGTTTTGATGCCACCACCGGAGCCAAGGCTCTTTTTACGATTGGTCATTACGGTGGACTGGGTTTTTCTCCCTTCTCCATAGAAAATGGCGGCGATAAAGAAAGTACAAATCTCAAAGGAGCCTATGAAGTCATTGACCAAATGACACCTCTTTTAGGTCAGTTCATGGTCAAAGGCATGGTCGATGGTGTGTTGCTGGACAAAGACAAAGTACAATCCACGGTAGTTTTGGGCGATTATGAATTTTCATTCAAAAACTCTTATACGCTTGGGTGGGAAGCCGGGGCATCCAATGCAGTATGGGATTATGGAGGAGCCATCATCGTACAAACCGGAGATGATGAATTTTACATCGGAGGTGCCGGGATTGTAGTTACCTTCAAAAACTGGAAGAACAGGTCCAAAAACGTGGGCATCCTTTTTGATGAGGAAGGATACTTTAAAGACGGAAAATGGATAGTAAAACGATACCTCAATGGAGACCAGACCCACCAGGGACGTCATGTGAGGATTGCACATGGTGAATATGGGATTCAGAGGGTGAGGTTGTATGAGTATTGAGGAGATTGGGTGTTTATTATTTGTAAACCTTTTTAGGAGGAGACAAGTACATTAACTATAATCTCCTTGCGTTAAAACGCAAAGACTGTTTTGCATGGCTTCTACAGAATGAGTTACTTCAAGTGGTATTTCCACTTCATCATATTGATTGAGAATAATCGTCCTGTTTTCTTCTTTGTAAATCACAGCACCTTCCAAAACGGTCAATTTTGAAGTCATGTGGGCCTTGTGCTCTTTTAAAATCATTCCTTCATTAAATCCAATCATCAAAACTCTAAAATCATTTCCGTGATGAAGTGACTTTGCTACCGGATGATTTGAATCCTTGAGTTGTTCTTTTACTTCCTTGATGGTCATTTTTTTTGTTTTTGTTATGAGGTTGCGATAACGCTAGGTTGTTACGGTTTAGCAAGTGGTTCAATGGCAGATTGCCTTTTAAAGTATTCCAAGATTTCTTCTTTTGTCATTTTGCATAATTTCTCGCTGAATTTGTCTCCTTGTTGACGAATAAATTTTACGACATCAAATGTTTTTCCGTCGTATTCATATTTTTCAAATTCTCTTGGTGAACGTATTTCTAATTTTTTTAACCGTATTTAATGTTGATTCAAATTTCTTAATTTCTCAATGTGGGCTTAGTCTATGTATTTGTTGTCCAGTTTTTACGCAGATTTTTGTTTGTAAAGATGTTCTTGAAATTCTATAAACAGTTTACTGATGGTTGCTACATCTCCCAAAATTCCTTTTGCGTCTTCCAATGATTGATACTTGTTTGTCAGCAAGATAGGAAGTTTTTCCTGGTCGAGTTCGTCAACACCTGTTTCAATGTATTTGGTCAAAACGAAGGCGATAAATTCTCTTTGTTTGTCATTGATCAAAGCAAAAATTGTCGCTTCAGCTGCTTTGACTCTGGCCTCCCGGGTCATTGCAATATAGTCACCATTGAAAACATATTCCAAGACGTCATACAAGTCACTTTTTTCCATATCCACCAACTTTTGCAAAGTTAGTAAGTCGTCTTTTGGAAAACCTGCAGCATCCAGATTGTCCAGCAAGGTTTTTCTGGTCAGCGGATTGCTCCAAAGCTTCCTCAACTCTTCTTCATCTCGGAAAAGTTTTGGCAATTCGCCAAACAGGTTGTTCAAAAATTCTTCTGCTGAAATGGGCTTGCCCTCTGCACTCCAAAAGGAGGTGGAAATCATGGATTGAATTTCTCTCTCTTTGCCATTTCGCAATTTGATTTTGATTTTCGGTTTCCTTTGACTTGGTTCTCTCGGTTCTATATCAGTTTGTGCGGCAGTAGGTGGTGGTGGAACTTGTGTAGGTTGTTTTGGATCTTCACCAACAGGCTCACCATCCCATTCAGGATCTGAAAAATGTTTGTAGGCATCTACAAAGTCGTATATGGTAAAGAACTCCTTGCCGTCAAATAAGCGTGTGCCTCGACCTACGATTTGTTTAAACTCAATCATGGAATTGACAGGGCGAAGCAAAACGATATTGCGTATGTTTCTTGCATCAACCCCCGTGGATAGTTTTTGCGAAGTAGTCAGAATGGTGGGGATTGTCTTTTCATTGTCCTGAAATTCTCTCAAAAGTCTTTCACCTTCTTCTCCGTCATTGGCGGTAACCCGGACACAGTAAAAAGGATCTTTGCTTCCTTTGACTGCACTCTGAGCATGTTTGGCGTTTTGATTTACCAAATCCCTGATCAATGCTGCGTGAGCTTGGTTGGCACAGAAGATGATGGCCTTTTCACTTTGGTTGGCGTCATCCAGAAAAATATTTACTCTTTTCGCTTCTCTTTCAACAATTTCAATGGTACGGTTAAAGTCTTTTTCTTCGTATAGTTTTGCTTGGTCGATTTCTCCTTCTATAATGGTATCATCCGATGTATAGCGATAATCGTCCAAAGTAGTTTTGATCCGTTTTACTTTAAAAGGGGTTAAGAAACCGTCATTAATGCCCTCTTTTAGAGAGTAGCTGTACACAGGCTCACCAAAATATTTATACGTGTCCACATTGTCCTTTCGTTTGGGCGTGGCTGTCAAACCCAACTGCACTGCAGGACTGAAATATTCTAAAATACCTCGCCAATTGCTCTCATCATTTGCACCGCCACGGTGACATTCATCTACGATGATGAAATCAAAGAAATCTTGAGGATATTGGCCAAAGTTATACTTTTGGTATACGGCAACAGGTTCAGCAGCTACAGGATAGATAGAATCAGACTGAATATTAGGTGCGTCTTCAAGGGCTGAACCACTCATAAAAGTCTGAAAAATGGTAAAGAAAATACTGCCGTTGGTGGGCACCCTGCCATTCCTTTTGATCTCATCGGGTTTTATTCTGACCAGGGCGTCTTCAGGAAATGCCGAAAACGAATTGTATGCCTGGTCGGCCAAAATATTCCTGTCTGCCAAAAAAAGTATCCTTGGTCTTCTTGAAGGTTCGTTAGGTCGGTGAGCTTGTCGAACCGTCCAGCGGGTTTGAAAGAGTTTCCAAGCTATCTGAAAAGCGATTGCGGTTTTTCCTGTTCCAGTAGCAAGGGTTAGTAAGATTCTGTCCTTTCCTTGCGCAATGGCTTCAACAGTTTTTTGTACCGCTATTTCCTGATAATATCGCAACTGCCAGCTTCCACTTTTGTCTTCAAAAGGAACATTGGCAAATCTTTCTCTCCATACATCGGCATTTCGACTACGCTCAATGTCCGAAGCGTTCCCTGAGCTTGTCAAAGGGAAGGTTTTGTTCCATAGTTGTTCGGGGCTTAGAAAATCAGCAACCAAACCTTCCTGGCCTGTTTTCAGGCAGATCTGGTAAATGGCTTTGCCATTGGTACTGTATGTAGTTTCTAATTTTAATTTTTCTGCATACTTCTTGGCTTGCATCACCCCTTCGCCTACTTCCAATTGATCGCTCTTTGCCTCTATAATGGCCAATTTGAGGCCTTTGAACACCAACACATAATCGGCAACTTCTCTTTTGCCTCTACCCCCGCCTGTTTGGATTTTACCAGCCGTAATGTTGTATTCACGCAGGACTTTAGAGCCTTCCACAAGGCCCCAGCCACAAGCTTTTAGTTTGGGGTCTATGAGTTCTGCTCTTGTTTCTGATTCATTCAAAGTAAAACACTTAAGGTATTCAATTATTGAATATGATTGTCATGCTCTTCCATTTGAAGTGTTATCCGATGCACAAACTCGGTCACTTCATTATCAAAAACTATGTCGATTTCAACATTCTCCGTGTCAACATCCAGATACTCATGGATAAACGGCTTCATACTTGAGAAATGCTCACTGAGCGAAGTCATCAGGGTAATGTTAATTTTTTCATCCGTCTGTTTGATGCCCTGAAGCTTGCCCGCCCATTTGTAAACCTTCTCCTTGATGGCCTCCTTGTTTTGCAATTCAAAAGACAAGGGTTCATAACAATGCCAAATCTCATTTTTCCATGCCTTGCTGAATGAAAAATCATCATTTTTAGTTTTGATCACATGACTTTTCAAACGGCTGGTTATGCCGGCATTGTCAAAATGAAGTTTATACTTGGTTCGCCAAATATCATCATCTGTTGGTGAGGTATTGTTTTGTCTTTCTTCAGTGTACTTGTCAACCACATCCTTGTACAGATCATTCAAGGCAGCTTCCAGATTAAGATCAACGCCTGTTCTCACTTCTGAATATTGTATAACGCTACCATCTTTTGGGATAATAGAAGAAGTAAGTTCACTCAGCGAAATGCTGGGTTTGAAAAGTCCTTGCAATTCCTGTGATTTTCTTGCAATTGAAGTTTCAAAATACTGCAGTAACTGGACAACTTTTTTGCCTTCCGCTTTAGGGAAAAATTGATTGATTCTTTTGTATTTACTTGAAGTGCGGCAATTTAAAAACTTTGTTTCAGGATCATACACTACAACTCCTACGTTTACAAACTCACTTGTAAAATGATCATGAACATATTTGATGATTTGATATTGGTACGACTTCATGATGCTAATATTTTATTCAGTTGTTCTATAAAAATATCCCTGTTGGCTATAACGCTATTCAGCCTGGATTTTATTTTTTCGATCTTTTCGGATTTACACTCAGCTGGCAGCCATTGATCAACGCAATTCCAAAAATGATCATTTATAAGGGTTAACTTTTCTACACATGCATTGATGTCAGGTGTTGAATTCTTCAAAAAAAGCAATAACGGATGTTTCTTATACAAATCTACGTCCTTTTCTATCAACCAAGGATGAGGATTCTGTCCAAATAAGAGTTGTAGAAAGCTAAAAGCCATTTCATGGTCTAAAACTACATAACGATCATCTCTCCAGAACAGGTTCATTTTACCCTGGCCTCTGTCACCATTATCAACAAACATGTCAAACACAAAGATCATCATTGCTTGTTGCACCTGGTCTATGTTTTTAGGATTGTATTGATTTATAAAAGGAAAAAGTCCTTCCATGTATTTAGAACCAAAATTGATGCCAATGCTTTGCTGTGCAAATTTGTAGCCTGGCTGATCAGTCATCACCTTTTCCACAAATTGGTCCGATATGTTGATCAGGAAAGGTTCAACACATACAATATCTAACTCCAAGGCTATCCATGCACCGATGAGCTCATTGGTCATATTGTCAACACTCAACCTGGTAGAACTTCGCCATTTAAGAATATAATTATGGTCCCGATCCCCTGTTGTCATGTTTACTCCACGGATGGATAATGGTTGAGTAGTACCACCATCCAGCAGTCCATTACTGGCAAAAGCTTCTATGGTGTAGAGCTGATAATCCTTGTCCGTGAGTTTCATCATCAGTTAATCATTCATTTAAGTCTGAAGAATTTCTTGATCTATATTCAGCTTGTTGGAACTTGAAATGTCAGTTTTCAACTCCCCTGCAAACGCCTTTTGTAAGATTGCTTTTTTCAGTTCTTCCAAATCATCTATTTTCTTTTGATACACCGCTTCCAGCTTTTGCGTTTCTGCTCGAAGCGTGTCTAATTGGTGGACGATGGTTTGTTGATCTTTGAGTGGTGGAAAAGGAGTGAGAATTTTCCTTAAATCTCCAATGTTGATTTGCATTAATGCTGCACCATATGTTTTTGCTCTAATTTGCTTTTGAACACAATTTGAAATCAGCAGATAATATCCAAATTCCTGTTTAATGAATTTTGAATTGAAACGAATAGGAACAATACCTCTTGTTACATTGGCATCTTTTAGTTCAGGTGTAGCAATTGAAACTACTCCCGTTGTTCCCCGAACACACAATAACAATTCGTCGCCAATTAATTTTGTTCTTTTATAGCCGTCAGCCAATTTCGGATCTATTCTTTTTAATCCTTCAACCTTTATGTATCTACTAGTTAAGTCAGTGGGTCTGATTACAGGCAAACCATTTTCAAATTCTTCACCTGGTTGAACTATTCCATATGAAAGTGTACAACTTTCGTCAGCTAATTCTTCAAATGTTTTTTCTTCCCAACCATGACCCCTTTTCTCAAACACCCCTTGCAAATAGCTTTCAAACAATTCTTTGGCGTTTTTGAGGTTTTGTTCTGCATTGGCTTTTGCCTTGGCTATGGCGGCAAAGGCTTCATCTAAGATGGAAACGATGCGTTGTTGTTCGGGGAGAGGGGGAAGGGGGATTTCAACTCCTGCAAGTGCTTTTGTTGATAGCTCCTTAAATGTTGCTCCAGTTCCTAAACTATCAAGTAATTCAACATTCTTTTTCAAGAAATAATACAAAAACCAAGTATCAAGAATTTTGTTAGGCACAATTCCACGACAACCTTGGTTGGTGCTCATTGGAACTAAATTAATTGCCAAGTGCCCAATTGGAGCTCTCGTTGAAAGTATTACTGAATTTACTGGAAATAACTTAGCAGACGACTTTTCTAAACCTAATCTTGTAATCTTTCTTGGTGTATCATCAACTGTTATACTTATCAATTTACCTAAATCCGCTGGTGTAATCCAATGAATATTACCATCCCAGTAATCTGAAATATTTGTTTTTGGTGTTCCTCCGTTCAGAATTTCTGAAACTTCTCCCAACTTCTTTATTTCCCAACCCTGCCTCATATTGTCTGAATCATGATTTTCTTGATTTCAGGATTAGCAGGATTATTTTTTCTGCTGTATGTTGAATTTGATCTGTTGAAGTTTATTTTATTCATTTTTTAATCTTTTTTGTCCTGATTCTGATTGTTGTATTTTGGATTGAAAACTTTTTTGAATTGCAGGCTATTTGCTCCGAAATTGATGAGTAATCCAATCGGGAAATCATAGGCTACTACATAGTTTTTTGCTTGTGCCAGATGGACATCCTCCAAACTGATAAGTGCTTTCAACTCCACAATCACTTTATTTTCCACCACAAAATCTGCTCTTCTGGTACCTACTTCTATTCCATCATAATAAATGGTCTGTTCAATTTCTCTCCCGAAACTCAAACCGGATCTTGCCATCTCAATGGCCAGACATCTCTGGTAAATGACTTCCTGAAAACCATTGCCCAGGGTATTGTGTACCTTCATAGCACACCCATTTATCTTATATGTAATTTCATCCAAGGTCATCATTTCATATTAATAATCTTGTCCATCCTATAATCCTCTCTATATTGAATCCTGTCCATCCTAAAATCCTGTCCATCCCGATTCAGACAATAAGCTGCGCAATCCCTTCCAACACCTCCTTTGCTTCCTCATCCAATTCCCGCATCTCTTCCAAAATCTCCTGTGGCTGACGTAATGCAGTTTCTTCTTTTTTGTTCGGATTCTTCACACTTAAATCAAATGTGCTTGGATCGATATCTTTTACATCTATCATCCAAGAGTTATCACTTTCCGCGGTCCCTTCGGCTCCGCTCAGGGCAAGTCTTTGCAGTTCTACAAACTCCGCTAAGTCGCTTTCGTTCAGCGGATTGGTCTTGCCCAAATTGCGATCGAGGTTCAGCTGATAAAACCAAACGTTTCGTGTGGCTTTGCCTTTCTCAAAAAACAGGACGACGGTTTTTACGCCCGCGCCCGTAAATGTACCGCCGGGCAAATCCAAAACGGTATGCAGATTACAACTTTCTAACAAATGTTTTCTTATGGCGACCGTAGCATTGTCGGTATTGCTTAAAAAAGTGTTTTTGATGACCACACTTGCCTTGCCTCCCGCTTTCAATATTTTGATAAAATGTTGCAAAAAGAGTGAGGCAGTTTCGCCTGTTTTTATCGGGAAGTTTTGCTGCACTTCGGCACGTTCCTTACCGCCAAAAGGCGGATTGGCAAGGACCACGTCATAGCGGTCTTTTTCCTGTATGTCGGCCAGGTTTTCTGCCAGTGTGTTGGTGTGGATGATGTTGGGAGCTTCTACACCGTGAAAAATCATATTCATGATGCCAATGATATAGGCCAGCGATTTTTTCTCCTTACCAAAAAAGCTTCGTTTTTGCAGGGTTTCCCAATCTTTGGTAGAAAGTCCGGGCTTGTTGAGGTATGCAAATGCTTCGCATAAGAAGCCGGCACTACCTACAGCTCCATCGTATATTTTATCTCCAATTTTTGGGTCAACCACCTTGACAATGGTGGTAATGAGTGGTCTAGGCGTGTAATATTCTCCACCATTTCGACCTGCATTGCCCATGTTTTTGATTTTGTCCTCATACAGATGGCTCATTTCGTGCTTCTCGGCATGGGTTCTAAAGCGCAACTCGTCAATGCGATTGATCACTTCGCGCAGGTTGTACCCACTTTGAACGCGATTTTTGAGTTCGCTAAAAATCTCCCCGATCTTATACTCAATGGTGTCGGCACTCTCCGCACTTGTTTTAAACTTTTTGAGGTAGGGAAAGAGTTGGTTGTTGACAAAGTCAGTGAGGTCGTCACCCGTCAGGGCATTATGATCTATTTTTCCGTTGTCAATTTTGGGAGCAGCCCATACCGTCCATTGAAAGTCTTTATCTATGATGGAGGTGTAGCTCTTACCTGTGAGTTCTGCTGCTGTAGCCCGGTCTTTCTCCAGGTCGTCTAAATATTTGAGGAACAAAATCCAGGAGGTTTGCTCCACATAGTCCAATTCACTGCCACAACCTGCGTCTTTGTGGAGGATATCGTCAATATTTTTGAAAGTCTGCTCGAACATTATAGATTTCTGTTGTTAGTATTTTGTAAAGGTATTATTCTTGAGGTTGTGATAATAGTCGTGAGGGGGGGAAAATCATTCTTTATGGTTTTGTTGGAGGGGTAGATTTGAGGTTGGGAATATCAAAATGTGGTTATTTGTGAGGTGGCAAAACTTGAAACACAGAAGGGTAAGTCCAGATGTTAGTTGGGATAGTCTCATTCATTGTCTGTTTACTGTATCGATAGTACGTCCATGTTCACTGGTCAACATGGTTTACTTTTCTTTTTCTATCGAATTTTTTGCCGGATCCTTGTCAGTTAGACTTGCACAAAGGTTGGGCTACGTATCTTCTCGATGATAAGGAGGTATAGACGTCATAGCAATAATTTTCAATGTAGTGTATCACCTATTCAATATAACTCTCTTCAATTCCAATTATATTGTCAATCTGGCGAAAAAGAAAAGTAAAGTTCTTAAATAACTCAGGTGTTCGTAATTTTAGAATTGATTCCGCAAAGTCCGATTTCTTATTTTTTATTTCATAAACATTTGGAATTGGTGTACTCTCAACCATTCCTTGTTGTGTTAAAAAATCCAGTGAAAAATAATGTTCTATCTCAAAAAACCGAAACGATTGTTTCTCCTGATGATAAGAATTATACTCATCATGAGGCGGGATCGGCAATTTAATTGCATAGATATTTAGTTTTTTATGTTTACGAATCCTTTCATCGATGTATATAAAATCTTCTCTAAATCCATTAAATTCTTGACACCCTTTTGAATCATTATCAAAAACACCTATTATTGTTTTTGTTCTATCATATTCTGTTTCTATTTTTTGGGAAAAATCAACAAGTAATTTTGCCAATTGATTTGCCCCACCACTATTGCTTTTTAGAGAGCTCTCACAACTCGACACTTTCCAATGTGAGTCTTTATTATTAGTTAAAACCTGAAATGCATGATTAATTATCAAAGCATCTGATTTCCCTTCTGTATATATTTCAACTTTTTTGGGCGGTACGATGCTGTCTAATGTTGTAAATCGCAGGTCTTCTGCAGGAGTGTCAAGATAAAACTTTATGCCATCAATATACTTTTTGACTCTATTCTTCAACTTAAAGCTCTCTTTGAGTTTTTCTCGGTTTTCTGTTTCTAAAACTTCTAATCCAACTTCAAAAAGTAGAACAAATAGTGGTATCGTTAAGATATTATCTTCATCAAATAAAATTTGTAGTTTCTCTGAATCAGCATTTCGACCTGTGTCTAACGTAGCTGCAATGCAAAAAAGCTGATATAGAAAAGTTTCTGAATCATGTCTAAACTGACTTGACTTAGTTATTTTTAGCTCTTTATGAATATCTTCAAACGCAAGATTTAACGGGTCTTTAAGTGTGATAGAGTTAAAGTGTTTGTAGAACCAAACTAAATTCATTATCGCTATGTCAGGATTTCTTATTTTCTGGAAGAAAGGAAATTTAGAAGCTGCCAATTTTTTTACTTCAGAGTCAGCTTTTATTAGTAAATCTAGTGCTACTTTGACACCTTCTTTTCTCCTAATAGAATCGGTTAACCATAAAGATTGTAGGACATACCCCATTCCTGAGACCCCCAACAAGCAGTCATTAAGAAGTTGATATGATTTTATGTGACTTATTAAATCTGTAATAAAACCTGACATATCTTTAGTACGCCCGGCATAAAAGATAGCTGTATTCTGCCAGTTGAAGTTATTGAAATTATCTATCAATGTTTTTTCGTGAGTATCTCTATAATGGTCGAAAATTTCAACAGAGGCATAGTACTCCATAAAATGGTCATGCTTGAAGGCAACATATCCATTTTCATCTATATACAAAACTCCCGTTCCATCTGTTAATGATTGCAATAATTCCGGGACTAATTCTTTGTTTATTGAAATGGACTTCTGCGAAAAAAATGAAACAATATATTCCACAAACTCATTTACACTTTTCTTAGATTTATTCTCTGACTCGATAATAATCAAAGCATAGCTTGATATAACCCTTTTTTTAATGTTGATATTTAAGAAGTCAAGTCTTGAACTTACATTTATTTTGCCAAGCAAGAATAAACTGAAATTGTCATATACATCTGTGATTGTCGCTGGTATTTCGTAACCTTTATCTTCGTAAAGTATCGAAATTAGTGAAATTGTTAACGGAGTTATTGGTATTTTTTCTAGCGTGTTGTTTTCCATAAGTATCTCCCACAACTTATCAGACTTTGCCAAATCAAACCTGAAAAAATTATCAAGAAATAATTTGACCTGCCTCAAATCGAAATTCGATAAGAATGGATTTCCATGTTCACAAATCTCACACCCAGAAATCAACGCTTTATAATTCCTTGTACATAATAAGAAGCTGAAATTATCCCTTTTTCCATATTCACTTAAGTCATTTAAGATTTTTTGCCGTATAACCTTCTCAAATTCATCAATTGAATCTATGAGTAGAACTATATTATACCCATTTAATACTTTATCTATTCCAAACTCTGAAAAATTACGGTCTAATTCAGAGTTAATGATTTCATTTAAATCAAAATTGTTTTGAAATAAGGTGCTTGAATTAATTAAAATTGGAATTGACTTTTTAGCAGCATTTCTATTATGGGTAACAATTTTTTTACCAACTTCTTTTAAAACTGTACTTTTTCCGGTGCCTGCATCTCCAGAAATTATATGATTTTCATTATTAACTATATTCTCTAATCTAATCCTTTTCTGAATTGTTCTTTGAGTTTCTTTATCTTCCGCAAAAACAAAAAGCTTTGGCTCAATAAAAATATTTAGTAATTTATCATATTTGTCGTCAAGTTTCAATAATTTTTTTAACTCTTTGTCATTTTCCAATTTTTCTATAAAGTTTTCTTCATAGGCTTGAATAAAGGAATCTCCATGTCCCCAGAAGCTAGATAAATGTTCATCAACTAATTCAACAATTATATCTCTTGCCCAGAAATCTATATTTTGGTAATCACAGTAATATTTTAGCCATTTCTTGAAGTAGTCAGATATTTTACGATTTGAAGTAACGATATAAATATTATCAGCATCATGCTTAATAGACAGCACTATTTCGCCAATTGTTGGAGTTTTTCCATTTAATTCGCTAAGTGTAAAGATGAAATAAGTTTTACGTTTTTTCAGAGGGGATGGCTCTTTAGCTTCAATAATATTGTCTGCAATTCTATTTATCGCAGACAAGCCCATTTTCTCGAGTAGTTGAGAAATTAATCCTATTAGGCTATCAATGTTATCAATCTGATCTATTTTTTCTTTCTTCATTTCTCTAATTTTAATAAATCTGAACTTCCCAAAACACAAACCATTCTTATATCACTCTCGAGCATTTTACATTCTATTTCAAAAATCGATGATCTCTATTTTACTATCATAAATCTACTCAAAAACAAACAATATCGACCCCAATACCCAAAATTAATAAACTTATGTATCTATTTCACCCGCCTTTATCAAAATCTTTCCTAAAACCAAATTATCATTCCGCAGTCATATTTCAACTTCGGTGTGCCATCCAGCATTCATTAGGTTCCAATATTATTTGATATTGTTCATAACAAACATTCGTTGTCCTCATGAAAGCATTGGTCTAAGGAACGCGTAAATTACCTTCCATAACATGTGGGTTCAAGCTGTTTCCCGGGAGTTTATAGTCTAATAGTTCTGCTCTTTTCTTAAATTCGTTCATTCTTCAATTGAGTTGTATTGTTCATCTATCATCCATTTTTCTCTTAAACGAAAAGCAGGAATGGTTTGCCTTTTTGCCTTATTGGCTGCCACATTTGCTTTCACATGGTTTCGTTTTGCCCAGACAGAAAGCGGAACAATTTTTTTTGCGGTAAGCAGGGTAATGCGTTTGTGTAATGTTTCTTGCAAAAGCTGTGCAAACAATTCGGTGAAACCATCAAATTTCAGCGTAGACTGGTATTTGCTAAACAACGGATAGTAAGCTGTGTGCTTGTTTTTATTTTGAATGATGATAGGCGGCAAACCTGTGTTCATCAGTTGCAAATTAATGAGCACCCTACCCATTCGCCCGTTACCATCCACAAATGGGTGAATGGTTTCAAACTCGGCATGAAAGTGTGCGATAGCATCTAAAAAATATTCGATTTTATCCTGGTTGTAACCGTCCACCAATTCTTGCATCAGTGAAGGCACAAATTGAGGATTTGCCCCCAGGTGATTCCCAACTCTTACCCATTCTTTGCCTATGCGAAAACGCCCCGCAATTCCTTCATCAATATGCGTAAGCAGAGTTTTGTGTAAATCTAAAATAAGTTTAATTGTAAGTTTGTGTTTATCTTTTTCCAACAAGATTTCTGTAAGCCTTGCCAGGTTTTTGGCTTCGTAAATTTCCCGAACACTCACTTTTCGTCCTAAGGTACCGCCTGTCAAAATTTTTTCTGTATCCTCCAAGGTGAGCGTTGAGTTTTCAATTGCATTTGAGTTGTAAACCATTTCGGGTATTTCGGCAAGGGCTATTTCTTTCAGCAAGGTTTCATTGCCTTTTGCCAAAAAGGTGAATTGCTTTTGCAAAGCCACTATTTTATCTTTTGTGGTTTGGTTTATCATTTTAATTCTGCTCAACTAATCGTGAAAATAGATGCAAATATACTATTTTTCACGGTAAATTTATTGCAGTTGGGATGAGGAGATTAGAAGCTTGGCGCCAAAAAGGAATTCAGCAATTCAAGCAATTTTGGGTGCTTTCCCCATCCCTAAAGGGTGGCACCGAAAAAGAACTCTGCAATTCAAGCAGTTCTGCAATTCAAGCAGTTTTCAGTACTTTCCCCATCCCTAAAGGGTGGCACAGAAAAGGACCTCTGTAATTGAAGCAATTCTGCAATTCAAGCAGTTCCTCAATTCAAGTAATTTTCGGTGCTTTCCCCAT
>JAGQWX010000082.1 GCA_020436935.1 Saprospiraceae bacterium
AGTTATTATCATATCCTTATAAACACCAGATTTTGAGACAATTAAATGAAACTTATAACCTATATAGTACCCTCCCATTGCAATATTATATCCTTTATCTGCAACAACTTCATCGGTAGTGATATTTCTACAAACCCGCGAAGAATGTTCCCTTGACAATTTACAAACAGGTATTGGCATAGAGTCAATGATCAATGTTTCATCACCTAAATGGTCATGAAGGACATTAGATAGCTTTTCCAAACAAAAGCTTGTAATTGGCAAAAGTGTTTTCCTTCTTTTATTGAATTTTGTCAAGTGACCAATTTTGCCAATCATTGTTGGGTAATCTTTTTTTATCTTCGACCAAAGCAGATTTTCAGAATGGATTTCTAAACATTCTGAAGCTATACTCAGGCTTATAACCTCTAGATCGCTCATGCTGGGCAACCGAGGATAAAATCGAGTATTTTCATCAAAAGTGAAATATTCTTTGGCTTCGGTCATTAATATCTGCCTGACTTTATTGTATATTGCTTGTAGATCGTGCATATATGTATATTCAGATTTAGTGGTATAAACCTTTAATATACTGGTTTTCAACCATATGTACGATCTTTTTCCCATCTCTTTTTCGAAGATTTCAATAGCTCAACACGTTTTATATAGACATTGCTTACGGCATGATGACTAAAATAAGAAATATTAATTTTAAGTTTTAATGAAGATATGCCTGGCCATAACTCGTGTAGAACCTTTCAGATTGGCGTTTGCTAAATCTCACAAATATCACTGGTCCGCTATAACCAATTGAATCTATAAATGCGCAGTTAGGGTTCACTGGGAAGATGAATTTTTGCAGAACTAAATGTTATGAAATATGATAAAACAAATATTATTCATTCAAGGAGGGGGTGACGATGGTTATGAAGCTGACGCTTTACTGGTTGATTCCCTCAAAGCTGAATTGGGTAATGATTACTCCGTACATTATCCAAAGATCACAGAAATCGAATCTGAACCTGATTTTGGTTGGTTGAAAGAAATTGACAAACACATTTCTAAAATGGAAGACCATTTTATATTGGTTGGGCATTCTTTTGGTGCATCTATGATTTTAAAATTACTTTCTGAAAAATCTTCCGGTAATGAAATAATTGGAATCTTTCTGATTGCTACGCCATTTTGGAAGGGCGATGAAAATTGGAAATCCGGACTAAAACTTATGGATAATTTCTCAGAAAAATTGCCTGTTGGTGTGCCCATTTTTCTATATCACTGCAAAGATGATGATGAGGTACCTGTATCGCACTTTTACCACTACAGACAAAAACTCACAGCAGCAAGTTTTTGCGAAATACCTGATGGTGGGCATCAATTTAATAATGACCTGTCAGTTGTTGCAAGGGACATTCAAATATTATATTCAAAAAAGGATTGATTTTGGTGTGAAAATGCCAGAATATTTGTTCTTTCTATTTGGCCATCTAACTCCTGGGCAGATACTATTTATCAATGTTATAAGACCATGTTTTTATTAAATATCAAATCTGTTTCCATGAGGAACTTTTCAAAACTAATCATACTCCTTATTTTTCTTTTTCAATCCTACTTCTCGGCTGTATTGGCCCAGCAAATTTCAACCAATTTGAATGTCAAAGAAATGGCAGGTACTATAGATTCAATCTCTGAAAAACTTAAAATAAATTATGTCAACCCTGATGTAGCTGATAAAATGGCGGAGCAATTAAAAGCCAATTTTAAGAGCAACAAGTACAGTGCTATAATTGAACCATCTGTTTTTGCCCAGCAGCTTACAAAAGACCTTCAGGAAATCAGCAAAGACAAACACCTGAGTGTCATTTACAATCCTTCAGTTATTGCACGAGAACAAGCATTAACGGATATTGATAGAGCAAAACTTGCAAACGAGGAGAATGAGGAAATATTAAGCGGATTAAGGAGAGATAATTTTGGATTCAAGGAAGTTAAAATACTTGATGGTAATATAGCTTATATAGATTTGAGAGAATTTGCCGACCCAAAATACAGTGGCGGTACTTTGGCATCCGCAATGAATTTTATTGGAAATACCAATGCAGTAATCCTGGATTTACGGAATAACGACGGTGGATCTCCTGCCATGGTTCAATTAATCGCAAGTTATTTTTTTGCTACGCCTACTCACCTTTTCGACTTTTATAATCGCCCTAAAAATGAATTAACCCAATCATGGACATTACCCTATGTTTCAGGGATTACCATGCCCTCCTCTGATTTGTATATACTGACGAGCAAAAAAACATTTTCTGCTGCAGAAAGCTTCTCCTACTGTATGAAAAATTTAAAACGTGCAACCATCATTGGAGAAACGACAGCGGGTGGTGCGCATCTCACAGGTGCAGTAATCGCAACAAATAATTTCTTTGTAAGAATTCCGCAAGGCAAACCAACTAGTCCAATTACGAATACAAATTGGGAAGGGGTAGGGGTTGTTCCGGATATTCAAGTTCAGTCTGACGAAGCATTGAAAATTGCCCTTTCAACTGCCCATGAAAAACTAAAAAAATAACAAGAACAAGTTTGAACTTTTTATGAGGCCCTCGAATATAAAGACTTAATTTTGTTTGAAACATTTCGCAATCATCAACTTTCAAATACAAAGTACTTATCCATGGTTGAATTAAAGATAAAAATGAGAAGCAATACGATCATCCTGATGCTAGTTTTATTTGTGTCTTATCTAAGTGCACAGGAGAATGAATTTTCTTTTCTTTCCTTCCTTAAGCCCAAAGGGAAACATTTCTCAGGTTGTGGGAAATACCAGAATTGAAATCGAATACATAAGACCGTCTGTCAGAAAGAGACAAATTTTTGGAGACTTAATTCCATGGGACAAAGTTTGGAGAACAGGAGCAGGAAGTTGTACTAAAATCAGTTTAAATGAGCCGGTTAAAATAGGAGGCCAAAAAGTTCAAGCGGGAAAATATGCACTCTTAACCATTCCGGGCTAAGAAGAATGGATAGTCATTCTAAATAAGGATACAACATTATATGGAAGTTATGCCTATGACTATAAAATGGATGTTGCTCGATTCGTTGTGATTCCCGCGGAGTCAGGGCGCTTTTATGAAACTTTAAACTTTGACATTGAGATTATTCCGAATAACGCCAGGATTTTTCTATCCTGGGAAAATGTCCAGGTAAGTTTTGATATTGAAACAAGCACAGATATTGAAATTGAAGAATTCATAAAGCAGGAGTTAGATACAAGGAAGAATAAGGATTCAGACATTTATGCAGGTGCCGCCGAATATTTATTTTTTCAAGGGAATAATCTAATGGAAGCCATTGATTTGGCATCCTACGCAATAGAAATAAATCAAAACAATGGCTGGGCAATAAGTCTCAAAATAAAGATTTATGAAAGGATGAAGTTGTATACTAAGGCAATAGCCTAAATTGATATTTATAAAAAGTATGTCCAAACAAAAAAATGGGATGATGAAATGGAGAAAAAAAACACTTTAGACTTCTTAGCGAAAGAGCACTTAAGGGTGAGTAGTTTGAATAAATGAAAATAAGACATAACTGAATTGTCCTGAATGGCAGACCAATCACAATGTGTATATAAAGGCTTTATAAATCCATAAAAAATTATATTATCTTGCCTCTGGATATATGCAGAAGACTTACCCACATTAAAACAAAAGCAACGAGTAGTACCACATATGCCCTACAAAGTGGATAACCATATAAAGGAAGGGCTTGTGTAGTATACAACAAAAGAATCAATGGAACAAAAGAGAGTTTTGATAATTGCTTTTATAGTAAACAGCCTTGGCAGTTGTTATTCTGAGAAATCATACAAAAACTCTGTAAGCAGTAATATAGTTGCAATTGTCTATCCTAAGACTCCTAAGCCAGTTAAAGAATGGGCATATGCGGGACATACATTTACGTTAATTTTTGCATTCTTAAGTCAATTATTCGTGGATAAAAACATTGGCAATATGCTTATGCCTTTGGCATTTTTGGGTGTTCTGGCAGTTTCATACTTTTATAGAAACAAAATTTAGGATAATAAATAAAATTCAGAAGCAATGGCAAAACAAGTATTTATCAATTTAGCAGTTGAAGATCTTCAGAAATCTATGGATTTTTACACCGCATTAGGGTTTGTAAACAATCCTCAATTTTCAGACGACACTGGAAAGTGTATGGTTTGGAGTGAAAACATATATGTGATGATAATGACACACGAAAAATTTAAATCGTTTGCTACTAAACCATTGGCAAACACAAAGTCAAATTTAGCAGCACTTTATTCATTATCGATGGAGAGTATTGACGAAGTGAACAATCTAATGACCAATGGATTGAAAGCTGGTGGTACTGAGCCAAACGAGATGAGGGATTATGGTTTTATGCAACAAAGAACCATAGAAGATTTTGACGGACATACCTGGGAAGTTTTCTTTATGGATATCACTAAGTTCCCGACGGTGTAATCATTCAAAAAGTCTTTTAAACATTTATATTTCAGGGCAGAATTTCGAAAAATTTAAGCCAAATTGAATTTATTAATCCTGATCTGGTATTTTGTTTAAGAAATATACTTCACACAAAATGGATATCTTCACCAACAAGTTTATCTAGGGATTAATTATCGATCCAGGTTGCAACTGAATTAAACGCGCGAAACAAAGAATACTGATTTGTAATCAAAAGTAAAGGTAAAAAATGACATGGGAATATAAGATCATTTACATAAATGCACAAAAACGAACAAGTACAGGATTGCCTGATGATATTAATATAGCGTTCGACATGTATGGGGCTGAAGGTTGGGAACTTGTAAGAGTAGAGCCAAAACTCCATGGAGGTTTTATGGCCTTTGGCTTTGGATCGTTTCATCAGACTGTTGGTTATATTGCGTTCTTTAAAAGACCTAAGGCATGAAATCTACGGAGCAGATCCAATTGGAAAAGGATTATCCACTTTCAAAATAGCAATCAGACATGATTTTAAATCACAAGCATTTTGAATTTCAAGGCAAATCATTGGTCGAGAAATTGACTGTAAAGTCCCCATTGAAACAAAGTCCTGTTTTTCAAAATGAAGCATGTTTTATCTACTTTAAAGAAGGTGAAGCCATGATAAGCTCTCCTACTGAAAATGTTTTCCTGGAAAATGGAGAAAGTATTTTATTGAAATGTGGAAGTTATTTCGCTGAAATTATGAATAAAGTAGATGGCGGTGTCTGTGAAGTATTTGTGATTCACTTGTATCCTGAAATCTTAAAAGACATTTACGAGGATGAAATTCCTCATTTTTTAGACACCAACAAACAAGGGCACTATGCTCAAAAAATCATCCATAAAAATGTAATCCAGCAGTTCATACAGAGTTTGGATTTTTATTTTGAAAATCAACAGTTGGTGAGTACGGAGCTTTTGCGTCTCAAGCTCAAAGAACTTATTCTTTTGCTCTTGGAAACGAATGAAAAAACTGCCATTCTTGACCTTTTTGCCCATTTGTTTACCCCTAGAAAAGCAACGCTTAAGGAGGTCGTCAATGCCCATTTGTTCACCAATATCACTTTGGAACAGATGGCAAAACTGGCAGGACATAGTTTGTCAACTTTCAAGAGGGAATTCAGAATTCATTATGAAAATTCCCCGGCCAATTATATTCGGGAACAAAGGATGAAAAAGGCAGAGCAATTGTTGAAAGCATCAGATTTTTCCATCTCGGAAATCGCCTATCAGCTTGGCTATGAGGACAGCTCACACTTTTCACGGCTATTTAGTAATTCCTATCACCTTTCTCCCTCTGAATTCAGGTCAAATCACAGGAAATAGCTTATAGAAATTTCCTTGATCTTTATATCCATGAATCTGAACTGAATGTCCTAATAAAGCAGATGGGGCAAAGGTAATTTTGTAGCATGAATGACTTGCTCAAATATGTCTCAATTTATTACCAGCAGAGTAATTGGCTTCCTCAATGGATGGAGCTTTATTGCATTTTCTTTCGTGATGATTGAATTTAGAACTCATAAGAGGGGTAGAAATTGGACATTCTAAATTGCAATTTAAAAATGTTAAAAATGGAAGATAAGACTAAAAATCGCCTTTACTGGATTGCTACAGTGCTTTCTGCTATTGCCTTCATTGTTCCGGGCATCGCCAATCTCATTCGACTGCCTCACATTGTCTACGATATGTCACAATTAGGCTATCCCCTTTATTTCACTACAATCATTGGAGGCTGGAAAATGCTGGGGGCCGTTGTGATTTTGATGCCCAAATTTAAGCGTCTCAAAGAATGGGCTTATGCGGGTATGGTGTTTGATTTGACGGGTGCGTCGCTTTCGCGGATGTTTACCGGCGACCAAATACAAATGATTATTATTCCTTTACTATTGTTTGTTCTGGTCATTATTTCGTGGTATTTAAGACCGAAGGATAGAAAATTGGAATAGAAAGTAAGCAACATAGTTGTAAAGCATTGATTTGTAAATATTTACAGTCTTAATTCAATTGCAAATCAACTCTTTTAGCAGTTTGTCTTCATGGTGGTCACTTACTTTGTCTCAAACAGGAGGAAAGCCTTTTAGAATTTGTACCAGGAAAACGGGCGTACAGTATTGGCGAATGGTATATTTACTGAATAATGGAGAAGATCATATTCAGATTAAAATCAATAAAGATTGTTCAGGTATTTACCATATTACTCAGATACCTGCTGGGCACCGCATTCGTTTGGGCAAGTATTTTAAAAATAAAAGGAATGCGATTCGAACCTCAGTCAGGCGAAAATGCACCAATGGGTTCATTGTCTCATCTTTTAGAAGCCATGTATCGTACAGGGTTTTATTGGGATTTCATAGGTTGGGGGCAACTGATGGCCGGACTTTTAATTATGTCTCAAATTTTTAGCACACTAGGCGCTGTCGTATATTTCCCGATTATGCTTTCAATTTTTATTCTTACCACAACGTTTGAGTCACCTGTTTTTTTGGTGATGACATCTTTGATGCTTCTTTCAAATATTTACCTGTTATTGTGGGATTGGAATAAATTGAAGTTTATAGTGCTCCCCCATGCTGGTGAGTATGTTGACCAGAGAACTCAGTTTTCAGAAAAAAAAATCTGGACTTTTATTGGCTTATTGTTAGGGGCTGCTATTGTGGTTTTTCGAATAATAACAACAAATTAAAAATAGTTGAGTAAGGGAATACGAAAACGAAGACAGAGAAAAATAAGCAATATTACAATAGGTCACCCGTTACCCAATAATTGATCATTGAAAATTAGGTTATTGATGTTACTACCGTGGTTCGCAACATGCTAAGTTCAATCTTTAAACTTGACAAAACAGAAATTATGTTTCGAAATGATAAAAAATTTGCCATAACATTTTTTGTTACACTTTTTCTGTCCGGTACACTGCTCGCTCAAACAAGTAACTCAATTTTGACAGACAATAAATTGAGATCAAAACTTGATACAGCAATTGATTATGCTGTAAGAATTTATTTGCAAGACATAAATACAGACGGAGTTTCAGTTGGAGTAGATGATGGCCTAGCGGTATCAACTTATTTATTAAAAAAGGTTAAATTATAATTTGAGGGTTGGTCGTGAGGCACCCCAATGAGCGGTTCCTGAGTATCTTTTAACAGCCCTGTCATATTCATTTCAAAATATTTTTGAGTTTTCTGTCACACTTCAACTTTTGAATTGTACCACTGATATACATTTTTTTAAAATAAAACAATACAATGAAATCAGTAGTAACAACAATGACAATTGATGCACCAACAGAAAAAGTATGGGAAGTAATCGCAAAAGGTAACGGGCTGGAAAAATGGTTTTCTGCGATTGAATCTTGCGAACTTGAAGGCCTGGCAAAGCCAGGTGCAAAAAGAATTTGTAAAACTTTTCAAGGCAATGTGCTCAAAGAAACCATTCTTGTGGTGGACGAAGATGCAATGGTTTTTCAATATTCCATTGACGAGCAGGATATGTTACCTACAAGAGATGTAATAGGCACAATTCATGTCACAAAACTGTCGCCAACTGAAACTAACATTACGTGGCTATCAAATTACAACTTGTTGGACGAAAGTATGGAATATGCTGTCGCAACAGGACTTGACCAATTGTATCAAGGTGGCATTAAGGGAATTGAAGAACTTTTAAAAAACAACTAAAATGAACAGCATTAAGATAATATTCATCAGTTTTCTGTATTTCAAAGAAGGTGGAATGCATAATCTTGAAGAATTTCAGGCGAAAGCGAAACCCTATTTTAAACAGTATGGCGTTGAAATATTGCACAAATACCATCCAGTAAGCAAAGGGCAAATTGGCGGTATAGCAAATCAAATTGAACAACCCGATATGATACAAATTTTCTCAACAGAAAGTTTGGCGAATTTCCAAAGTTATTTGGCCGACGAAGATGTCAAAAAACTGGCTGAAATTCGAAACCAAGGCCTTCGAAAAATGAGTGTGAGCTTCGGATCTGAAATACAGGCAGCTGAAATTATAACGGCTTCTGAAAAAAATGCCTTACATGGCATAGCATTGGTAAACTTTAAGGACAGTTTGGGTTATGAAAGACTCATTGAGTTCAACCAAAAAGGACATTATAGCGGACTGTTTGCAAAGTATGGTATTCATGCTGAATATTTTGTAAAAATCATGAAATCTATGTCGGCGATTGGAGACCTGGATTATCAGCAACCCGAGCTTATTGTTATCTTTGGTGTTGATGATGCTGCCAAAATGAAAGATTACATTGCAGACAGCAACTATCAAAAAATAGCTCCGATCAGAGATAATGCCATCCATAGTTATCAATTTTTTATGTGTAAATAAATGATGAAAAATCCTTTTAGCAATAAGGCCAACGACCAGCAGGATGATTTGGTCCTCATTCAATCTTGCCTCGATGGAAGCAGGCACGCACTCAATACTTTGGTTGAAAAACATCAGGGCTACATTTTTAATGTAGCCCTTAAATATTTCAATCATCTGGCTGATGCTGAAGACGCCACGCAGGAAGTGCTAATAAAAGTCATTGCCAATCTTGGAAATTATGATTCCGGCAAAGCTCAATTTAGAACATGGCTTTACAGGATTACGTGCAATCACTTTTTAAATACCAGGCGGACTTCAGTTGAAGTGCGGTATGAAGGAGGATTTGAAAATTTTTTTAAGACCATCGAAAGTGCACAAAACAATGAGTTGACATCTGAGGAAGAAAACATGATGAAATTGGAAATTGAGGAAGCCAAAGTAGCTTGTATGGCAGGTATGATCATGTGTTTGGACCGCGAGCAAAGACTTACTTATATACTGGGTGATGTTTTTGAAATAGACCATAACCTGGGGGCAGAAATCTTCGAAATAAGCTCCGATAATTTCAGGCAGCGATTGACGAGGGCCAGGAAAGACCTTTATGAATGGATGCATAACAGATGTGGATTAGTGAATACCAACAATCCATGTCGATGCCCGAAAAAGACAAAAAGTTTCATCGAGAAAGGTTACGTCAATCCCGCGAACCTAAAATGGAATTCTGACTTTTCAAATCGTATATTTGAGCTTTCAGAAAGTACGGTAGATCACCTGTTGAATGAAAGGGACAAAATATATGCGCATTTATTCAGACAGCATCCTTTTAAAAACAACTCAGTAACTGCCGAAAAAATTCTTACTGAAATTTTGAAAAATGACAAGTTTCGGCAGTCATTTGATTTAAATTTAAACTAGCTAGCCATAGGTATTAATTGGTAAAAAAAAACAAGCCTTAGCATAATTGAGGTACTCATCAAAGATTGACTTTTATGTATATGTATAAAAACTTCTTCATATTCATTTTAATCATATTCTCCTTAAATTTAAACGCAGCCACAGTGGATACTGTACTCATCAAAAGCGTTTCGATGGATACGACTTATAAAGCTGCAGTGATTTTGCCTTCCTCCTATGCAGGTACCACAGGCACTTACCCCGTCGTTTATTTGTTGCATGGTGCCGGGGGACATTTTGACTCCTGGCTGACTAAAACTCCGGATAAAAATTTTTTAAAAAACCTGGCAGACCACCACGAAATCATCATCGTATTGCCTGAAGGTGAGGTCTACAGTTGGTATCTGGACAGTCAGTTTGACAAAAAAAGTCAGTTTGAAACACATATCATTAAAGAAGTAGTACCAAAAATAGATGCGTTGTACAAAACGGTGAAAGACCGTCAAGGCCGTGCAATTTCAGGTTACTCCATGGGTGGGCATGGTGCATTGTATCTTGCAACCAGGCATCCTGAAGTATTTTGCGCTGCGGGAAGTATGAGTGGGGGAGTGGATATGAATTATTCCAAGTTTCGATTTTCAGGTGATTTGACTCGTACAAAGCAGGAGTTTCAAAGAATATTGGGAACATCAGATCCTGATTCAGAGGCCTTTAGGGATAATTCAGTCATTAACATGGTTGATGAAATCAAAAAGAATGGCTTGGCTATTATTATAGACTGTGGAGTAGATGACTATTTACTGGAAGTGAATCGGGCCTTACATGAGCGATTGGTATATCAAAATGTTTCACATGATTATACAGAAAGACCTGGAGGTCATACGTGGGCGTATTGGGAGAATGCGGTTTCCTATCAGATGTTGTTTTTTGAAAAGATATTTAAGAATAGGAGGGTAAGTGCGGGATAAAAAGTCGCATACAATAGAAATTTTGCGGAGCATCCCGACCATATATTGCCATTTATTCTGTCCTCCTCCGAAATAGATTTGTGCATTAAACTGCTTTCGAAGATCCATCTCGTCTTCAAAACAAGACTGCGGTATTAAGCCTTGCCTGAGCACCCACTCCACATTTATTCAATTACTCAACTCACAAAATATTCTGACCATTTTGTATGTTATAAATTTGGATCAGGTAATATCTTAAATGGTTAATTCCATCATTCATTTACATAATCACATTTACAAAACTCTGTAAATCTTGAAAAATACAATCTCGGATTCGACAATAATTGATGAAGGAAAAATCTTTGAAGTAGAACAACAGCTTTTAGAGGCAATGAAGAAAAGTGATTTAGAAACTTTAGAGCACTTATTGCACGATGATTTGCTTTTTGTTCTTCCCACAGGAGTAGTCATTACTAAAAATATGGATCTGGAAACTTACAGGTCTGAGAGCATAGTCTTTGAGGAGATTGAATCATCAATAGAAACAATGAGGATTATTGATGAAACTGCAATAGTTACTTTATTTTCTAAACTTAAAGGAAAGATGAATGATCAAAGTTTTGGTGGTCAATTTCGCTACATCAGAGTTTGGAAAGTGGTTGAAGGAAGCATCAAAATAATTGCAGGAAGTTGTATTTCAATTCCAATTGAGGAATAGTTGCTCCGGATTTGTATCTGGATGGTGGGGCCTGGATATAAAGAAACAAAATCAATTAAACAAAATTACAGTTCGATTTATGCAGGAAGTTAAACTTATGAAACAGGTGATCCTATTTTGCATTGCAATGGCTGGTTTATCTGCTTGTGGACAACAACCGGTGAATAATGCTGTGTATCCAGACCACGTTGGAGACATCTATTATGACTCAATGACTGATGATCCAAGCTTTAAAATTTGCGACGAGAACAAGGTGTTGCAGTACTATAACTTTGGGAATGGACTGATGTATGCGGGGGAGAAGATAAAGATTGAGGAACACTTTAAAGAAGGGCTAAAATCCACAAAACGAGAAAAAGAGACAGGCTTTGTCACCATAAGATTTATTGTAAATTGTGAAGGGAAGTCAGGAAGGTTCAGAATACAAGGAATGGACATTGAATACAAAGACAAGGTATTTGATAGGAGTTTGTCCGATCAGCTTTTAAACCTGACCAAACACTTAGATGGTTGGGGAATAGGTCAGATGAATGACAAGCCGTCTGATTATTATCAATATCTGACATTCAAGATTGAAGACGGAAACCTTATAGAGATCATGCCATGAAATGGATAATACTTGCGCTAGGTATAATTTTTCATTTGCAGACCAATGCCCAGCCAAACTGCAATTTATACAAGATGGAAAACAACCAGTTGTGTTATGAAGCTTGTATTTTAGCTACTCATGTTCGATCAGCACAAGGATCGCGGGCTTCTCAAATGCAATTTGACAAGGCAATTGAATTATGTCCTGGTTTGGATTATGCATATTTTGAGAAGGCTGTACCGTATTTGAAGAGGGGAGATTTCATTGCATGGAAAAAATTAATTGATAAGGCGGTTGAATTAAATCCCAATGGGCATTTGGGGTATAGAGGCTGGTGTCGGTATCAGTTTCTAAGAGATTACAGGGGAGCAATTAAGGACTTTGAAAAGTTGGATTCCTTGAGGGACTATGATATTGGTTATTCCATAAATGGTGACTATCAGCTAAATATTGCAAAAGGATTATGCTATAAAGCGCTTGGGGAGAAAAGTAAAGCAATAAAGATCATTGAGGAGCAATTGGCAAAGAAAGATTATGCGCCCATGTCATATGACTATCTTCATTTAGGAGTTTTGAAAATGGAGATGGGAGACTTGGAAGGTGGAATTAAGTCTTTAAATAAATCAATAGAATTGCATGACTATCTTGCTGAGCCATATTATTACCTCGGACTTATATATAAGGAGAAAAAATTGGAAAAGGAATATAAGTCAAACATGGAAAAGGCCAAGGCATATTATTTGAAAGGATACAAAAGATTTGACCCATATACTCAGCCTATGGATAAAATATTTCTGGCGGAAATAGAAAGAGAATTGAAGTGATCTGAGCCGTGAAATTTAGATAAAATTTAGATATTACTTTTTGATTATTCTCTAGATAGTTTCACATGACTCATCTTAAATTGAAAGAACTACAACAGCCAGAAGTGAGTGCAAACAAAGTAACAGCTGCTTTATTATTTATATACCTGATGATATTGCTCTGGATTCTACTTTTTAAGTTAGGGGTTCAGTTCAGTTATATGGAAGAAAGGAGAGTGAGCCTGGTGCCCTTTTACCATCATTTCGTTACAGGTGGAAAACTTGACATTTCTGAGACCATCTTCAATATCATTGCTTTTGTTCCGCTTGGCGTATATAGTGGTATCTTATTTAGGGGCTGGGGCTTATATAAGAAGGGGTTCTTATTTTTTATGATTAGTGTAATTATTGAGGTGCTTCAATATGTTTTTAAAATAGGAGCTTTTGATAGTACTGATGTTGTAACGAATACATTAGGAGGATTTGTTGGACTTCTACTTATTTATATTCCTTTTAAAATATTCAACAATAAATCTAAAGTTCAGACATATATAAATTTCATTGCAGTATCTGGAACTGCTTTAATAATCATACTTTTGGCATTGTTGAAGCTGGATATGCTTCCTATACGATATCAATAGTATGGAATAACTTTGGAGCAAGGCATCGGCTTAATTTTATAATCTGTATTATCAATTTAAAAGTTAATCAAATGGCGTCAGATCAAAACTTTGTGGATTTTGTAGCAGGGCAAATCAAAAATGCTGGCGAAATAACTGCAAAAAAAATGTTTGGTGAATATGGTATATATGCAAATGAAAAATTATTCGGACTTATTTGTGATAACCAATTATTTATAAAGCCAACGAATTCGGGAAAGGAGTTCATTGGAAACGTTGTTGAAGCACCTCCTTATGAAGGGGCAAAACCATGTTTTTTAATTGAAGAAAAAATTGAGGACAGCGCATGGTTGAGCGAATTGGTGCGGATATCTGTTGCGGAATTACCGGCTCCAAAACCAAAGAAGAAAAAATAGCTGTAGAATTCGTACAAAATACTTCAAGCTTTAATCAAACTGCTTACATTTATAGCAATAGGAATTTAGATGGTAAAGTGTTGTATTTAGAAAATGGCCAAAACTATTATCGAATGATATATTGGTTGTTGTATAGAAATGATCAATTGTAGCAATTAAAAATAAATTTCAATGTCAAGAATAACCTCAAATCCTCCAATGCTTTTTGATTCTGCTCAGTATGGTTTTTCTCAGGTGGTAATTTCTAATCCAGGAAAATTCGTATTTATTTCCGGTCAGGTTGCCTGGGACGAAAAAATGAACATCGTTGGGAAAAATGATTTAGGAGTCCAAACCCAAAAGGCAATTGATAATTTGAGCATTGCAATTGAGTCAGCAGGCGGCACAATGGAAAACATTATGATGTTAAGAATCTACATAGTAAATTATAAACATGGAGATGGGCCGATCATAAATGCTGTACTTAGGGAAAGTTTCGGCACCGAAAATCCACCTGCAAGTACATGGATCAGTGTACAAGGGCTTGCAAACGAGGGTTTTATGATTGAAATCGAAGCTCAAGCGGTAATTTAGAAGCATCAAAAATGAAGTTATTTTGAATAGGCATCATGGGAAACACCATTCACGTAGCCATTTAAATTGCTATTGATGTTTGCTAACTACTTCCCAGGCAAAATCAATGGGGATAAGGAAATTCTTATTTTTTACATAATAATTTGTATTTTTAACTTGATTATTTAGACAGATAAATGTTTGTTGGGATGACATCTGATAATCCCTGAAAACATCAGCGGAATATCAAATTTGGATTTTAATATTTACATACCGGAAAAACTCGAAGGTCTTTCTCCAATGATATGGGAGCAAACTTCTGAAAGTGCCCAAAATTGGAAACTACTGCCCGACGGACATCTAGACCTGATTTTTAGATTTGACGAACCCTGGACTATTTTCAGTGAGACTTATACTTCCAAATCATACAATCCCACCGCACAATTTTGTTTTTTATCAGGATTGCAGACCAAGCCCATCAACGTATCATTTTCGCATACACACGAAATAGGTGTGAGATTGAATTCTGTAGCAATAAAACTGATTTTTGGTATACCATGTAACGAATTGCTTAACTGGGCCATTGGTGGTGATGATGTTTTACCAAAGAAAATTGCAATGATTGAAGATGCAATAAAGGAATTGCCAGACTTTTATACCCGCTCTGCGTGGCTTGAAAATTTCATGCTGACCATGGTCCGTGATAATGCAGACTTTCAGCTTGCAACCAAGATTTCAAGAGTGCTAAACCAGTTAACCAACAATAGATTGAATGGTGAACCAATTGATATATGCAGTCTAACAGGTTATTCAAGAATGCATACCCACCGTATTTTTAAAGACTGGTTTGGGATGTCTCCATCACAGGCAATTTCCATGAAACAATTTATCGCCTCGCTCGAACAAATGCATCAGGATCATGAAAGCTTAACACATGTTGCTTTGACAAATGGATTTTATGACCAAGCTCATTTTATACGTGTTTTCAAACAATATGCTGAAATGACACCGCGTCAATACCTGAAAAGCAAAACAGACATTGTTGGTCAGCTGCCGTTCTGATGTATGATTTCATCCGGATGTTACATTCATACAATTTTTGCATATTTCAGGACATTAGCTTTGGCCCGGTAACATTTACTTCTTAGAAGTAGATGGTCCATTTTCCATAAAGCATGTAAAGATTTGTTGTATGAATAAGATAGACAGTTCCATTTCCAAAGCGCAAATTTATGCCCATTTCATTGGTCCCTTTCTTTATCTCATTGCCATAGTCATGTATCTGCTTGGCATTGGTAGAAATTCCGATGGATTTTCCAGTTATGTGGAGGGTGTTTTTGGTGTTTATGCGATGATGTTTTTTGTAATGATCCATATTTCTACTTCGAGGGTTATCGGTCTGGAAAAACCGAGGTTTGGATTGTTTTTGTATTTATTTGGCATCATGGCAGCCTGTGGAGGTGTCTTTGCTACCGGTTACAGAGTGGTGATAGGCTCGCTGGAAAAGAGCGGGTTACCCCCTGAGGTCATGGCCAATTACATGTTGGAGCGGGAAACGCATTGGGAGATGATCGCAATGGCACCAGCAACGGTAGCGGTTCCCATCGTCACCATACTTTTTGGAATCGGCATTTTGCGGTTAAAAGCAAAACTTTTTAGTTCATTTGTAGGACCGACCCTTATCATCGGAGGCATTTGTTTTTTGCTTGCACAAGGTTCAGAAGCAGAATGGGCTTTGACTTATCTTTATCCGATCTCAGGATTATGTTGGCTCTTTGCCTATGGATCAATGGGGCTGAGTTATTTGAGATCCGGTCAGGCTTAGAATTTAATGCCATCCACAAAAGTTATCATTGAAAGCCATATACAACCCATAAATTGCAATGTCCTTTTTGGTTTATCGGGCTCCATTGTTTTCTCATTCCAGAAAGAAAACATCTTCAATTTTCATATTGAACACTTTAGCGATGTCGTAAGCCAGTTTGAGAGATGGATTATATTTTCCCTTTTCTAAAAAAACGATGGTCTCTCTCCTGACGCCAACTTTCAGAGCCAGGTCAATTTGAGTTAAATGCTCTCTGGCACGAAGTTCTCTAATCCTCGTTTTCATCTATTCCAACTCTTGAGAGGTAAACCCGCATAAAAAGAAAGATCAGAGACATGCCCATCATTCCAAACGCGATCACAAACTTGGCCTTATTTACAGAATCTATTGTAAACAAATTCAGTGCAAACAATATCGCCAGCCACATGTAAATCTAAATGCTGAAAGCCGAAGAAGCAGCTTTTTGTGTTATCTTTTTGGAAAGTTCATCGATAGGATTGAGACCAAGTCTCGCATCCCTCAGGGCCTGAATACCTGAGTAAATCACAAATCCGACGATGATCAGCATTACTCCAATAGTTCCGTAAGCGTATCCATTGAATGGCTTAGTGGTCTTAAAAATCCAATAAGTCATCAAGGCCAAAATCAAAGCAGCAACAGTAAACTTTACAATTGCCAGACGTTTTGCTTTCATGAAAATGTTATTTATTTCTAACACAATATTATATATTTCTAACATCAATTACAATTTATTATTAAAAATTATTTTATCTTTAGTCAGATTTGATGGCTTAGATCAGGTTTCATTCAATTGTTTCGAACCAAAAAAGATTTTAGCAGTAAGGACAAAAGTCTCTATTCCTTCATATTCATTTTGGCTGAATAAGAATAAATCTGTGGATTGAATAGATAGATCAGGAAATAGGAAATGGTCTGTCAGGCGATAACTTTTATGCTAAGTATTGTGTTCTATGTGCAGCTTTTGAGTAAGTACTAAGTTTTTTTTCTCAGCTGAAATGAATGTCCATATCCGAAGTTATTCACTTCGGATTTAGTAGGTTCTAAACCGGGTATTTTTGAGCGCAATTATTCTTAAAATTCACTTTATGACGTACAGAATATTATTATTTTTTGTATTACTTCCAAGCCTTGTTTCTGGACAAAACCACACATTTGACAGCTCACAGCCGACCACCATCACCAAGGAAATCACGCGTGAAACAGGAAAAGTTTACGAAGTTATCATCACTTTGCCACCCGATTACCAGGCGAACAAAGAATATCAGGTCCTTTACTATTTAGATGCGTGGTGGCTTAGAGATTTAGTTCAGGGGTGTTATCGTATCAAAAGTTTATCCAACAAGTCATTGGCCAACAACATGGAGGAGCTCATTCTCGTCGGGATTTCATCAGTTGGAAATGAAGAAGATTGGAACAGGCAGCGGAATATGGATTTTACACCCTCAAAGTATAATGGGAAATTGGTGGTCAATTTTGGGAAGATACAATTGCATGAATCGACCACAGGGGGAGCAGATAGCTTTCTGACATTTTTAAAAGATGAGGTCTTCACAATGGTTGAAAGTGAATACAAGATCAGCAAGTCGAAAAGAGGGATTTTAGGGCATTCTTATGGAGGCTTGCTGGGATTTTACGCTTACAAGACTCATCCTGAAATGTTTTCCAATTACATTTTGCTCGCTCCCTCCATTTGGTGGAACCAATCGAAATTACTAATAAACGAGGAATTTTTGTTGAAAGAAACTGATGCAATTATGTTTATTGCCATTGGAACTAATGAGATAAGAATGATAAGAGAACCTATGGCAGTTTTAGTAGAAAAGTTGAATGAAAAAAATTCTAAAATAAATTTTATATATAAACAATACGAAAATGAAGACCATCACTCTGTTCTGCCTCAAAGTATATACGATGGCCTGGAAAATTTGTACACAAAAAGTAATAACGATTAGAGCAAAACGATATTAAGGCATATGGATTATACTAAGCAAAAAAATGCCAATAATAATTGAAAAAAAGCATATTGAAAAAAATTGTATTTACTATTCTTTCTCTGATACTCGCATATAACTCGTACAAGTTATTGTTGATTTTTTTTGAGTTGGAGGAGGGGAAATTTTCTGTTTTTGCGATCATCATTGCCGCTCTTGCATTTAGTTTATTGATCACAGGATTTGTTGCTTTTTTAGGTTTTGTATATCCGACGAGCAAGCTATTGCCCAACACCTATTTCAAAATAAGACATCCAAAGACCCTGAAAACTATCTATAAGTGGATGGGTGTGGAGTTTTTTAGGTTTTTACTTTTGAAAACATTTTATCGTGAAGCGGATAATAAAAAATATTTTAATGGGACAAAGGCCGGAATACTTCTATTTGATTACAATACCAAACAATCGGAATTTGGCCATCTTATTGCTTTATTACTGGTATTTGTAGTTTCTGTGATATTATTGATACAAGGACACCGTACAGTCTTCTTTTGGATTCAGCCCTTTAATATAATACTGAACTTCTACCCCATAATCCTTCAGCGAAAACATAGGATTGCTGTGCAGCGGTTAATGATGAGAAGTGGCCAAAAGTGAAGGCGGGTGAAGAATTAAAAAGCCGCAGTAAATAAACGTCAAATAGGCTATTGTCGTAAGTTATGTTTTGCTTGCAGTCCACCTTAAATTTTAACATTTATCGACTTTCTAAAACAATCCTGACATAGGGTTGTCATCGTGATGCCCTAAAATTGCTTCTAAGAGCTGTTGAGACATTGAAATAATTTTATTCCATGATGGACAATGTATTTCATGACTTCAAATCAGCTGTTGTAAAATTTGTAATCAATCAAAAAGCAATTAAATGGAAATATGCATAATCTCATCCAAAGTGTACCACTAAATCTCATCCAAAGTGTACCACCAAATCTCATGGAAAGTGTACCAGGG
>JAGQWX010000083.1 GCA_020436935.1 Saprospiraceae bacterium
TTATTTGAAAGATTGATAGTGGCAACACTAGAAGATACTTGGTTTGGAAAGGTTAGGTATGCTAACGGATGATCATTAAACATTTATTTGGTGGTTGAGCGGAGTCGAAACCAAAGGCTAAAAAGTACTCCCAAAGCATTTCCTGTGAGGTACCTTAATATTGGGCAATTTTTGGATTTATGGTGTCAAAAGCCGCCATTCCATAGCTTCGCTCACTATCACTGAAATCTGAACCCAATTTTTTCGCACTGTCTTTAAGCTTTGACATTGGTATTTTTATAAAACATTTTTTGACTTGGTGGTTGAGCGGAGTCGAAACCAATGGCTGGGAAGTTGGCCGATACATTTTCGGCTATGAATGCCAGTTCTATTGGCAAATCGGCAAATCTTCATCTGGATTTAAAGGCATTCTTCGCTTTTTTCAGGATTTGTGGATAAAAGGTGGTCAGTTCCGAAACTTTTGAATAATTTTACCGACAACATTAGCTCCTTTTAAAGCAATAGTACCAATGACTCAATTCTTCAGACTAAAATTAGGCCTTTATTTGATATTGCTTACAGCCTCTGTGTCAGCACAAACAATAAGCATACATCAATACAATATGACTTCCAATGTTTCGTCAACATTTGGTTTGGGGGTAACTACTTTTACGTTGACTTTGCCAATGGCTCCGGGTACATTATCCGGCCCTGACCTCAACGCGGCTTTGGCCGTGGGCAATGTGGTAATCAGTGCTCCAAATGGCAGCATTGTTTTTACAACAGCAGAGTTTGTGCCTACGGTTGCAGGAAGAACAATAACTACAAATGCACTGAATGATGTTTCTTTCATCAATCTGCAGCCCATGACGCCCAATTTGATTAATGTTTTTGCAAATGCGGGAGGCAATTTGACAGTCAGTGGCCCGGGATTTAGAACTGCGGGAGGTAATTTTATTGCAGATGTTGGAGGCAATGTCAATATTCAGGCTACAGGATTACACACCGCAGGTGGAGATGTCAACATTACTGCTGATGGAAATTTTACGCAGTCGGGAGAAATAATGACTACAGGTGGTGGAGATTTCATAGCTAGAATCGGTGGAAACTTTGCATTCCAAACAGGAATCAATACCAATGGAGGTGCTTTTGATTTGATCGTGGACGGGGATTTTACCCAAAGTGGTAATACATTACAGACATTTGGAGGAAATTTTACAGCGGAAGTTGGTGGATCTACAAGATTTGCTTTTGGGGGGTCTTTGAATTCTGGTGGGGGAAATATAATTATTCATACTTCTGAAGAGGTTTTACACCAAGGGGCCATGATCTTTTCTGAAGGGGGCAACATAGAATTATCCGGAGACAGCCTGAATTCTACTGGCTTTGATACCAGAAGGCCTTCAGTAGTTACACCTGCTGGCAATATAAAACTCGATTTTACTGGCAACATCCGCATGACTGGTCCTGCAATCTATGCAAGGAATGTAGAGATTGTTTGTAATAACCTTTTGTTAACAAGCAATGGGATTTTGACATTTGGCACTATGCCGGGAGAAGATGGAGAAGTGATCATTCGCGCTCAAGGGAATGTAACATATCAGGGTGCAGCTGGTGAATCCAATGGTGATATCACGATTTTTTCCAATAACCTTACTTTGCAGAACGGACTTTTTACAAATGGTGGAGACATTACACTTTGTCAAGCTGGAAATATCAATTTGACTGGCCTGGGATTGAGATCTCTGAATCCATTGTTGCAGTCTCCTTTATTAGGTGATGTAGACATTAGGGCCGGGGGGTATGTGTCTGTCCGAAACGGGGCAGGAATTTATACCGGGCTCGCATTTTTTGTCAATGGGGGGACAACAAACTCAGATGGTGGAAATGTCAACGTTCGGGCGGACTCCATTTATTTGTACGGGGGATCTATCAACACTGGTATGAGAAGGTCGAACTACCTCGGTGGTGGCGCTTTTGCCAATGGTTATCTGATAGATGCCAATACCGGTACCCTGACAACAGTTCCTGCAATCGGTACACCTAGCTCTATTTTGGTGCAAAACTTCAACCAAATTACAAACACAATTGCTTCATATCCAGCTAACTTAATACCTGCCGATCAAAATATGAGATTTTTGGGACCATATCTTGGTGGTGGAGATGTAGTGCTGGATGTAGAATCAGCAATGATGGCTTGTATTGTTGAGCCGCCAATGCAGCCTATCCCCACTATGAACCAATGGACGATAATGATATTGTCATTGATATTGGTCATATTTGGGCTTGTATTCCAAATGTCCGGCAGAAAACTTGATATTGAAGGTTAAGCCTTTTTACCTTATGCGCTCATTATCCAGGAGATGGCATATCTTTTTATTGACTTTATTGTATGGCACAGTCTACGGACAATTAAATTTTAACGTCAATAAGTTCAGCGGGTCGAAAACATCATTCGGGATAAATGTGGTCACCAGGGGAGGGGTAACCAAACTTACTCCTGGCAATTCAATAAATGGCCTTGATGTCAATGATTTGTATGCTTATTTGAAAAAGGGAGATGTTGTTTTGGAAAACCTCAGTGGATCAGTAATATTTACGCAGGGGGTATTCGAACCTAAAGGAGATTTATGCAAATTGACCATCATCTCAAAATCTGATGTAGACTTCTCTACTACCTATACCAATACTTCCAATTTGGACCTTGACATCAAAAGTCAGGGAGTTATTTGGATTCATGGACCTGGCATTGCAGGAAACTCAAATCAAATTCATCTTGAAGGGAAAAGTGTGTATATCCGGGAGACAGGTATTGTGTCTAACAGCGGTGACATTGAAGTTTGTGCAAAAGATTCAATCTTCATCAGTGGATCGGGCATCCGTGCCATTCATAGCAATATCCAACTGGATTGTACCGATTTGATTGTGGAAAGAAATGGGATTCACAACCAAAATGGCAAATGCAGGATCAATATCGGGCGTTTTGGTCAAATTGGTGGTGTTGGTATTCATGCCAAATATTTTAGCGCGAGTGGGAATTCCTTGACCATAGGTGGCGACGGAGTGAATGTGTCAAAATGGGCAATATTGAATTTTGATGGAGATGTGAAAGTGTTTGAAGAGGGTATAAAATTGACAGGAGGTGCTTTATATATAAAAGCAAAAAATCTGACCATTGGTGGTGACGAAGACCGTGGAGGATCTGGAATTCAAACGTTTGGTGGTTCTGTCAATTTGGACATCGCCCAAAATTTGCTTGTTCAGGCAAGAGGTGTTTTCGCAGGTAATGGTAAAGTTTATGCGGTAGCAGGCCAGGATGTTGTGGTGAAGTTTGGAGGCATCACTACCAATAACGGTGATATTTTTCTGGAATCTAAAAATGGAAAAATAACACTCGGAGGCATGAACCTGAATTCCAAAATAGATCGAAAAACTACAGGTGGGAAATTGGATACCAGCCGCATAAGCAATAAAAATTTGATCCTTTTGACTGAACCTGTGGTAGGTGGAGGAGACATCACCATCATAACGAAGCGATCATAGTTTTGAATACAAAAAGAAATTTAGGAGCATTTAAGCTATGGAGTGCCTCGGTTTTGCCAGTAACTCTGGTCATTCTTTCGAACATATCCTTCGTAATACTCATTTATTTCAATCAGCAATACCTTGACTGGGACCAATTGAATTACCTGAATGTTGGTATGAGTGTGGCGATTCTGGTCTTTTTTATTTTTTTAATTTATGAAGCCTTACGTCCGGTAAAATTGGAAACACCTCTTGAAGAGGAAAACCTCCCTTTTATCAGTTTGATACTTCCCATTTACAACGAAGAAAAACACATCTTTGATGTCTTAACAAGTATCATCGCATCAAACTATCCTTTTGAAAAAATTGAACTGATCCTCATCAATGACGGGTCAACAGACAACACCCTGGCTGAAATCAGACGATTTACAGATCATACCAACGCAGATGTCAAGTTGATCAATTTTAGCCAAAATTCCGGCAAAAAAGCTGGTTTGGTGGCCGGTTTTAAAATTGCCCGAAACGAGGTAATTCTTACCATTGACAGTGATACTTTTTTATTGCCCGATTCCATCCGAAAACTGGTTGGGACCATGGATTCCTCCATTGATGCTATTTGCGGACACACCCTTGTGAAAAATGAAAAAATCAACCTTCTGACGAGATTGCAAGGCTATGAATATCTATTGAGCCACGAATTATTCAAATCATTCGAAGCAGGTTACAATGGTGTTTTGTGTTGTCCTGGCTGCTTTTCTGCATTCAGAAAATCTGCTTTAATGGAAGTCATTGATGAATTTGAAAGATCGGTCATTTTTAATTATCGGGTAGATTATGGCGAGGACAGGTACCTCACTGCGTTGTTGTTGAAAAACAATAAAAAAGTGGTTTACACAGGTGTTGCTGTGGCGTATACAGTTGTACCTGAGACTTTATCTTCATTCGTTATACAGCGTAAAAGATGGATTAAAAGTTGGTTTGTTAACACGCTTTATTTGTTTGGGCTGGCGAGGCACAAAAGCTTTATATACCAGGTCTACTTTTATCTCAGTTTTATTTTTAATCTTTTGATCATCAGTTCAATACCGCTATTTATCTATTTTGCCTTTACCCTAAATTGGAATTTTTTGCTCCATGGACTATATATGGTTGTGCTCTACATCATTTTTACATTATTGAATCAAGGGAAAATTCGATTGATCATGCCCTTGATATTTTACGTATTTACCTTGGGCATATACTCCTGGCTGGTACCCCTGGCAATTGGGAATATCAGTGATCATCGCTGGGGAAAAAGAGCAGGGTAAACCTTATTTTTTAAGGATCAGATATTCATCTGTCCAATGCATTTACAACAAAACTTTATTCCGGAGTCTTATCCATAATGCACAAACTGTGTTTATTAAATATCTCAGGCCCTATACACCTTGGGCCTCACCCCAATCATCTCTCTGAAAGTATTGCTGAAAGTGGGTAGGCTTTCGTAGCCGATCTCATAGGCGATCTGATTGATGGTCATGGAGGTTGAGGTGAGCAGCTCGAGGGCTTTCACGACGCGCAGGGTCTTGAGGTACTGGGCGTAGGACATCTGTACGTCTTCGCGGAAGAGGCGGAGTAGAGAGCGTTCGCTCATGCCGTACTGACCTGCCAGGTTGCCGATGCTGATTTTGTGGGGCATGTGGTAGTGCATGAAGTCGAGGATTTCCTGGAGTCTCGGGTTTTTGGCGACGGGGAGTTCGATGGGCAATTTTTTATTGGATTCGTCGGAGAGGATGCACATAATGGTGTGGAGGATGGAATATTTTTTTTTGTCGCGGCTGTGCACGGCTGTATTCCACATTTTGATGTGGTGGAGGAGCTCTACGAGGAGGTTGCTCGCTGCGTAGACTCCGGTTTTGGTGTAAAAGGGGTCGTGGAGGACTTCGGTATAAAAGATATTGGTGATCTGGACGTCGGGGTGACCGACCTCGACACTGTGTTCCACACCTCTGGGAATCCAGGCGAAGTGGCGTGCGGGAATGAACATGGAGGTGAGCTCACCATCTGATTTGTAGCAGACCCTGATGCATTTGCCTTCTGCGTACATGAGCTGGTACTTGTTCTCGTGGGAGTGCATTGGGATGAGGCGATCGCCAAGGATCCTGCTGTGGCAGTAGGCGCCTTCAGCGAATGTATCTATGCTGTGTCGTACGGTGAGGCGCTCGGCCGGGTCTATTGTTTTGGGCATCCTGCTATTTTTTGGCGGAAAATAATAAATAGATCTAAAATTTTTGAAACAACTTTAGCGCAAAATTCAAATCTTACTCAACGTTAGACGTTCGGATGAAGCTGCATTATCTATATATATGCTTTGTATTTGTGCTTTTGGCCACATCTTTTACCATGCAGCAGATGGGCTGGATAGTGCCGGGCAGTGACGACGTATGGCCTCAAAGCTTTGAAGCGGTCAATGCCCACGGTAAACTGGGCTTCATTCATACGGGCGGGGACATCGATATGAAAAATCACGCTTTTTTTATGCCTTTGGGCACCAACGGTCGTGCTTGTGTAAGTTGTCATCAACCCGGGGACGGCATGGGGCTGTCGGTAGAAAGTCTGCGCAGAAGGTGGGAGGAGACGGACGGAAGGGACCCGGTTTTTGCGACCTACGACGGGGCCAATCATCCGAAGCTGCCGCAGGAGGATAAGGCTGCTCACTCACTCTTACTCAATCGGGGGCTTTTCAGAATTGAACTTCCCTGGCCAGTAAAATCTGATCACGGAGTGGCGGTACATCCGGAGTTTGACATCGAGGTGGTGAGCGATCCGACAGGAGTAAACCTGGATCCGGAACTGGGATTGAAAGCGGGGAAAATCTCTGTATTTCGCAGGCCAAGACCCGTTGCCAATATGACCTATGTGATGTCGCCGGACCCCGTATTCAACATCAAAACGGGAACACTGGCCGTAAAAGATGAAGAAACAGGAAGGGTCGTCGGCATGAATATGATGGCTGATTCCCGCCATTACACCCAAAAACAACAGGCCATTGATGCATACTTTACCCATTTGCAGGGAGTGAATCAGTTGACTGAAAAACAAATACAGGAGATCAAAAGTTTTGAAAATCAGTTGTTTATGGCGCAGAGCCACGACATGTGGGGGAGTGCGCTGGTAGAAAATGGCGAACCTGCCGGACTCGGCCCATTGGCGATGAAGGATGGCAAGGTTCACATCCTGGGCAACAACAACCGCGACCCTATTTTTCACTGGTTTGAATCCTGGAAAGATGAGACGAAAATGACTTCCACCCTCACAGCTGAGCAAAAAGCTTTCAGGGCTTCGGTCGCGAGGGGCAACGATCTATTTATGTTTCGGGAGTTCTGGATCAGGGACGCCACCCACATCAATACGATTGGCCTCGGCAATCCGGTAAGACGGAGTTGCTCGACCTGCCACAACGGGCAAATGACGGGTCAGGATCTGGCGCCGGGCTGGGTAGACCTGGGGACAACCAACTATCCGACCTGGACAGAAAACCACGTGGCGACTCAGAAATCTGAGCTCCCTGTCTTCAAATGTACGTGCAAAAAAGAAGCTCCACCGCATCCATTTCTGGGTAGGGTGATTTACACGACAGATCCGGGGCGGGCGCTGATCACCGGAAAGTGCATTGACATAGGATCCATCGTGATGCAACAGTTCAGGGGGCTGGCAGCAAGGGCGCCATATTTTGTGAATGGGTCGGCAAAAACGCTGGGCGAAGTGGTAGACTATTACGACCGTAGGTTTGACATCAAACTGAGCGAGCAGGAGAAAACAGATCTGGTCAATTTTTTAAGTGTATTATGAAAATTCACATCAATTATATCACATCTAGGTACCCGGTATGGATGAGCAAGTCCATACCGGAGTTACCCAATTGGAGGGCATATCAGGGATGCATAGTGGTGGTATTATTGATTTTTTTATATTTAAAGCCTATTGGAAAAAGTGGTGAAGAAGACAAATATGTCAGCTTTGTCACTTGCCCCATCATCAGGGATTCCAAAACTTTCCCATGCTGGCTTGTTGCCCATGAAGGCAAGACCTATTATCTGGGTCAGCAGGGCAGGAGTGGAAGTTTGTTTTATCCGCCACAGCTTAAACACCAGGTTTTGGTGGAGGGTTATGTGAAAGAAGGAAGTCTCTTGTGTGGGGGCATTGTGCTGGATCCGGTGGTGATATCTGTTTTGCCGGAACTGGATTTGTCTTGCAATACCTTGTTGCCTGCGCAGGATGGGCTCGAACCACCGCCGCCGATTCCATATCCTGAAAATAAGCTACTGGCGGACGACACGAGATCATTCACCATTTACTTTGATTTCGACAGTGATTTTCTCAGCCTGCACAAGACCAGGATCGTCAGTGAAGCTGTGCGCATAGCCAAATTAAACCAACTTAAGTCGGTAGAAATCAATACTTTCAGAGCGACCACATTGTTGTCTGATGGTGGTAAACTGGTTGAAAAAGCCAATATAGCCGAACTCAGGGCTGAAAAGCTGAGGGACATTTTTGAAGGCCTGGGTTTTGAAGAATCTAAAATACGGGTCATCGTGACAAACAAAGCATCAAAAGGAAAGGGTGAAAATGACTGGCAAATGAGGAAGGCCGTCATCCGCCTTTATTAAAATAAAAAAAAATGAAAAGGATATTAACTGCAGGTTTGATGTTGCTTTGTCTGAGCGTATTTGCACAGACGATGATCAAATTGGAAGTAGAGGGTCTGGACCAAAATGCACCTGATCAGGAAAAGAGGTCGATGGCTCCGGATGGAGAAATCAACATCATCAGTCAGGTCTCATCGCCGGAGATTGCGGTGTACCTCCCTGATCCGCAGAAAGCTACGGGAGCGGCTGTCATCCTTTGTCCGGGCGGAGCCATGCGGATGCTGAGCTGGAACAGCGATGTCATCAAAATGGCCAGGTGGCTGAATGATCGGGGTATTGCTGCCATAGGACTCAAATACAGGCTGATGAAAAGTGCTGAATTTCCGAGGCCTGCAGATCCTTCCAAACCTTTCGGAGCTCCGTTCAGACATGAAGTACAAGATTTTGCTTCTTTTGCAAAGGCCAATGCCAATCCCTCAACGGAAGCCGAAGGCAAAGAGATCGTTTTTAAGGCAGCGGAAGATGCAAAGGCGGCCATACTCTTAGTGAGAGCAAAGGCTGCAGAATGGCACATCAATCCCAACAAAATAGGTTTTCTCGGTTTTTCTGCCGGTGGCGGGGTGTCCATTGCACATACTGTTTTGCATACAGACGCAGCATCGCGACCTGACTTCGTTGCGGTGAACTACGGCCCATCACTGATCGACGTTGAGGTGCCGGAAAATGCTCCTCCACTGTTTATTGCTTCAAACATTGACCACCCCAATGTCGCTGCAGGCTGTCTGGCGCTCTGTATGGAATGGAAGAAGGCGGGGCAGAATGCAGAGCTTCACCTTTTCAGCGGTGGAAAGGGTGGGTATGGTATAGACCAACAAGGCAAGCCCGTGGATGCGTGGTCTGACTTGTTTTTGAATTGGCTTATCTCACTGGGTATACAAGCTTCAAAATAATTTTGAAATGAAAAAAAGAAACATAGCAGTTGTTTTTGGCCTCTTGCTGTTGAGCGGTGTAATGATCGCACAGCCCACACCGGGATTCAGGGAGGCGCTGGAAAAGGCTTTGGCAGATTTGTCAACCATCAGCATTCCCGAATTAAAGGCAGATGATTCCTATCGTGCAAAAGGCAATTTAAAAAGGAGCTATTTTTTTAAGGAAGCCGGTCAGACGATGCCTTACCGGCTCTATGTTCCGGGAACGTATCAAGAGGGTAAAACCCCGTTGGTCGTCCTGCTCCACGGAGGAGGGGGCAATGAAAATTCTCTGGTGGATGGCAACAACAAGATCAGTCTGTTGCTGGCAGAAAAGTACGGATACATGGTGTTGTCCCCCATGGGATATACGGCAATAGGCGCTTATGGAAGTCCGCTGAGATTGCCTGCAGTCTTTGGTAAGCAGGATGAGCAGGCCAAACAATTGGCAGCATTTGCCAATGACACCACCAGGCAAAGGATATTGTCATGGAGTGAAAAAGATGTGCTCAATGCATTGGATCTGGTGATCAGCGAATACAAACCCGATATGAACAACATATTTCTGGCTGGACATTCGATGGGGAGTGGAGGAACCTGGTATCTTGGTGGAAAATACGCCGAGAAATGGAAGGCGATTGCTCCGATGTCAGGACCGTTTATCGATGAGCGGAGCTATCCCTGGGAGGTGATGAAGACCAAGCCAATATTCATCAGTGAAGGAACCGGAGCTACACCATCCCTGGAAAGCAGCAGAATACTTTCCCAACACCTGAAAAAAGAAGGTTTCAACACCGCTTACATGGAAGTCGAAGCCAACCATGGAGAAATGACATCACTCATTTTTCCCCATGTTTTTGAATTTTTTAATGCGCAATTGAAGAAAAAATGATCAAAAGTCGTCCACTGGAAGGCATTACTGTTTTGGATTTTACCATAGCCCTGGCAGGGCCTTATGCTACTTTTTTACTGGCCGGTCTTGGGGCCAGGGTCATCAAGGTCGAGCACCCTGAGGGTGGTGATGTGTGCCGCAACAATGCACCATATCTCGGGAAAGACGGAGTGTCCATCGCCAGAAACAATGCTGATGATTTTTCTATATCTGCCCTGAACAGGCTTCGGGATAAAGAGAGTATCACCCTCAATTTGAAAAGGCCAGAAGCCAAAGACATCGTCACAAAACTGATGGAGAAGGCAGACATTGTCGTAGAAAATTTCAGCAAGGGTGTCATGGACAAACTTGGTTTTGGCTTTGAATTTGCTAGGAAAGTCAACCCCGGTATCATTTATTGCGCCATCACGGGTTTTGGCAGCAGCGAACATTCCGGAGAACGCAAAGCCATGGATGCCATTGTCCAGGCGTTGAGCGGTGTGATGATGACATCAGGTGCGGAATCAGATCCTCCTGTGAGGATTGGCGTGCCATTTGCGGACATGAATGCTCCGCTATTTGGCGTGATTGGCATTCTTGCTGCGCTGCAACACAGGAACAACACCGGTCAGGGGCAATTCATAGATATCTCGATGCTGGGTGTCCTCACATCGATGGTAGCCTGTGAACCCTTTGACATTCTGGAGCGCTGTGGTGTGTCCCAAAGAACGGGCTCAACTGTACCAAGACTGGCACCTTTCGGCTTGTTTCCTACCAAAGATGGATTTGTATCCATCGCTGCTCCGACAGCTACTTTTGCCAGAAATCTCTTCCAGGTCATGGGCATGCCCGAACTGGCAGATGATGAACGCTACAACACCAGCGACAACCGCGTAAAAAATGAAAAAGAACTGAACCAAGTCATCACCGAATTCACGATGAAACACGAAACCGCACATCTTGTAGAGCTGCTGAATGACAACAATGTACCTACTGCTGAGGTAAGGTCGCCCAAGGAAGCCATCAGAGATCAGGCGGTAACCGCAAGGAAGGAGACCATTGTTGTAGAACATCCATTGTACGGGACTACAGACGACGTGGTAGGCATGGGCATACCCATCACCATGTCTGCATCTCAGGTAGGTTTTGAAAAAAATGCTCCTTATCTGGGCCAGCACAACAGCGACATATATGGAGATTTTCTGGGTTTTACACCCGAAGAAATGGAAGAATTGTCAAAAAATAAAGTCATATAAAGCTTGAATAAATTAACTCATTTATATCATCATCAATCATTGTTCATGAAAAAATCATATCTACTTCCAACCTTGTTCGCACTGATCTGCTTTACAAGCAATGCGCAAAGCACCAAAACCATTGAAGAAGGAGGCACCGGCCCATACAAAGCTGTGATTTCCGGTGAAAAGTCATTGCCCCAGCACACCATTTACCGTCCAGAGGACATGTCTAAAACCGGAAAATTGCCAGTATTGGTGTGGGGCAACGGAGGTTGTGCCAACTCTTCTCAGGGCCATCAGAACTTCCTGAATGAAATTGCATCTCACGGATATATCGTTCTGGCCATCGGGCCCTACGCAGAACCTGGCACTACACTGTCCCAGGAAGAGACAAGGAAACGCACCACATCTGCCATGATGGTCGAAGCATTGGACTGGATAACGGCACAAAATGATGATAAGGCAAGCATTTATCATGAGAAAGCAGACCTTAAAAATGCAGCCGTGGCTGGAATGAGTTGCGGTGGTCTTCAGGCAATCGAAGTTGCTGACGATCCAAGATTCAAAACATTGATGGTCATGAACAGTGGCGTACTGAACGGAGCTGCGCCTTCAAATCTGCCTGGAATGCCTGCTGTGACTAAGGATAAACTTAAGAGCTTCCATGCGCCAACGCTTTATGTCATTGGAGATACCACTGATATCGCATACAACAATGCCATGGATGATTACAGCCGCATAGACAATGTACCGGTCGTCATGACCAATCTCAATGTCGGCCATGGAGGAACCTACAGCAAGCCTCATGGAGGAGCTTTTTCACCATTGGTTTTGAATTGGCTGGACTGGCATTTGAAGGGCAAAAAGGACAACAAAAAGTTGTTCGTAGGAGAAAACTGCACCTGGTGCGGTAAAGAGGGCTGGAGAGTAGAGTCCAAAAATTTTAAATAAAACAGATATCTAAACCAGCATCCGTGGAGTATAAAAGCGAAAAGAAATGGTTGGTTCCCTTTGCAGCAGCCTTGTTTGCGATGCTGTGCCTGCAAATGTCGAACCTGGGTTTTTCCCCTTTGCTGCCGTCGATCCAAAAGGAATTTGACCTGAATTATTCCCAGATTGGATTGTTTACCGGCATGTACGGCATTATCGCCATTTTTTTGAGTTTACCTACGGGTATTTCGATCAAAAAGTGGGGAGAAAAAACAGTTTTGCTGGCTGGAACATCGATTGTGATCATCGGACTTTTGTTGTTGAGTCAGTCTACGGACTTCAATTCGGCATTGACCAACCGCGCCATTTGGATCGCAGGCTATCGTTTTAGTTTTATCAGCATTTTGACAGCCGTTTCGCTCACAGCGCCATCCCATCTTAAGGGAAGGGTGATGGGAATTGTCGGTGCTGTTTCATCGCTGGCTTCTGTCATTGGTGCTCCGCTCGCCGGCAGTCTTGCTGAAAGCTTCGGCTGGAGGTATGGTTTTGCCGGCTATATCGCCACGGACATATTGAGTCTGATTGCCATCTATTTTTTCTATACCAGGCAGTCACAGGGCGAAGTAGGTTCGTTGCACCAAGTGGGAGAAAAAACAGAAAAATCAACAGTCAATGCATTTAAAGTTCCCTATGTATGGGGACTCGGTCTGGTCATATCCATGGCAGGAATGTCATCATTGACCATTACCTATTTTGTACCGTCGGCGGGAGACGCCATATTTGGAATGACAAAAACGCAGACAGCATGGATCATCAGCATGGGATATCTTTTGGCCATTCCCGTCAATCTTCTGGCGGGGTATTTTTCTGACAAGTACAGCAAATGGTGGACGGTGATTACTTTGACCACCATCGGCATCATCGGTCTGTATTTTTTGAGCAGCCGTGACGAGGTTGTCTTTAAAGGAGCGGCCATTGTTGTACTCGCCTTCAGTTTTGCCTGCACGAATCAAAATTACAGCATCGCCGGTGAACTGCTCAAAGGGCGGGAAACGGGGAATGTCATGGGTGTCATCAGCCTTCTGACGGGCATCTCTGCATATATGGGCCCTCAGCTTTTGGGTGTGCTCAGAGACAGGACTGGCAATTTTGATGCGGGCTGGTACATGATCATGACGATTGTGAGCATTGCATTGGGCGGTATATTTATTTTGAAAAAATTTGTAAAAGCGTAGATGAAGTTATTGTTGGTAGGCGACCTGATTCTGGATGAACCCCATCCGGAAGTCTTGTTTAAAGCAACTGAGCCCATACTCAGTAAGGCTGATCTATTGATTGGACACGTCGAAGTGCCCCATACCAGGACAGGCATGGAACAGTTTTTTGATGTGCCGGCGCCTCCGGCAGATCCAGACCACCTCAAGGCCTTGCAATCAGTAGGTTTTCACGGAGTGACACTTGCCGGAAATCACTTTTATGATGCCGGTCCTCAGGGAGTTTTGGACACCATCACGAGCCTGGAGTCCCTTGGTATCCAATCGACTGGAGCGGGTATGAATTTGAATGATGCCCGAAGGCCTGCCGTTTTTACCCGGGGCAATGTAAAAATCGGTCTTTTGAGCTACAATTGCGTTGGACCAACAGCGTCCTGGGCGAATGAGAAAAAAGCCGGGGTTGCTTATGTGCGGGTCATCAGCCATTATGAAATGAATCACGCCAATCCGGGTGGGCCTCCTGAAGTGTTTACCTTTGCAGAACCTCAGACGCTGGAAATGATGCAAAGAGACATTGAAAATTTAAAAAATGAAGTCAACTGTGTGTTAGTTTCTCTCCACAAAGGTCTGGTACACACGCCGGCAGAAATTGCAATGTATGAAAAGCAGTGCGCCAAAGCTGCAATAGATTCCGGAGCAGATGTGGTGGTCGGGCAGCATGCGCACATCTTAAAAGGTATAGAGTTTTACAAGGGCAAGCCGATTTTTCATGGTTTGGGCAACTTTGTAACGGTGACCAGAGCATTGAATGCGGATGAAAATTCCAGCCCTCAAAGAATGGAATGGGCACAGAAAAGAAGCAAGTTGTTTGGTTTTGAAAGAATGGTTGATTATCCCAATTACCCCTTCCACCCTCAGTCAAGAAATGCCATGATTGCCAGGATTGATTTTGGTGAATATGGAAAAGGTAATATTGGTTTTGTTCCATGCTGGATTAAGCCCGATGGCAGCCCGCACCCTGTGGCAGTGCAGTCTGATAAGGGCAAAGAAGTGGTGAAATATGTGGAGGAAATAACGCGTGCAGCAGGTTTCAAAACTCAATTTATAGCTTCAGAAAACGATCCTTATTTTGTGCAGGTGGTGCCGGAAAATGCTGAGAGATGAGCGAGAAACAATTGAAATGCACAACTGAGGCAGGAATCTACCAGAAAAATTGGTTTGCCCAGCTTCGCAAGGATGTGTTTGAAGAAAATAAACCTTACGCCATCACCCAGGCAGATATGCCTCTGGAGTTATTTGCCTTGATGGGCTTGCCTGTGGTAAGCAACCAGTGGTGGTCGGCCATCATTTCAGCCAAACAATTGTCGGCGTATTATCTGGAAAGGAGGGAGGAAATGGGCTTCCACAAAAACCTTTGTACGTATTGTAGCCTGGGCATGGTTTCTACCCTGGATGATAAACCGGAAGTAGCTCCCTGGGGTGGACTGCCCAAACCAGCCATCATGTCGGCAAGACTTACCTGCGACTGCATTCAGCGCATTTTTGAATTGTGGGCGCGCAGTTTTGAAACGGTTTTTTATGCGCTCGACAGTACAGCTAATACCACTCTACCGCCTAATTGGTGGGAGTTGAGCAGGTACGACTGGGAACAATTGTATCAGCCCCACCGCCTTGATTTTATGTCGGGTCAGCTTTGGGGACTTGTCAGTGAGCTGGAAAAAATAAGTGGTAAACGATTCGACATCGATGCCCTAAAACAACTCATGGAAGGCGTAAATGAACAGGAAAAATATTTTGAAGAGGCTTGTGAAATGATTGCTCAGGCTCCTAAGACACCTGTGAGGATGGCAGAACAAATCACCAATGTCATGACGTGTCAATGGCACAGAGGCAGCGCATGGGCCATCGAACATGCCCGTAAATTCAGGGATGAAATCAGAGAAAGGACGGCAAACAACATTGCTGCATATGAAGGGGAGCAAATAAGACTGATGTGGGTTGGAGCGGGACTATGGCATGACACCGGCTTTTACACAGCCTTCGAAGAGGAGTTTGGCGCCGTATTCGTCTGGTCGATGTATCTGGCATTTGGTCCGGATGGATATCTGCGGTACGGTTTGGAAGATCCAATGCGCGCACTCGCCAGCAGGGTAGTGAGCATGAACGAACAATTGCACAATCCACCGTGGGCCAACGAATGGATCACCCATCAGGCCAGGAAAAACCGCATTGATGCAGCCATCGTGCTTATACCAAAAGGAACCAGACCTTCTGCAACGGGCAGTTACTTTATATCCCGCTCCCTGGAAGACTCTGGCGTACCGGTTCTGGAATTGTGGGCAGACATGGTGGATGGCCGCAGTTGGGATCAGGAGGAGATGCGCAATATGGTCAGTAATTTTATCAGACAAAGCGTTTTATAAATAGGGAAAACTGATGAACGAGGCATACCACCAACTTTTATTTCATTATCAAAACAGGAAGGACACTGCCCAAAAAATGTTTGAAGCGGGGGTGCCGGTGACAGGGTATACTTCAAATACAGTACCGGTTGAATTGATCGAGGCCTCGGGTCATTATGCATGTCTCGTAGATGCAGATGTGGATGATTTCACTGGGTCTGAGCAGTACATGGAGGCATTTTTTGACCGCAGAACCAGATCCATTTTCCATGAAATCATTACCGGGAAATGGTCATTCCTCAAATTGCTGATCATACCGAGAACATCAGAGGCAGAACATAAGCTTTACCTATATCTTAAAGAGGTAAAAAGGCTGACACAAAATCCAGACATTCCTGAATTGTATTTGTTTGACCTGCTTCATACCCAAAACAGCCTGAGCAGGGAATACAGTTTTCAGCAATTTGTACAGCTACGTCATCATCTTGGAAATCCAGATGACCAGGCACTGTATGAAAGCCTGGTCCGTAACAATAATATACAACACCTGTTGAATAATTTGGCAGCATACAGGCATCAACTTTTGCTGACTGGGGTTGAAGCCTTGGTCATCATCGGAGCCTTGTATTTCATGGAAAAATCAGAATACCTCATTCAACTCAAAAAGGTATTAGATAAAATAGGAAGTCGGCTGCCACTGCCGATAAAGGAAAAGATTCTTGTTAAAGGTTATGGCTTAAACCATACCCGTTTTCACGAGTCCATAGAAAAACATGGAAGTCTGGTCGTCGCTGAAGATGACTGGTGGGGGAGCAGGGCAGGTGGAATCGTGATGGAGGAGTCTGGAGATCCGGCTGAGAAAATTTTTGAGAAATACTATGCACATGCTCCAAGTCCGAGGCTTTTTCCCATGGAAATTGCCCATTCCTGGGTGCATGAAGCCATGAAAAATGGAATAGACCAGCTGGTTTTGTACATGCCGGAAGAAGATGATGTCCTGGGTTGGGAAGCGCCATTGCTTCTTTCATATTTTATGAAAAACTGAACTCAAAACCATCTTAAAAAATGACGAAAAAAATGATGATAAAAATTATACCAGACCGTTGCATTTTTAACTTTTTATTTGTGTAAAATCCACACTTAATCATATAGATTTGCCATCGAAAAATAAATACAATTCAAATCAGCTCCTGAACAAAATGGTGTTTTCGGGTTCTGTTCATTTCATAATCATAAGCAATTAAAGTCGCATCTTGAAATTTAAAATTATGTCCAACAAAACATTTTTAATGATCTGCTTGCTTTCAGTTTTCATGCTTGAAGCATACGGTCAGCCTACAGAAGTTGCACCCAGGAGGGAATACGCTGCCATCGTAGATACAAATAGAAGCCTGGCTCCGTACTTTGTCAAAGCCGGCAAACAAGTAAAGAAACCAGACGCTGATGGTTTTATTCAGCGCTGGATGCTGCTTGAGCCCATCGTCAAGCCCAACAGATCCAATACCGTGTTTACCGACAGCTACCTCAGACAAGCATTCACAACTACCTACTTTCCAAATCAAATGACCATCATGCCGAAAGACGGCGAAAAGGTAAAGACAGACAGTCTGGAGTTGACCTGGCATGCACTTGAAAGCACGAAGTTCAATGTCAAATTATACCGGTTTGCTTACGGTTTGTATAAGCCTGTATACGGAGTATTGTTCTGGGCGGTGACGGTGGTTGACAGTCCGGTAGAAATGAAAAATGTAAGAATGGCCATTGGTTCCAACTCGGCATCCATGTGGTGGTTGAATGGTGAAGAAGCGGCTTTGCTTTCCGGTGACAGAAGGATGGTCATGGATGATGTGGTATCGCGCAGACTTACACTCAAAAAGGGCAAAAATGTCATTCGCGGTGCGGTCATCAACGGACCTGGCATGAGTGATTTTTGTGTGAGGTTCCTGGATGAAAATGGACAACCCATTAAAAACCTATCCATTTCGGTTCAGTAATCTGATCCATTCTACCTTGAAATGATGATTTAAAAGAAGAAATTCAAAAGAAAAAAGATGAAAAGAAATATAAATATTTGGAAGTTTTTGGCCCTTATCTGTATGGTTTGGAGCAGTGAATCTTTTGCTCAGATCGGAAGACCTTTTATCCATGACCCTTCGAATATCATGGAATGCGATGGAAAGTACTATACTTTCGGAACGCGCGGAGGAGGATTGGTTTCTGAAGATGGCTGGACCTGGAATCCCGGAGGTGAAAGACCAGGAGGTGGTGCTGCGCCTGATGCTTTGAAAATAGGCGACCGGTACCTGATTGCTTATGGCGCTACAGGAGGAGGACTTGGTGGTGGCCACAATGGAAGAATTCTTACCATGTGGAATAAGACACTGGACCCTAAGTCTCCGGATTTTAAATACACAGAGGCTATTGTTGTGGCTTCATCAGACGGAAAAGAAGACTGTGATGCCATTGATCCGGGATTGTTGCTGGATCCTACCGACGGTCGTTTGTGGTTGTCTTACGGCACTTACTTTGGATTCATCAGGCTGGTAGAGCTTGACCCAAAGACCGGTGAAAGGGTAAAGGGCAATGAAGCCGTAGATATAGCCATTGACTGTGAAGCAACCACCATGATGTACCGCGACGGTTGGTATTATTTGCTTGGTACCCATGGCACTTGCTGCGATGGTGCCAACTCTACCTACAACATTGTGGTGGGCCGTTCTAAAAAAGTAACTGGACCTTACCTAGATAATATGGGAAGGGATATGCTCAAAGGCGGTGGCAAGATGGTAATTGGTGCAGGAGGCAGGGTAAACGGACCCGGTCACTTTGGCTTGTGGGATCAAGGTGAAGGTGTACAGAAAATGTCATGTCACTTTGAAGCTGACCTCGATCAAAGCGGTAGAAGTGTATTGGGAATTCGTCCGTTGCTTTGGAAAAATGGCTGGCCGGTTGCCGGAGAACCATTTGCAGAAGGAACCTATGAAATTGAATCTGAAAGAAGGGGATATGCCCTGGAACTGATCGTTGATTTCGTGAGGATGCCTGGCGGATTCAGAGGCCCGAGAGATCCCAACGAACC
>JAGQWX010000084.1 GCA_020436935.1 Saprospiraceae bacterium
GCTAACAGCTAACAGCTAACAGCTAACAGCTAACAGCTAACAGCTAACAGCTAACAGCTAACAGCTAACAGCTAACAGCTAACAGCTAACAGCTAACAGCTAACAGCTAACAGCTAACAGCTAACAGCTAACAGCTAACAGCTAACAGCTAAAATCAATAAACATGATCAACAACTATCTAAAAATTGCGTGGAGGAATTTAAAAAAGCAGCCTTTTTTTACTTTTCTCAACATCACCGGTCTGACGGTTGGTGTAACCGGAGTCATATTGATTGGACTTTACATCAGAGACGAGTTCAGTTATGATACCATGTTTAAAGATGCCTCACACATCTATAGGATCAACGCAGATGTGAAGTTTGGGGGAGGGAATGAACACCTGGCAGAATGCAGTTCGCCTGTTGCTGAAACTCTTTTAAAGGATTTTCCGCATGTAGAAGCTACCACCAGATTGCGCAATTGGGGCGTCTGGATGTTTAGGCGTGAAGATAAAATAGACAACATCAAGGAAAACAACATCATTTTTGCCGATTACAATTTCTTTGATTTTTTTGGCATCAGATTTCTGGAAGGCGATGCTGCAACAGCGTTGAAAGAACCCCACACGCTGGTGGTTACTAAATCTCTTGCTCAAAAACATTTTGGTAATGAGTCTGCCCTAAACAAAACCTTGATGGTCAATGATGAAACAAGCTATAAAGTCACAGGTGTGATTGATGATTTGCCAAAGAATTCATTTCTTCAGAACAGAAATGTGTTTGTGACGATGGAGGACAGTGAAGAAAGCAGGGATGGCAAATGGGGTAATTTTAATTTTCCTACTTATGTTAGACTCAAGGCTGGTGCAGATACCGATGACCTCCAAAGTGCACTCAATACCCTGCTGGGCAAATACATCATTCCATGGGCTCAGAACATTTATCCGGGCATCACAGAAGAGCAATTTATAGCATCGGGAAATGCAGTCAACTTCAGTCCGATGCCGATCACAGATGTACATTTGTATTCAAAACAAAGCCCGGAACTCAGTCCTGTGAGCGACATTAAAAACATATATATCCTTGGAGCCATTGGTTTGTTTCTGATATTGCTGGCCAGCATCAACTTTATGAATCTGAGTACCGCCTATTCATTGAAGAGGTCGAAGGAAGTAGGCATTCGGAAGGCACTCGGTTCTGAAAAAAAGAGCCTGATCGGCCAATTTCTGACAGAATCTGTTTTGATCACCACTTTCGCCGTGGGTTTCTCTGTATTGTTGGCGGCATTGCTTTTGCCATTTTTTAATGGTTTGGCGGACAAACAAATGAGCTTTCCCATTGCTGACTTCAAATTTTGGCTGACCATTTTTGGTTTTACATTGATTCTTGGAATCTTTAGCGGGAGTTATCCGGCATTTTTTATATCAGGTTTTATACCGGTCAAAGTCCTCAAAGGAAGTGGGGAGAAAAGTCTCGGTGGAGGAAAGGTGAGGAATGGTCTGGTGGTTTTCCAATTTGCAACTTCCGTTTTCCTGATCGTTTCGACCCTTGTTGTTTTCAGACAATTGAATTACATCAAATCAAAAGACCTTGGTTTTGAAAAGGAGCAAATCCTGGTGATAGACGACATATATTCCCTTGAGGAGAAGAGACAAACACTGAAATCCGAGGTAAAGCAATTTCCCTTTGTACAGACGGCTTCACTGAGCAGTTATTTGCCAACACCTTCTGCCAGAAGTTCAGGAACGCTCATGATAGAAGGCAAAACCAACCAGGAAGACGCCATCAATGCCCAGCAATGGGAAGTAGACTTTGATTATATTTCTACACTTGGCCTGGAGATGGTTGCAGGCAGAGCTTTTGACCCTGCCTTTGCCTCTGATTCTACAGCCATGGTGGTCAATGAATCGACGCTAAAGCTGATGGGTTTGGATGCAGAAAGCGCCATAGGAGTCAGGATGGTCAATGAATTCAACGAAGACGCAGCCGCTTTTTACACCATTGTTGGAGTGGTGAAAGACTTTCATTACCAATCGCTTAGAGACCACATTGGAGCATTGACGATGACCATCGCGAGAGACCCGGGCAGTTTATTGGTAAAACTTAAACCGGGACAGTTTGAGCAGGGCATCCAGCAAATAAAGGGAGTCTGGCAGAATCTTGCCGTTGGTCAACCTTTCAATTATTACTTCCTGGATGATGCCTTCAATAACAGCTACAGAGCAGAACAACGCCTGGGTAAAATATTTGTGGTTTTTACCATTTTATCTCTCATCATCGCCTGTCTGGGTTTGTTTGGGCTCGCTGCTTTCAATGCAGAAAAAAGAATCAAGGAAATTGGCGTCAGAAAAGTACTTGGCGCAAGCGTAGGGCAAATTGTCACAACACTTTCTCTGGACTTTATGAAACTTGTTTTTGTTTCCGTCCTCATAGCTGCCCCATTGAGCTGGTACGCCATGAGCAAATGGCTGGAAGGATTTACTTATCGGACCTCTATTTCCATCTGGGTCTTTGGTATCGCCGCAGGTGTAGCTCTGCTGATTTCGCTGGCCACCGTTTCTTTTCAAAGTATTAAAGCTGCGGTGGTCAATCCGGTGAAGAGTCTGAGAAGTGAGTGATTAATTATCTAATGATCTAATGGTATAATGATCTAATGATTCAATAATCTGATTCTTGACTTAAAATATATTATAAATAATTGATAATTAATACAATATGTATAAAATAAATAATAACCTAACACCTAACACCTAACACCTAACACCTAACAGCTACAAAAAACAAATTGAAATGCTAAAAAATAATCTAAAGATTGCGCTGAGACTGATCGCAAAAGACAAACTGCAAAGTTTTATCAAAGTGCTGGGCCTTACGATTGGTGCCGTTTCATTTTTGTTGATTGGTCTTTATATATCTGACCAGTTTGGTTATGATACGGCATTTTCGGATGCTGACCGCATATATCGACTCCATACGCAGATCAGGAGTATTGCTGATGGAGAAATGAATTTGAATTCTGCCACCGGCTCCCCGCCCGTAGGTCCCGGGATGAAGGCTGAGATACCTGGCATTGCAGAGGTAACAAGGGTGGTTAAGGGCGAATTTTTATTGAGCTCTCCTAAAATTCCCGACGGCACTTTTGAGGCCAATGGATATTCCGCAGACCCTTCTTTTTTTAACATTTTTGACTATCCTTTCCTGGAAGGTGGGGGAGAAAATGCTCTGGTTGGAGATAACCAGGTAGTGTTGTCTGCCGGCTTGGCTCAAAAGTTTTTTGGAGAACAGTCTGCATTCGGCCAGGTCCTGTTTATGGGATCGGCAGAAGACAAAATTCCCCTGAAAGTAACGGGCGTATTCGAAGATAAAGGAATAAAAACCCATATTCATCCATCTTATGTACTCAGCATGGGGACAACGGGTCTGGGGTCGTTCATCAACTCGACTGACAATTGGGTAGGTCAGAATTTTGTCACCCAATACTTCAAACTCACTGAAGGGGCAAATCCCCTCGTCGTAGAAAGAGCTGCGAATGATTTATTGCAAAGGAAGGCCGCTGAAGACCTCAAAAGTACAGGAATGGCTAAAACGCTTTACCTACAACCTATCCAGGACATATACCTCAAAAGCGGGGGCATATCCAACCATTTGTACAAGGTGAGCAGCATGCAATACATCCAATTGCTTGGTTCAATTGCGTTCTTTATACTGCTTATGGCAGCGGCCAATTACATCAACCTTACAACCGCCCAAACCGGCCGTCGCAACAAAGAAATAGGCGTAAGAAAGGTAAATGGAGCTTCAGAAAATTCACTGGCTGCCCAGTTCCTCACAGAGTCATATGTGCTGGCATTCATTGCAGTGCTGATTTCAATACCTTTGGTGATTGCATTTTTGCCATTTTTCAACCAGCTTACCGACGGGCAATTGGATATCTCTTTGTTGTTTCAACTGCAATTTGTATTGATCATATTTTTATTGCCATTTTTCTCAGGCCTCGTCTCCGGTTTGTATCCAGCTTTGCACCAGGCCAAAGTAAAACCCGTGGCCAACCTTAAAAAGGCCGGAAATAAAAAATCCCTGCCGGAGTTGATGAAAAGCGGTCTAGTTGTTTTTCAATTCGCCTTGGTCTTTATTTTGATCTACAGTGTTTTGCTGGTCAATAAACAAATCGATTTTATTCATCAAAAAGATTTGGGATTCAATTATGAAAATAAGCTGGTCATTCCATTGAAGACCGGTAATGCTCAAAAACAATTTGCTGCTATTCAGGCTGAGCTGTCGGGTTTGAGTTCAGTAGAATCGGTAAGCGGTGTAGAATTCAAGCCATCCACACCTGTGCTTTATGATACCAGAGTGTACAGAAATCCAACAGAAGACAATGCTCCCATTTCAATAAAAATGAACCTTGTCAGTCCCGGTTATTTTGAGAATATGGGCATTCTGTTTCTGGACGGCAGAGATGTTGCCGCCAATGATGACAATCAGGTAGTGGTAAATGAGGCCTTCCTCAGGCATTTTGGAATTGACCATAAAGAGGCCATCGGAAAAGTCTTGTACACCAAAACAGATGAAGGTCTTACGGAACCTTTGGAAGTAATAGGTGTGGTCTCAGATTTCAATCAGGTTTCGCTCAAAGAACAAGTGGTGCCAACAATGCATTACTTTGCAAAGACGCCCGACCATATGATCATCGAGACCAAAGCAGGTAGTGATGCCGATGTACTTGCTGCAGCGGGTCGACTATGGTCTTCTGTTTTACCGGGAGAACCTTTTGAATTCAGCTATTTATCTGACTCCATCGGAGCCATGTACAAAGATGAACAAAAAGCACGCGGCATTGGCTTTGCCTTTTCTTTACTGGCCATACTGCTTGGTATTTTGGGCATCTGGGGTCTGGTCAACCATGCTATGAATCAGAGATTCAAAGAAATCGGACTCCGCAAAACGCTCGGTGCAACATTCAGTCAAATCTATTTTCTGGTTGGAAAAAAGTACTTGTACCTCGTCAGCATTGCCGCCGTTTTAGGTGTGCCTGCCGCCATTGTTTTCAGTAAAAAGTGGTTGGCCAATTTTGAGTATCAGACCGATCACCCCTCTACGCTCCTGATTCCTGCATTTTTGATCACCATTTTGGTGGCTGTAGGTTCTATGTCCTATTCTATCATCAAAGCAGCGAATCTCAATCCGGTGGATAGCCTTAAGGTGGAATGATTTGATGTTTCCAATGATCTAATGATCTAATGATCTGATGTTTCCAATGATCTGATGATCTAATGATCTGATGTTTTTAATGATCTAATGTTGCTAATGATCTAATGATCTGATGTTTTTAATGATTTAATGATTTGATGTTGCTAATGCTTTGACATGGCATTGACCTGAGATTTTTGATGGCTATTAGCTTTTTAAGGGGCTGGCTTCGGCTTCGCTCAGCCACCGATTTTTTTAATTACGAATTTTCAATTACGAATTACGGATTATTTTTTTGAGGATTTAATGCTTAATGAATCTTAATGTCTTAATGGTCCAAAAACCTAAAACCTCGTGCCAAAACCCAACATGCCAATACGCCAATGTGCCAACTACCCAAAACGCAAATACGCTTGCCGCGCGCTACTCTGGCCCTGGAAGGAATCCGCCCGCAATTTCACAGATGATTTTTATCGCAGAGACATGGAGATTTTTTTTGCAAAGACCAATTCCCAACATGTAAATACGCTAATACGCCAAGCCGCCAATATGCCAACTACCAAATTACCGGCTTCGGCTTCTTTTTTCCCGCTGATATTCGCAGATATTCCCGCTGATTTTCGCTGAAAGTGGGCGGTATAATATTGAAAATAAGCATTCTCAAAATCTAATACCTAAAACCTCTTACCAAAGACCAAAGACTAAAGACTAAAGACTTCCCCACTCTTGCCGCCCGCTACCCTGGCCCTGAAGGGAATCCGCCCGCATTGCCTCTTACCAAAGACCAAAGACCAAAGACCAAAAGACCAAAGACCAAAGACCAAAAACCATCTCCCATCTCCCCCCACGGACATTTCACCAACAACGTACGTTTACGGACAAAATTAAGTCTGTATAAAACAAATAAAATATTGATATACAGCTGTTTATATGGTTGGCACCATTTTAGAACCATTATTGTTTTTACTACCTCTTAATGATTTACTATAAATTAGCTGACCATGATATCCAACTATTTTAAGATCGCCTGGAGAAATCTCATCAAGTACAAGGAATACTCATTGCTGAATGTGGTGGGGCTATCCCTTGGAATTGCGGTATTTCTTTTGATATCAGAATACATTGTGCTTGAAAGGAGTGTCAATAAGTTCCATTCCAATTTGCCCAACATGGTCCGTGTGCTTCACCAAAGTGAGGTGGGCACGACCTGGCCTCAGATCGCTCCGGGATGGGCAGATAAATTCAAAGCAGAGTTTCCAGAAGTGAAATCTTACAGCAGGTTTACAGAAGGTGTTGGAGGGGGAATTGTGCGCAACAAAGTGCAGGACATTTCGCTCAGTGAGAATGCCATGGATTATGTGGAAGGCAACTTTTTTTCATTTTTTACTTTTCCAATCCTGGCCGGAATTCCTGCAGACCTGGACGAACCGTTCACTTGTTTTATATCTAAAAATGCAGCGATCAAATACTTTGGTGCACAAAATGAATACAGCGCAATCCTTGGTAAAACCCTTGAAGTGTATAACCAGTTTGGAGAACACACCTATACCGTAAAAGGCGTCTTTGAAAATATGGGCGATGACTCTGACATCAGGACGGAAATCGCTCTTTCGCTTGAAACGCAGAAGAACAAAGCCAATCTTGGTTATAATGCCGAATGGGCGGCCCTTGATCAGATTGATAATCAATACATTCAAACCTATCTTGAGCTTAACCCAGGCACAAATCTGTCCAGCCTCGAAGCAAAGTTCAACCAATACAAAAAACAAATCGAGGTAGAAAAAGACGACAACACTTTCCGCCTCCAGCATGTAGCCGATATCCACCTGGGCAAGAGGGGAGACCAGTTACAGCACAGTGGCAGCCTTTCCTATTTGTACATCCTTATCGCCATCGCAGTCTCCATCTTGTTCATTGCATGGTTCAATTACATCAATTTATACACGTCCAGGGCTGTCAAGCGAAGCAATGAAGTCGGTGTGCGAAAAGCCATCGGGGCAGATGACAAAGACATACTTGCCTTATTTTTGTGTGAATCACTTTTGGTCAATGCCATCGCGTTGGTCTTTGGACTAGGTCTGGCATATGGACTACAGCCTATGTACAACGAATTGATAGGAAAGTCACTTTCGCTTTCCAAAATCATGGACAATAAATTCCTCATCCCAGGAATGCTGGGACTTTTGATGGCCTCAGCCCTCTCTGCTTTGGCCATTGGACGCATTCTTTCCGGACTGCGGCCGGCAGACACCCTGAAAGGTAAGATGTTTAAAACCGGAAAGGGGCTGTATATGCGAAGAGGCCTCGTTGTTTTTCAATTTGCGGTTTCATTTTTACTGATTGTGTCGACCATGATCATGAACAGGCAAATCGACTTTATGCAAGAGCAAAATCTGGGGACAGATATCTCCAGACTGGTCAGTGTGGCTGCACCGAAAATCGGCAGGTCAGCACATGAATTCGCTGCAAAATCAGACGCTTATCTCAATGAGCTGACCAGCCAGAGTTTCGTTACCGATTACTGTTCCTCCTCCAGCACACCAGGCGCGGGCTATAACTTCATGACTGCGGGCTTTTCAACACCTCAAAGCCAGCCGGAAACAGAAAAAAAATCTTTTGCCTTTGTCATTGTCGGTCACAAATACTTTGATACATACGGTATCAAAATGAAGACAGGCAGAAGCTTTTCTGACGCCGAAACCAGGGTCGAGTGGAACGACAACGACAAAGTCATCATGAATGAATCTGCCATCAAACTCCTTGGCATTGAGGACCCGAACCTTGCTCTAACTACACCGGTTCAATGGGACGAACGCTATCTTCGGGTTGTAGGGGTAGTAGAAGATTATCACCATGAAGGATTGAAGACACAAATCAAACCCATGATATTTTATCCTGCTGCTTCGGATAATCTTACCCTCAGGCTCAGTGAAGGAAATACCATGGATAAAATGGCCACCATTGAGAAAATTTTCAGGAAAAACTTCCCGGGAAATCCTTTTGAATATACCTTCCTGGACGACAGGTTCAATGCCCAGTATGCCCAGGAAATACAAAGAAGCCGAATCATTTCTACAGCCTCGGTTATGGCCATTTTTATAGCTTGTCTGGGATTGTTTGGACTCACACTTTTTACCATAGAAATGAGGCTCAAGGAGATTGGCATCAGGAAAGTTCTTGGTGCTTCGATCAAAGAAATAGCGGCACTCATCTCGAGACAATTCATTGGATTGGTAGTCGGTGGAGTTTTGTTGGCCACGCCAATTGCTTATTACCTCATGCAAGCCTGGCTGGAAGATTTTGCCTACCGATCACCACTGAGCATTGGAACTTTTGTCGTCGCTACCATCATTGCAGTGGCTGTAAGTCTGCTCACAGTAGGTTCTTTGTCCGTCAAGGCCGGTAATCATAATCCGGTCAATAACCTTAGAAGCGAGTAGCAGAACCGATTAAAATATTGCTTGAACATCTCGGGAATGCTTTTGGGCAAATAAAATAACATTGAAAAAATGAACAGATGATCAAAAATTATTTGAAAATAGCTTTTAGAAATATCTGGAAAAACAAGTTTTTTACCTTCATCAATGTGTCCGGGCTCACCATTGGTCTTGCCTCCTGCATGCTAATGGTCTTGTATTTAAGACACGAGCTCAGCTATGATAAATTCCAGGAAAAGGGCGATCGCATAGTTAGGGTCATTATGGAGTACAGTTTTTCAAATGGGACACCTTCAAAAGGAAATTTTACCAGCACAAAGGTCCTTCCATCCTTCATGCGCAACTTTGAGGAAGTGGAAGATGGGGTACGCATGGATAAAATAAAACGGCTCATAAAATCCGGAGAATCAATATTTGAAGAACCCGATTTCCTTTATGCTGATTCTTCATTTTTCAAAATGTTTTCTTCTTTTAAATTGTTGATAGGTAAGCCCGATGAGGTATTGAGTCAACCTGCGACTGTAGTGCTTTCAAAATCTGCGGCAGAAAAATACTTCAAAAATTACGAAGAAGCTGTTGGGAAGACACTGCAGATCGGGAGTGACCAAAGACCCTACCTCATCACAGGAGTATCCGTCGATCCACCCTCCAACTCTCAGATCAAATACGACTTTATAGCATCTTTTCCGACTCTTGGTACCATCCAGGAACGTACTTACTGGAACGCCAATTATACCACCTACTTGCTGCTTAAGGATAAGCACTTGATTGCTTCGCTGCAAGAAAAAATTCGCCCATTTATGGAAAAAGAAATGGCAGGAGAGGAAAACACAATCAATTATGAATTAGAGCCCTATACCAAAGTACATTTGTTCTCCCCTTTTAGTGGATTTGAACCAAACAACAGCATTACTTACGTCTACATCATCGCCGGCATCACACTTTTGTTGCTGGTGATCGCCTGTTTTACATACATCAACATTTCAACTGCAAGGTCCATAGAAAGGTCGCGGGAAGTGGGTGTGAGGAAAGTTGCCGGTGCTTTTGGAATACAAATATTTCGTCAGTTCATCACTGAATCTCTCGTGATTACCTTTATCTCTTTTGTTTTAAGTCTGTTGATGGTAACCTTGTTTTTACATCGATTCAATGATTTTACAGGACTGAGATTGAATCCATCTGATTTTCTGGATGGGAATACACTTGGTATATATTTGTTTATGGTCGGTGTCATTGCTTTTTTGGCAGGTGCCTATCCTGCAATGGTTTTGTCCAGGTTTCAGCCCATAAAGGTATTGAAGGGGGCATTCAAAAACTCCGGTTCAGGGGCTGTTTTGCAAAAATCGCTGATTTCATTTCAATTTGTGATTTCTATATTCCTGATCATTTCCACATTGGTGACTGGTAGCCAGCTGCGCTATATTCAAAATAAAAACCTGGGCTACGACAGATCCCACGTCATGGTCATGCAGGTAGACGGTAAAGTCCGGGAAAAAATTGACCTTTTCAAAAGCATGCTCAAAGCCAACAACAAGGTGTTGAATGTTTCAACAGCATACAATTCACCCGTGGAAATTGGGGGTGAATACAACTTGTACAGAGGTGATGCCTCAGAAAATCAATCTGTTGGTACCAAGGCCAACCCTGTAGACGAGGAGTTTGTAAAAACCAATTCCATTGAGATCATCGCTGGGGAGGATTTAAATGAACAGGATGTCAGGGACGCAACAACCGGAGATGAGCAAAGCCGAACCAATAAGTTTTTATTGAATGAGCAAGCAGTCAAAGTATTGGGCTGGACGGCTGAAGAAGCAGTCGGAAAACATGTTTTTCTTGGAAGTGAAAGACCGGGCATCATCAAGGGAGTTATACGAGATTTTCATTTCGCCTCCCTTCATAATCCAATAGAACCTTTGGTACTGTTTCCCGAGGGTTGGAGGACCACAGCCATGATCAAAATTGCCTCTGAAAACATGCCCCAAACCATAGCATTCATCAGTGAAAAATTCAAGGAATTGGCGCCATACCGACCATTTGAATATCGGTTTATGGATGAAGACTTTGACCAGCTCTACAAGTCAGAACAGAAGACTGCTCAGATTTTTGGACTCTTTTCCGCCATCGCAATATTGCTCGCCTGTTTGGGATTGTTTGCGGTATCTGCGTACTCTGCCTCACAACGCATCAAAGAAATTGGCATCAGAAAGACCCTGGGGGCATCATTGAGCTCCATCGCTTTGCTTTTGTCTGCCAACTTCCTCAGACTCGCCCTACTTGCCATGTTGATTGCCTTTCCACTGGCATGGTGGGCAATGGACAAATGGTTGGAAGACTTTGCCTATCGGATAACCTTCGGTTGGGAAATATTTGCCATCGCCGGAATGGCTACCGTTGGACTTACCCTTCTTACAGTGAGTTTTCACGCCATAAAAGCAGGACTTTCAAATCCTGTCATTGCATTGAAAAGTGAATAATTCCAACCATCAACGCACTACAAATGATAAAAAATTACTTCAATTTAGCTTTCAGAAATCTAAAAAGAAACCCCCTTTTTAGCTCCATTCATCTATTGGGTTTGTCGATTGGGCTTACGGTGTGTTTTATATTGTTTTCAATCGTCAATCACGAATTTTCATATGACCGGTTTGAAGCCAATAAAGACCAAGTATACCGACTGATTGGCAAGGATATCAATAATCCAGCAAGTGAACCTGCAGGCTTTGTGCCTTATGCAGTTCCGGCAGCAGTAAGAAACGAAGTCACAGGAGTAAAAAAAGTCGCTGCCTTCATCAATTTTGAATCCGAAGTTCAGGTACCTGATGCAATGGGGGGTATCACCAAATTTCCGTACAGAGACCAAAGCAAGGATCCGGCTCAGATAGTCATCGCTGAACCTCAGTACTTCGAAATTTTCTCATATCAATGGCTTGCAGGTGACCCCGCTACGGCACTTTCTGCACCCAATCAGGTTGTACTTTCCAAATCAAGGGCTGAACTTTATTTTGGGAACATTGAGCCGACCTCCTTTCTCGGAAAAAGCATCATCTATGGCGATTCTGTCTACATGAAAGTAAGCGGCATTGTTGCTGACAGGGCTCAACCTACTGATTTTACCTTTACAGATTTTATCTCCTACAAAAGCCTTGGATCTTCCCCTTATTTTTCTTACATCAATATCTATGAATGGAATGATTTATGGTCAGCCTCTCAGGCATTTGTAGAACTGGATAAAGGCGTTCAGAAAGGTGATATTGAAGCCAGACTGGAGCAATTCTACAACAACCACAAAGGTCAGGGGCTCTTCATGCAGCCCATGTTGCAGGAGTTCTCGGACATCCACTTCAGATATGGAGACAATTACATCAAGAAGGCAGATAAGGCAGGATTATTCAAGCTTTTGGGTATTGCCATCATCATTTTGCTGATAGCCATCTTCAATTTTATCAACCTTACCTCTGCACAGACTGCGCTCAGGGGAAAACAAGTGAGCATGCAATTGATTCTTGGAGGAAACAGGGGACATCTTTTTGCCAAAAATTTTATTGAGGCTTTCATGTATACGGGCCTGGCCATGCTCATCGCAATAGTGGTTGCCCCACTTTGTTTGAAAATTTATGCTACTTTTTTAATCCACCCCATCGCCATTCAAGCCAACTTCGTGACCATAGGAATGGCATGGGGCCTGGTATTTACAGTAGCTCTTTTATCATCATTGACCACCACCTTTTTTCCTGGATTTTCAATCCATCTGAAATCAGCACTTTTCAGCCGCAATTCAAAAGGGCAGTCTGCGCTCTTTTATCGAAAAGGCATGATCACGGCCCAGTTTTCTGCATCCCTGATATTGGTCTTATTTTCTGTTTTCATCACCAAACAAATGAGTTTTGTAGAAAACAAAGACCTGGGAATCAACATCGAACGCGTGTATTCCTTCAGGCTGCCAAGGCTGGAAGATGGAAGGAAAAAGCTCGTTCTTGAACAAATCAGACAACTGCCCGGAGTGGAAGACGCTTGCCTTCAACTGTTTGACCCCATAGGTGAGAATTTTGGAATGGATAAAATTGTTAGGCCGGAAGCACCGGATCAGCCTTTGAGCGTTGCCTACAAAAATGGCGACGCGCATTTCATTGACTTTTATAACATGAAAGTTATATCCGGACATAACTTCAATGCTTTTGCTGATCAAAATGAAGTCATCATTTCAAGAAAAATGGCTGCAGAAATGGGATTCCAAAATCCAGAGCAAGCCATTGGCAGTCAGTTGGTGTACAGAGATAAAAATCTGACGTGCATTGGTGTAGTGGAGGATTTCCACCAGCAAGGTCTACAGAATGAAATCCCCTCTACCATCATAGCCAGGGTTGATGGCAATAGCTTAGCCGTCAGAATTGCTGATGGTGCACAGGCTGAAGTCATCCGTGCTTCTATCCAGGATGTTGCAAATCGTTTATATCCGGAACCCTCTACCATCAACTGGCAATCCTTATCAGATAATGTAGATGCATTTTATGCAAAAGAATCCATGCAATCCAAACTGATCAGCCTTGCAGCCATTCTGGCGACATTGATCAGCTGCATCGGCCTCAATGGGCTGTTTGTATTGATCATTGTCCAGAGAACCAAAGAAATAGCAGTGAGGAAATTACTCGGGGCAGGGATTGGAAGTATTACTCGCATTTTGACGAAAGATGTTGTAAGGTTGATGACGATCTCTTTTGTCATAGCGGCACCTCTGTCGTGGTATTTTATCCGTGAGTGGCTCCAAAATTTCAACTACAGGACGAGCACGGATTGGTCACTTTTTATGATCGTCGGTATATTGGCTATTACGATGTCCGTGGTTTCCATTGGCTTGCAATGCATACCGGCAGTTTTGAGAAATCCCGCGGGTATGCTGCGGAAGGAAAGTTGATTCAGTTATCAAGACCTCAACCAATAATAACATTAGATAATCTTTTGTAAAACAGGCAATTATGATTAAAAATTATTTTAAAATCGCGTGGCGCAATCTGGTCAAAAATAAAAGTTTTACATTAATCAATGTAGCCGGGCTCAGTATTGGTGTGGCCGCTTGTTTGCTGATAGCCATGTACATCATACACGAATCCAGCTATGACCGCCAGTTGACTAATGCTGCAAATACTTATCGCGTGGTTTCAAGTTTCAATGATGAAGGCGAGTTGAAATGGGGTATTCATTTTTCAGCCAATACCTCTCCAACCATATTGAAGGACTTTGAAGAAGTGGAAAATGCCGGCAGAATCCTGGACAACAATTTGTTTTACGGTGCCGGGGCCAATGAAATAAAGGTAGGAGACAATCCAAAGTTGTTTCACGAAGAAGGATTCGCCTATGCTGATCCATCTATATTGGACATCATGGACATTGATATGGTCTATGGTGATCACCAATCTTTGAATGCACCGAAGTCTGTAATCATATCAAAGTCTATTGCCGAAAAGTATTTTGGATCTTCCAATCCCATTGGCAAGCCCATATTTTTAAATGGAAATGAGGATATGCGCACCATCAGCGGTGTGATGGAGGATTTTCCTTCCACTTCCCATATGGATTATAGGTTTTTTCTTACCCTTAAGGGTGTCGAATTTGGAGCGGGAGAGCAAACCCGCTGGATACAGAGCAATTATTACACCTATGTGGTATTAAAACCAAATACAAATCTGCCAGCATTCAATGATAAGTTGGGAGCAATTATACTTGGGAAATACCTCAAGCCTGCACTCAGAGATGTAGGATTTGCGGGATGGGAAGACATAGAAAAAAATGGAAAAATGATGTTGCAGCCCATTACAGACATCAATTTGCATTCAGGGATGATCAGCTTTGAATCTGCCCGAAGAAATGACATCAAAATCATGTGGATCTTTGGCATCATTGCCTTGTTTATATTGGCCATCGCTACCTTCAATTTCATCAATCTCAATACTGCAAAATCCGCCAACCGGGCAAAAGAAGTAGGTATGCGCAAGGTGGTTGGCTCAGAAAGGAAGTGGCTGGTTTTTCAGTTCCTGACAGAATCAGTAATGCTTACAGCCCTGGCCTTTGTACTTGGACTGGTGATTACACAGCTCACGCTGCCTTTGTTTGAAGAGATGGCAGGATTCGACATGAGCATGCCATGGACTTCGGTTTATTTCTTACCGGGTCTTCTGGGAAGTATTCTTTTGGTTGGATTTTTAGCTGGCATTTATCCCTCATTGTTTTTATCCGGCTTCAACCCCATCCATGTGTTGAAAGGTAAAATCAGCATGGGCAGCAAATCCGGAGGTTTGCGCAGCAGCCTTGTCGTTATCCAGTTTTCTATTTCTGTTGCCCTGATCATCGGGACGCTCATCGTCAACAAGCAACTTGACTTTATTCTGAATTCAAAATTTGGATTTGAGAAAGATCAGGTAGTACAGTTGTATGGTACGAATATGATGGGCGATAAAATTCAGAGTTTTAAGCAGGAAGTGGAGCAGCTCAGCGACGTGGAAAGCGTTTCGATCTCCGATTATCTGCCCATTGCAGGTACCAAAAGAAACGGCAATGGCATCGTATTAGAAGGTCGGGATAATCTCGATCCCCTGGTTGGAGTCCAGGCCTGGGTGGTAGATGAAGACTATATCAATACCCTCGGAATTCAATTGAAAGAAGGAAGAAATTTTTCGCCCGAAGTTAGAGACGAAGCCAAAACTGTCATCATCAACGAACAGGCCGCCAAAGAACTCAACATCACTGACCCTCTGGGAAAGCGCATTTCCCGATATAAAGACATTTACGAAATCGTTGGTGTCGTTAAAGATTTCAATTTTGATTCCATGACCGATAAGGTGGGCCCAATCTGTTTGTTTTATGGCATCAGTCCCGGCATCGTATCTGTCAAAATGAAGTCTGACGATGCCAGATCGACCATAGCACAAATAGAGAAAAAATGGAATGATTTTGCTCCGGATCAGGCCATCAGGTACCAGTTTATGGATGATACCTTTGCGAAGATGTACAACAATTTGAGTCGCATGAGGGGTATCTTCCTGAGTTTTGCCTCCCTGGCATTGATGATTGCCTGCCTCGGCTTGTTTGCACTTTCTGCCTTCCTGGTGGAACAACGCAAAAAAGAAATGAGCATCCGAAAAGTGCTTGGCGCATCATTCAATCAAATTTTTCAAGTCCTTACGCGCAATTTTATTGGTCTTGTTTTCATAGCCATTTTGATCGCAGCTCCCATTGCATGGTACATGATGGACATATGGTTGCAGGATTATGAATACAGAATCAACATCAACTGGCAGGTGTTTGTAGTCAGCGGACTGGCTGCCATTGCTGTATCACTTTTGACTGTGAGTTATCATGCATTCAAAGCAGCGGTGATAAATCCTGTAAATAATTTGAGAGGTGAGTAGGTACGATGTATCTTGAATGTACCAATAATGAAAATTTGTGTACGCAATCGGACAAATAGATTGGTTGTTTTTAAACTTAAGTATTTGATAATTAAATAGTTGTAAAAATGGTCCGAAATGTGTTCTATGGATGATGTTCCCACTCGTCATAGATTTGGACAGGTATGTACGGACGAGGTGGAACGAATTATAGCCAGTTAAAAGTAGACAAATGATCAAAAGTTACTTCCTTATTGCCTGGAGAAGTCTTGTGAAAAACAAGATTTACAGCACCATCAATATTCTTGGACTCAGCCTTGGCATTGCTGTGTGCATGCTCATCACGCTTTTTGTGAAAGACGAGTACAGTTTTGACCAATTTCAGGAAAAAAAGGAAAACATATATCGACTGGTAGCCCGCGAAACTTCTCCGAAGAATGAGGATTTCAATATTGGAGATACGGGCTTCCGACATGGAAGGTCTTTTTTTGGGCAGGTGCCCGAGCTCGAAGAGATGGTCCGTATGGAAAGTCAGATGTTGAGTGTTCGCGCCAAGAATGATATTTATCTGCAATCAGGTTTAGAGGTGGATACCGCATTTTTTGATGTTTTTTCGGCAGAATTTGTTGAAGGGAACGCAGACAGAGCCCTGAGCGGCAGAAATTCCATGGTCATATCCGAATCTGTAGCTCAAAAATACTTCGGCGAGGAAAAAGCCCTGGGCAAAAGCCTTGAAATAGAAAGAGGAGGAAATTTTGAGACCTATATCGTCAACGGCGTGACCAAAGACATGCCACAAAATTCATCCATAAACATTCAAATGTTGCTTCCTTTTGATTATGCAAAAAGGACAGATGATGCCTGGATCAACTTTTACCTCAATACCTTTTTTCTGGTCAAGCCGGGAAGCGATATTCAAAAAATTGAGCAACAGTTCGCCGCTATTTTTGACAGGGAAGCCAAAGAACAATTGGCCCAGGCAAAAAAGGACTGGAATTACGAGAATAAGCTTCAATTCAAATTACAGCCCATGCTGGACCTGCATTTGAGTAAAACATACAGAGCTCAAAATGGCCTAAGAGAATCGAGCAGCAGCAAGCTGTCCTTTATTCTCATGGGTCTCGCCCTGTTTATCTTGCTGATCGCCTGCATCAACTTTGTCAACATATCCATGTCTCACTCCATCCAGAGGGCTAAAGAAATTGGAGTGAGGAAAGTGGTGGGCGGACAGAGAAGTCAGCTCATCTGGCAGTTTATGTGCGAATCATTCATCATGAACGCGGCTGCATTTTTCCTTGCTGTGATCTGGGTCCAGCTGGCTTTACCCGTTTTCAACGACATGTCGTCCAAAGCCCTTGCTTTTTCTTATTTGTTCGATATAAAACTCATTGCAACGTTTGCAGCTATATTTTTGCTGACCGGATTTTTAGCCGGTTTTTACCCCTCATTGGTCCTGTCCAAATTTCAACCTGTTGAGACCTTGTACGGAAGATTTAAGATCAGCAGTAGACAATTATTGCAAAAATCGCTCATTGTCTTTCAGTTTGGCTTAGCCAGCTTTTTCATCATTCTCACTTTTGTACAAACCAGACAGGTAGATTATTTCCTCAACAGGGATCTGGGCTACGACGACGAAAATATTCTGGTGGTGGAAGCCAGAAATGCCAGCGAATCCAAAGGACGAACCTTCATTCAAACACTGAAAAATGACCCATCCATCCTGCATGTGGCTCCTGCCAATTCGGGCATGTGGTATACCGCTGTAATGGATCTGAATGGCAAGCAATATGGCCCTAACATGAACGTCATCGACGAAAACTTTGTCGAAACCATGGGCCTGACCATCAGCCAGGGCCGCAATTTTTCCGCAGAATTTCCTTCAGACAGCGCCCAATCCATTCTGGTCAACGAGGCTTTTGTGAAAGAAGCCGGATGGGAAAATCCCATTGGTCAGGTCCTCAAAATTTACAACCAATTTCCCATGACCATCGTAGGTGTGCTCAAGGATTACAACTTTGGCTCCCTCTACGAAAACATCAGACCGCAGATATTTACCAGCCACCCCAGATTCGGAGGATACAGTGCTTTTTACATCAAAACCGATGGACGTAATTTGCCCAAAACCATCGACTATGTGAAGCAAAGCTTCAAAGACATTTATCCAACCGAGCCATTTGGTTACGATTATAAATCAGAAATCAACAAAGAACAATATGAAAAAGATTTCCAGATGCGTCAGATTGCACTATGGACAGCAGGCATCATGATTTTCATATCCTGCATGGGCTTGTTTGGCCTTTCCATCCTGACCACCGAAAGACGCAAAAAAGAGATCGGAGTCAGAAAAGTCCTGGGCGCCAGCCTTGCAGCCATCGTCCAAAAACTCTCCTGGGACTTCCTCCGACTGGTCCTGATCGCTTTCGTAATATTTGCCCCACTGGCCTATTTTACCTCTGAGCGATTGTTGCGCGACTACCCCTACCGCGTCGACATCAATGCAGATATGTTTGTCATCAGCTTTATGGCACTGGCCACCCTCAGCTTTGTCACCATATCTTACCAGGCTTTAAAAGCTGCCCTGGCCAATCCGGTGAAGAGTCTTAAGAGTGAGTGATTTAATGATCTAATGATCTAATTATCTAATGGTATAATGATCTAATTTTTTAATTTTTAAATGATTCAATGTTATGATTTTTTAATGGTTTAATTTTCAAATGATTTTATATTTTAAATTGAAAATATTTTATAAAAATTTGATATTTAATATATTATATATAAAAATAATTTAACAGCTAA
>JAGQWX010000085.1 GCA_020436935.1 Saprospiraceae bacterium
AACCGTACGTCCGGTGGTGTGAGAGGGCTAAAGTAAAACAATATCCTTTGCGGTATCCGTAGGTTTAAAATATTGTTCTACTTTGCTCTACTCGATAATGTATCGAGAAACAAACCAAAAACGAATGCGCAAAAATTCAAAGGAGTTTATGTGCCAGCGGCTTAAATTTTGTCAGATACCCCATATTCATTTCTTTCAGGTGCATTTCTGGTGATTAATTCAGCTAGAAAGCCTGCAATGAACAGCTGTAGTCCAATGATGGTGAGCAATATTCCCAGGTAAAAGAGCGGCCTTTCTGAAATCCGGTATACCTGATTGATGATCTTCACAATTGTAAGGTATAACAGTATCATGATACCCGACATAAAGGTAATTGTACCCACGCCGCCAAAAAAGTGCATGGGCCTTTTTCCAAATTTACCAATGAACATGATAGAAAACAAATCCAGAAAACCATTGATAAACCTGGAAATCCCAAACTTGGTTTTGCCATATTTTCTTGCCTGGTGAGCAACAACTTTTTCACCAATATTTGAAAATCCTGCCCATTTGGAAATAACAGGAATATACCTATGCATTTCACCGTATACTTCAATGTTTTTTACAACGGCTTTTTTGTAAGCCTTAAGACCGCAATTCATGTCGTGAAGTTCAATGCCTGTCATCCATCTTGTGACACCATTGTATATCTTGGTCGGAATGGTTTTGGTGATTGGGTCAAATCTTTTCTTTTTCCAGCCACTCACGAGGTCATATCCATCCTCAGTGATCATTTTGTATAGAGGTAGGATTTCTTCAGGGCTGTCTTGTAAGTCGGCATCCATGGTGATGACAACATCTCCTTCTGCCTTTTGGAAGCCTACATTGAGGGCCGCAGATTTTCCATAGTTTCTGGTAAATTTGATGCCTTTGATGTGAGGATCTTTTTCCGAAAGATTTTTGATTAGGTCCCATGAACCATCATTGCTGCCATCATCAACAAATACGATTTCGTAGCTGAGTTGAATTTTCTCCATAACATCCGTGATCCAGCGATGTAATTCCGGCAGAGATTCGACTTCGTTGAGGAGAGGTATGACGATAGAAATGTTCATGAGTTCACCACGCTTAAAGCTGTAAAGTTATCAAAGAGTGTCGAAATAAGCTGCATTAATTAAACTATTTTATCATATGTAAGCTCTGGAAACAGACCTTGATCATTAATACAATCCACAAAGTTTTTCCAAATAGTGCATGCCAATGCCATATTTGTCTTTGAGTTCAGCTATTTCTGAAAGAGCTGAAGCATTGATCTGTCCTGTTTTTTTTGCGATGATCATGGTGTTTTTGCCGGTATGCTCCGGACTGATGAATTCAATAATGGAGGTTTTATAACCAAAGTGTTGCAAAATGCGGCTCCTGATCAGGTCGGTGATCATTTCTGCGAGGCGTTCTTCGTATATACCGTTTTCTGTAAATATGTCTTTCACAGTCATAGCCTTTCTTATTTGTTTGTGGCAACATGGAGAAAGAATAATGAATGCCGCCTGAGCGTCCAAACCTTTTTTGATGGCCATGTCGGTTGCGATATCACATGCGTGAAGAGCAATGAGGACATCGAGATTACCCGTATTAGCTTCAGAAATATCTGATTGTTCAAAACTCAAGCCGGAGTAATTGAATCTATCTGCTAAGTTGTTGCATTGGTTGACCAGATCTGGCCTGATTTCATAACCTTTTACCTTGACCTCCGGATTTCGCTTTTGTAAAAAATCGTACAAGGCAAAAGTGAGATAGCCTTTTCCGCAACCCATGTCGGCAACACTTTGAACCTTGTCTTCTCCGATGTTGTGACTGATTAGCTCTATGAACCTGTTGATCTGACGGTACTTTTTCTGCATTGCAGCGACAACCTGACCATTGCTTGATGTAATGCCCAGAGGGTGGAGATATGGGGCATTTCCGGGCACTTCATAGACCTTTTGTCTATTGTGTTCTAAGGTTTCATTGTTTGGCGGATTTATTGGGCCGTTGGGAGGACTTGTATTTTTTGTGATCAGGTTGTAAACGCCCTTCTTACTACAAAGCAGAGTTGCTTGTTGGGAAGAAGTGAAAAGATTGACAGCAAGGTATTGAGTATTCAATTCCGTTGACCTGGCCGAAATGTCTTTTTGATGAATGACTTTGGTGAAATCCTGAGTTTTTGTCTTTTGGGATAGTTTGAAAGCCATTCCTGATTTGTCATTGAAAGGAATAATTTCTGACCTTAGGAATTCATTTCCAACAACAGGTTTTGAATAGACCAGCTTTTGGAAGGATTGGTTTTCCAACGACTCGGTAATAAGAATTTGGAACTTGTCAAGGCTCAAAGCAACAGAAATTTGCTACAAAGATAGTTGCTTAAAGCAATTCTTATTTAAAGTATCAGCTTGGTTGGATGAGCGTATAGTCCGTATGGAACTTTGAAGAAAGCGATTGGACTTCTTTTATAGAACCATAAAACATGAAATATCCCACAATGGTTGATATCACCAGAGCAGATAAAATCAGGATTATATTCTGAGAGGAAACGATCGTCATTCCACAAAAAGCACTGATAAACAGTACCATACCAACCATGCCCCTGATCCACGCATATTTTGATTTGACGATGCTGATGTTGGAGCTCACTATTTCGTAGTTCTTTTCCAGGGAGTTTTCTTTCGAAAACTCTGCTACCTGAGAATGATCAAAACTTGATTTGATCTGGACTGCCCCCATGAAAACAATGATCAAAAGCATGCTAAACAAGAGCAATGGAGTGAATTGAAGCGTAGTATAACATGTTGCCATCGAGATTACCAGTGCCCAACCTGCTATAACTGAGGCAACTTTATCAAAATTGATATCGAAATTTTTTAGAACACTATTGGTTCTTTCTAGAATGGATTGTTTTTTATGGTCTGTAGATAAAGCCGATTTGTGCTTTTCTGATTCTTCAGATGCAACAACCATGAGGTGCTTGTAGAATGGTTCCTTATATACCGGCTTCATGTATAATACTCTTTTGGACTGCTCAGACTATTGAATAAAACTTGCAAGAATATGCTCATACCATGCCCAAGAGAGCTTGAATACTGAACTACAATTGCTTTAACCCGAGGAGATATCAAAGAATCTTTTCAATAACCATCTCCTTGGGTGCTAACAAATATACACGAAGTGAATTTATTTTCTGCAAAATGGACAAAAAAATTCTAAAACCTTAGATGGAGTAGGGGCAAAAAAAAATGGCTCCCCCCCAGAAGCCATTTAGAAAATTATAATCCCATGAACATATCTCACTGAAATGTCGGTCCGTTGGTCAGACCTTTTATTAAAACACTACTCAAAATCTTTTTTCTTTGTTCAGAAACCCGATAATTGGCAGTAAACAGAACCGATATTTATCTACTGCCAATTATTGAGTAATAATCCCATGAACATATCTATCAAATCTGTCTGATTCTTTAACCAGACTCTTAAGTCAGATTGATGTTACAAGTATCGAGCTTTTTAAATCTTTCAACAAGTACAGATTTTTGCATTTGTAACATATGAATATCTGTAATGTATATTATCTTGATAAACAGATACAAAACAGGCCGATTTTCTTTAACCTTAAGAATGAGCTTCTACATATTAAAGAAAAAAATATTAATTTGGTGTTTAATACCCAAGGGTTTACCCTTATTTTTCTTTAAATTTAATTGTTTATCGAAATTGTGCGGAACAAATTTCTCAGAAATGTGGCTATAAGCGCTCCAGAAGATCTTTGGTATTTTTTATAATTTCTTCTCTTTCTTCCAAATTGCCATTGTCAAAGAACCTCTTTTCTTCACATTTGATCAGAATGAACCTGGCCTGCCGACCCAATTCTTCACCTTTTTGTTGTTGGATGGCATCAACTATACCGGGAGTAGTGTTGGGAATGTCTCGGTCATTCAGCTTCGTCATAATAGCGTTATGGATGAAATCGTTGATCTTTTTATAAAAATTATTTGCAGAGACATCAGGAATTTCTGTGTCAGGCACTTTATTCGGCCGTGATTTTGGCATAATTCGTTTATCATTTTTCCTGCTCAGGTCGGCAGGTTGATGTTGCGCTTTTTGCGAAATTCTGGACCAAAGCAAGTAAATCAGTCCGCCGATCAGCCCAAATAGTCCAGCTCCCATCAAACCATAAGCCCATGAAGGCAAGCCTTGAGTTGGTGTTTCCGGTGTGTCCTGGTCAGCACCTTGAAAAGTATTCCTGGCATTGACTACATCAAACCGCAATGAGTCTGCAGTCAAGGTGACGTATTGACCATCAACCGGATCAAAATAGGAGAATTCCGGGGCTATACTGTATGACCCGGCATTGGAGGCAACAATAAAATACTGGAAGACTGATTTATGATACTGATATTCCTGGTCATAGTCAATCTGTTCGTCAATTTTGTTGGGATCGTATACTTCCAGGTCCTTTCCAAGTGAAAGTTTGGGACCCTGAATGAGTTTATGGTCTCCGTTTCCTTCGATTTCTATATTGAGTTTCAAACTTTCATTGGTTGCGAGGCTCTGTTTGTCAGCGGCTGCAGAGAAGCTGTAGTCACCAACAGCCCCTGAAAAGGATGCCGGTGGATTGGCTGGCAATTGTTTTACAACAATTTCCAGTTCATTGGACTCCAGCACCAGCGGTTTGTATCTTCTGGTCGCAAAAAAGCCGCTGCCTGAAACCCCATCTTCGATGCTAAATTTACCCTTGAGTTTTCCTACATTCCAAGCGCCTTCCTTCTGAGGGAACAGTGCTTTAGCACTCATTACTGCTTTTGAGAAAACTTTACCGTTGATCTGCACGGTCGATCTTTCATTGTCTTTCATGTCTACGGGCTGGACAAAAAAGTGCTCAAAAGCAGGTTCTTCAAGATAATCGTCGAACTGGATATTTTGATTGTAGTACACTACATATTTAACCATGATCTGCTGCCCGACATAATATGCATTCTGTTTTGGACTTACCTCCAGCCTTATAAAAACATCGGCATTGGCCACCGCAGGATCTGACATCGATTGACCTCCTACTGTGATGGTGATCGGTTTGCTGGTCAGTTTTTGTCCTTTGATCATGACCGATGCTGAGCCAATGGTAAAGTTTCCTGCTTTTGTTGCCATCAGTTCATATCCCAAAGAGGAGGTTTTACTCATTTGACCATTGATGATGGAAACAGAACTGGAACGCATTGGGCCTCCAACAACTTCAAAACCAGTAAAATCGGGCAATTGCAATTGATCGAGATCTGCTCCATCAACCTCTACAGCTATCTGGAAAGCTTCCCCTACCTGGACGGATTTAGGAGCATTGATGCGTATGCTTTGCCCAGAAAGCGTGTAAAAAGCAAAAAGAAAGAATAGAAAAAACAATCTCAATCGCATGATTTTATATTCTTTTGAGCACTCTTTTTGGCTTGTTTGTTGTTTCTTCAGATTGGATCGTATTGCCTTCACCGTCTGTTTCGATAATTTTGGTCCAGGACCTGGATTGGTCGACCTGAGCTCTGTCAGAGTTGCCGGATGAGGGATTGACAATGATTTTTACAGGTTCAATTTCAAAAGTCTTGTTTTTGGTGATGAGTGCGGCTGTACCCAGATAAATGTCTCCCGGTTCGTCAAGGAAGAGTATGTATTCATACTTTTTTCTCGAACTCATTTTACCGTTCATAATGCTCATCTGAGATGAAGTATTGGGTCCACTGACAATTTTGATCCCTTGAAAATCGGGTGTTTCCAATTCGCCATCAATGTTTTCGATCAAATAGGTCAATCTGATGTAGTTTCCTGCTTCAATGCTGTCTGAGCTAAGTGTACAAGAAAACTTACCCTGGGCTTTTGCTACAAAAGCCAAGAGCGTCAAAATAAAAAGCAAATGGATCTTTTTCATTTTACCAATCTTTTGTTGTTTGTCCTGAACTTCCTGTTTTGTATTGTGTCAATTTTTTTTGCACGTTTTTTTCTTCACCTTCAATCATTTTGAGCAATCTCTCCAATTCGTCTTTGGTCAGGTTTTTCTTTTGTCCTTGCTGTTCCTGGTCCTGTTGATTCTGATTTTGTTGATTTTGTTGATCTTGATCCTGGTTCTGTTGCTGGTTCTTATCTTTTTGCTGGTCTTTGTTTTGATTTTTTTGATCCTGATTATTGTCCTGATCCTTGTCCTGGTTTTGATCTTTATTTTGTTGGTCCTTATTGTTTTTCTGATCCTGGTTTTGTTGTTCCTGCTTTTGTTGTTCAGCTTTTTTGAGCTTTGCTTTCGTCAGATTATCGAGGATGTCTTTATCAGAGGGCTTGTATTTGAGGGCATCCTTATATGACTTTATGGCAGCATCATAATCTTCTTTTTGGTAATAGGCGTTGCCCATATTATACAAAGCGTTTCCTTTATCATCATAGTTTGAACTTTGCTCAAATGCTGACTTATAACCATTGATGGCAGCATCATATTGGTTTTGTTTGTACAATGCATTGCCTTGATTGTAGTTGGTAATGTCTTTACCTGTTTTAAACATGAGGGCATCGGCGTAGATTTTGGAAGCTTCTTCAAAGTTGCCGGTCTTGTACTGTTCGTTTCCTTTTCTTAATAAACTGGCCCATTCTTCATTGGCCTGAGCATTTATTGAACAGATCCAGATAAATAAAAGTCCAATCGAAAATACTATTTTTTTCATTGCTCGGTGACTTTAGGTTTTTGTGTGTAAAACATGCCGATCAACAACATAAGTATACCAAAACCAAGTGGCCATTGATACCTTGAGCCTTTCACATTATAGGTTTCGGTGGTGGTCAGGGTGTTTTTTGCTTTATCCTCTATGCTGGCTGCGAGACTGTTCCAATCGAACTTTGAGTTGTCAATGAATCCGGAAATTCCTCCACCAGCCTCAGCAATTTCATTGACAAGGTCTTTGTTGAGTACCGTTCGTACTGGCTCATTGTTCTCGTCAGTTTTGAATCCGTTACCGTAAGGTATGAGCCCACCCTCAGTAGTACCAACGCCAAGACAGTATACAGTAATTCCCATTTCTTCAGCTTTTTTTGCACTGGTGACTGAGGCTTCGTCATGAGTTTCACCGTCTGTGACAATTAAAACCACCTTGCTGTTTTGGTTGTCTTTTTCAAAAGTAGAGACAGCCATATCTATGGATTCAGCAATCGATGTACCCTGGTTTCCTGCCTGATACGGATTTGCAGATTTGATGAGCAATTTTGCCACACTCAAATCTGCACTTACAGGCATTTGTAAATAGGCACTTCCGGCAAAGTAAATCAGACCTACCCGATAGCCATTGACTTCATCAAGGAGCTCTGTCAGCACTTTTTTTGCTTTCTCCAGCCTACTGGGGCTGACGTCTGTAGCCATCATACTGTTGGATATATCGAGCGCTATATATAAGTCAATTCCTTTAGCACTGACCCGGGCAGTTTGGGCGCCCCATTGCGGATTGAGCAAAGAGAAGGCACACAAGGCAACACCGCCTACAATCAATGATGAATTTGGTGGCCACATTTTCCCATTCCAGGATGGAAACAGCTTTAGGAATACAGCCCTTCCAAGTTTTTGGTCAATTATTTTTTTTCGTTTCCTGAAGACCAGATAGAACATGGCCGTTATCAGTCCGGTCAGGACCAAAAACACCCATACATATCCCAAATCTTCAAACTTCATATCTTAGAAATATTTTTTGATCCATACAAACAACAAACCGAAGTACAGAAGAAACAAACCAGCACCTGACAAAACGAAGGGTCTGAAAAATTCACTTTGTCTTCTGAAAACATTCACTTCTATTTCTGTCTTTTCCAGACGGTCTATTTCACTGTAAATGTTTTCCAGGTCCTCTTTGCTTTTGGCCCTAAAGTATTTTCCTCCAGTATCAGTTGCAATTTTATTCAGCAATTCTTCATCGATCTTTACCGGCTTTGGTCCATAATAGTATTGACCCGAGTTGTCGCGGCCTAGCGGCATGAGGGCAACACCAGTAGTACCAATGCCAATGGTGTAAACTTTGATGTTGAGGGCTTTGGCCATGTCGATAGCGGTCACAGGGTCAATGTATCCCGCATTGTTTTCGCCGTCTGTGAGCAAAATAATAATTTTTGATGCTGCCTTACTTTCTTTGAGCCTGTTGACCGCAGTAGCCAAACCCATGCCTATGGCAGTACCATCCTGAAGAATACCGACCTCAAGATTGTTGAGAAATCCATTGACAATATCATGATTGGTGGTGACTGGGCACTGGGTGAAACTTTCTCCCGCAAAAACCACCAGGCCTATCCTGTCATAGGTTCTTTGATCGACAAAATCCTGGGCAAGTACCTTGGCAACTGAAAGTCTGTCGGGCTCAAAGTCTTTGGCCAACATCGATCCACTGAGGTCCATGGAAAGCACGATGTCTATACCATCTGCCTTAATTTTTTCTTCCTGATAAAGTTTTACCGGCCTGGCCATGGCACAGATCAAGGCCGTAAATGCCAACGGAACAAGGTATTTGATGTAAGGATATAATTTTAGTTTGAGGGATGGTTCTGGCGTGTTTTGCTGATTCCAGCGGATGGTTTTTACCTCTTGCCGGTTAGACTTCCACCAAAACCAGAGCACTGGTATCAACAAAAGCAAAAACCAGGGCTGGATGAATTTTATAAAAAGTGCTGCTTTACCCATTTCCCCCCTTTTCTTTTGTTGAATTGACAAAATCTACGGACTTGTCCAAAAAGTCAGTATGGATGTTGTGGTCGGGTTCTGCCTTCGCGAATTTTACAAGGTCGGCTATATGCAGTATGTCATCCAGAATAGAAGACCATGTTTTTGATAATAAACTTTTTTTCCTGATGAGCTCAATGATTTCATCACTGGTAAGCTCCAGCGCAGGAATGCTGTATCTTTCTTCAAGATAGGTCCTTATTATATTAGTAAGCTCAGATTGGAATTCCTTAGACTCTCCGGTTTCCCATTTCCTGCTCGCCCTCAGTCTGAAAAGGTCTTCAAGCGCCCTTACGTGCGCCGGAATATGTACGACATCTTCTTCCTGCTCAGCAGTGTCGGTATTTTCTCTTCTTAAGTATTTTTTCCAGAAATACCAAAGGACGGCCAATACAATCAGACCAAGCAGTATGCGCATCAATAGACGCCATATGGGCTTTTTGACTTCTTTTATTGGCTTGATGTCTGCAATGACTAGTGAAGTGTCCTGTTGGATGTGATTGGGAATCAGCACTACAAATGAACCACTTTGGGCGATCAGCGGTAATATGCTGTCGTTTTGATCCAGTAGTCGGGCAGGAGTTATTTCAAAATCACCAAAGCTGTATACATGGACCGGGACCACCAAACTCTGACCTTCATTATTGACCAAGGCTGAAGTAGGTATCGATAAACTGTTGGTACTCTGATCGTAATAATCGGTGAGTGTTCCATCACTTCTTTCTACCGAGATGTCTGCGAATTCTTCAAAGAAAGCAGAGTCAACATCATACATCTTATTGCGGACCTTGCCGAGGTCGATGACGATGCTTTTGCAATCTGAAGGAATGCTGCTCAAAGTATAATTGAGCTGAATGAGGTCACCAAAAACAATGGTATCCTTGTCAGCACTTGTCATGGAGACATTTTGAGCCTGTGTCCATGAAGTTGTAAGAAATAAAACACAACCTATGATCCAAAGCCTCATCATTACGATTTTCTTTTAAAAAGTCCAACCAAAGCTTTGACATAGTCATCCCCCGTCTTGAGAGAGAGGTATCGGGCAGAAGATTTTTTGAACAATGAAGCATCTTGTTCATCTTTCTTCAAAAAGCTGGATTCATACCATTGGGCGAATGAAGCAGAGGAAGTATCCAGCAATGATTTTTTACCAGTTTCAGGGTCCATAACCTCAATCAATCCCAAGCCTGGAGCGACGGCTTCACCGTGATCGCTGATCTTTATGCCTATAATGTCGTGCTTTTTGGCGCACATAGACAACGGCAAGGAATAGTCTGAGCTTATAAAATCAGAAAGTACAAAGGCTATACACTTGCGCTTTTGCATCTGATAAAAATAGTCAAGGGCCTGACTGAGGTCGGTTTTTCTGTCTTTTGCGTCAGAAACCAAGAGTTCTCTGATGAGTTTAAGTACATTTTTTCTTCCCTTTTGTGGTGGGATATATGCTTCAATTCTGTCTGAGAATAAAAGAGCTCCTATTTTGTCCCTGTTATCACTTGCAGAAAATGCAAGGACAGCGGCGATTTCCAGCAGATAATCTTTTTTGAATGTATCGCTGGTGCCAAAGTTGAGGGATTCACTAACATCTATGAGTAACATAACTGTCAATTCCCGTTCTTCTTCAAAAGTTTTGATGAAGGTGTCACCGGCCCTGGCAGTAACATTCCAGTCAATATTTCTGACATCGTCACCATAGGTATAGGCCCTTACTTCACTGAAAGACATACCCTGACCTTTGAAAGCAGAATGATACTCGCCTGCAAAAAGGTGGTCTGAAATCTTTCTGGATTTGATTTCAATCCTCCTGACTTTCTTTAATATTTCAGAAGTTGTCATTGCCATATCCCGTATTTACGTGCCAAATCATTGTTCGCAAGGTAAGGTTTCAGTGCTTTCATATGAATCAAAACCTCATTTTGACCATTTAATGTTGAAAACCTTGATCGGAGCATCAATCCAAAATTGGAAAGCGTTACCAGTTCATACGGAGGATATACGTCATCATCTGTAGGGTTGATGGATTCATACCAGTGCTCGGTTTCTAAAAGGTTTTCTACTGCCATTTTGATGTCTGTATTTTTTGTAAAAAAGTCAGACAGGTGTAATTCTTTATTTTTTGACAAAGAATATATAAAGGGTCTTTCCCGGACAGTGTCTGTCATGGATGAACTAAATCGCATAATCCCACTGACCAGATCATTGGTGACGAGATCGAGTGAAACCTCTGCAAGCGCATTTTTTGAAAATCGCTCTTCGTGCATGAAGTCACTCATGTTCTGATCGAGTCTGGCCATTTTCTTTATTTCTACATGGTACCACATCTTCAACTCTTCAAACATCCATGAGTTGAACAAAGTGTTCTCACAAAAAGGATAGAGTAGCGCAACTGTTGAACCAAATGTGGTATGGTCGCGGGCAATCAAAGTCATTTTTGATTGTTCAGCGAGTCTTATACTTTTTCTTTTGCCTTCATCATCTACTATTTCCATATAGTAAAGGTCGGGATTGAGAGAAACTAAAATTTCAGAAATGATGCCTTCACTGTTTTCGAGCGTTCCTCTAAATAAAAATTTTTTGTCCTGATCCTGCTCCAGAATGGTTTTTAAGAATTCGCCTTCATGGATGATGGAAATGATAACGGACCCACTTTTGCGTTCGACAAGTGCTTTGACATCATTGAATTTAGGAGCCTTAAAATATTGATAAGCACCTGCGTTTTCGGGATATTTTCCAAGCAACAACTCGAAAGGCAGAGACTGGTATTGTTTGTAATCCTGCCATTCCCCGCTAAATACATCATTGTGAATGTCACCAACAAGACTGCCTGTAACTCTCTGAAGTGAATCTATTTCTTTGAGATTTATGAGGCCTTCGTCGTCTATCTCTCCTTCAAGTTGAAAGGAAAGACCAGAACTTTCGTAATTATAAACACCTCTGAAAGCACCATCCTTGTTTCTAGCGAGATACATAGAGACATGCATTCTGCCGTCAAGTGTACCATACCATTGTTCAGACCAGGTTTTCTGTTGGTTGAAAACCGGGTATAACTTTGCAAATCTTGCTTCGGGTGATTGCCCTTCGAGATTTGAAACGAAATAGAAAAACAGTATAACGATGCCAGAAATAATCCGCATGGTATTTTTATATGTTACGGAACTACTACTGTTTGTAGTATTTTATCAACGATGTTGTCCTGTGTGATGTTTTCTGCCTCGGCTTCATAACTGAGACCCATTCTGTGGCGCAGGATATCCTTGGCAATTACCCTGACATCATCCGGGATGACATATCCCCGGCCCCGCATGAATGCGATGGCTCTGGATGCAAGTGCAAGATTGATGGTTGCTCTGGGCGAAGCTCCGTAATTAATGAGCATTCCTATCTCTCCCTCTTTTGATCTTGTCGCATTCACAAGATCGAGAATATAAGACTCGATCTTTTCGTCCATGTATATCTTCAACACAGTTTGTCTTGCCTTGATGATTTCTTCAATGGAAGCCACCTGGCTTACCGAAGCGGAAGCGTCTATGCCAAGGTTGCGCCTCATGATTTGCCTTTCTTCTTCTCTTTCCGGATATTCAATTTTCACTTTGAGCATAAACCTGTCCAGCTGGGCTTCTGGCAATGGATAGGTTCCCTCCTGTTCGATGGGGTTTTGGGTCGCAAGAACAAGGAAAGGCTCTTCCAGCTTAAAACTTTCTTTACCAATGGTCACTTGTTTTTCCTGCATGGATTCCAGCAAAGCACTTTGCACTTTGGCAGGAGCCCTGTTGATTTCATCCGCCAGGATAAAATTCGCAAAAACTGGACCTTTTCGCACGCTGAACTCATTGATTCCGGGATTGTAAATCATAGTACCAATGATGTCTGCAGGTAAAAGATCTGGCGTAAACTGTATTCTGGAAAACTTACCTCCAACAGCCGTTGCAAGCGTTTTGATAGAAAGTGTTTTTGCCAAACCAGGCAAACCTTCCAAAAGTACATGTCCTTTGGTCAGCAGGCCTATGATGAGCTTGTCGATCATTTCTTCCTGACCAACTATCACTTTAGAACATTCTTCTTTAAGGGCTTTCAAAAAGGCATTGTCATTTCTGACCTGCATGCCGATTGCTTCAATATCCATAGCATTTTGCATATGAGGCGTTTTTTGTTTTTGAGGGCACAAAATTAAACGAAAGTTTTCGTAGATCGAAAATTGTAAAATTTATTTTGAAAAAGATTAACACAAGTCTTAAGAATAGGCATTCACTGGATTTTCGGCTCACATTTGGCCATTCAACCAAAATTGGAGTCAACACGTTATGCAGGAGTAATGATACATTATTGAGAAAACTTGAATGATGTTTCACAGAATAATAAATTTTATAGTGGGCATGTACTTACAATTGTTTGGACCGGAAAATGCGGTCGAACCAGAGGTAAGTCAGGAGGAAACGACAGTAAGCAAAGAAGAATTGCCTCGATATTCTGAAGTCATAGTATCCGATTTGCCCATTGACAAAGAAGACAGATATTAGATGATAGCACTATTGATAGCATTGATATTAAGCATTAAGCGACGCAACACTTCAGCAGCCATTCGAAGTCCGAACAATGCGGGCATGTAACTGATGGTTCCATAATACGATCGTTTGTATTTAGCGCTTTCAGTGTACTGCAGGGCTTCCTTTGGCTGAATTTCATCACTGTATACAGCCAGAATGCCATGTTTGATGCCTTTCTTTTTGAGTTGCTTTTTGACTTGTTGAGCAAACTTGCAGTCTCGGGTAGTTGAGATATCGCCAATTTTTATTTTTGAGGGATCGAGTTTGCCGCCGGCTCCCATAGCACTGATGATTTTGAGTTTCTGACTTTTGGCTGAATGGAGCAGACTCAGTTTGGGTTGTATGCTGTCTATGCAATCCAGTACAAAATCAAATGATTGCGTTTCCAGCAATACTTTCATATCCTCAGGTTCAAGGAATTTGTTGTAAGCCACTATATCCAGATTGGGGTTGATGTCCAGAAATCTTTCTTTGAGTAAGTCGGCTTTTACCTGGCCCACAGTAGAATCAAGCGCTTGAAGTTGCCTGTTTTTATTGGTTGGATCTACCACATCCCCATCAATGATAGTGATTGAGCCAATGCCTGCTCTAACCAAAAATTCACCTGCAAATGAACCTACGCCACCCAGGCCTACCAACAATATTTTGGAGGACAATAGTTTTTCCTGTGCTTCTTTCCCAATAAGTAATTCTGTTCGCTCCAACCATGAAGGTATTGCTGATTCTATCATATCAGAACTTGTGTTTTTATAGATTTATGAATTTTGGTCCAAAGAAAGCACAAACATTCTCATGAACAATGTCTGCTAAATCTTCAATGTTGAATGATTTTATTTGTGCCATTAATGCATAACGCTCACGAATCGGCGTTCTGCGGTCACTGTCAGTTTCAAGAAAAAACATATCATGGGGCAGATATCTGAGCATTTCTGTCATGGAAAGGGTCATTGCATGGTGCGGGGCTACGGAGAGACGAATTCCAAGATCCAACAATGATTTTGCCAATATCTTGTTTCTCGAAAAGCCATGTACCGTCCACTGAGTTTGAGCATGCTTTTTGTAAAGGTAAATGACTTCATTGTATCTTTTGACACAATGTATGATAACGGGTGCTTTGAGACGATTTGCAATTTCTATCTGTTTGAGAAAATTTGATGTTTGAATTTCCTCAGCAGCACCTTTGAGTTTATCCAGTCCGCATTCTCCAATTGCAAGACAGTTGTTATTTCCCGAAATCTCATTTTCTATCAAGAACAACTCTTTTTGGGTAAGGTGTTCATGATGCCACCATGGATGGTATCCAATGGTATGAAATCCTTCAGAAATATTTTTGAGCGGATCACAGCTGACGATCTCCATGCGATCGACGGACGATTCCGCCCTGGAATGGCAGTGAAAGTCTATGATTAATTTGTGATCCTGCACTATATTAAAAGAAAGTTTGTTCTATTTTTTACAAAAAAAACCAATGTTTGTTTCGTGCAAACGTTTGAGTTAATTCTTGTGGTAAAAATATGGAAGTATGCTTCAAAATAGGCGTCACATTTATTTTTTTAATCGTAATTTAGCCGCCACTTGAGGAATTTACCTTGAAGTTTTTGCCATGAACATCGTACACCAAAAAATTCCATTCTTTGTTTTGGGAGATACTTCAAACATATTTGAATTAAATCGAGTTAATAGAACATAGAGAATACAAAACATAATTAAATCAATGGATCAATTAAAGGAAAAGTTTAAAGCTTTGGCTACCATAAAAGCACAAGAGCTTAAAACTATTGCCAAAGAATATGGGGAGGTGCAACTTGATACTGTAAACGCAGGTCAGATAATCGGCGGAATGAGGGGAATCAAGGCCATGTTGTGGGACACTTCCAGTTTGGATGCTGAAGAGGGCATCAGATTCAGAGGATACAGCATTCCTGAACTTAGAGAAAAACTGCCAAAATTTGAAGGAGGCAAAGAGCCACTGCCGGAAGGACTTTTTTGGCTGATGCTAGTTGACGAAATTCCTACACAAGAAGAGGTAGAATGGTTGAGCAAAGAGTGGGCATCAAGGGCAAATGTTGAAGAACAGGTGTTCAAAACATTGGATTCACTCCCCATTGATACACACCCTATGACACAATTTACAATTGGTGTCATGGCCATGCAATCTTCATCAATTTTCGCCAAAAAGTATGATGAGGGCATGAACAGAAACGATTATTGGGATGCGATGTATGAAGACAGCATGAACCTGATCGCAAAGCTTCCACGAGTTGCTGCATATATATATAGAAGGTCTTTTCATGGAGGCAATCATATTGCACCCAATCCAGATCTTGACTGGGCGGGTAACTTTGCGCACATGTTGGGTATAGATCACCCTGACTTCAGGTCTTTGATGAGGTTGTATATGACCATCCATGCTGACCACGAAGGAGGAAACGCTTCTGCACATACTGTTCACCTGGTAGGTTCTACACTTAGTGATGCATATCTTTCATTTGCAGGAGGAATGAATTCACTTGCCGGTCCGCTGCATGGTCTCGCAAATCAGGAAGTGATCAAGTGGATATTCAATATGATTGAAAGCCTGGGCACCAATACTCCGACAAAAGATCAGCTTAGAACATACATCAATGAGACTTTAGCCTCAGGACAAGTTGTGCCTGGCTACGGGCATGCTGTATTGAGGAGGCCGGATCCAAGATTTATGGCGCAGAAAGAATTTGCCCATGAGTATATTTCAGATGATCCAACTGTACAAATTGTATGGGACCTCTTTGAGGTTGTGCCAGAAGTATTGGGAGCGCTTGGTAAAGTCAAGAACCCTTGGCCGAATGTAGATGCGCATAGTGGTGCTTTGCTGGTCCACTATGGATTTACAGAGTATAGCTATTACACAGTGCTGTTTGGAGTGTCAAGAGCTCTTGGTGTACTTGCTCAATTGTGTTGGGACAGAGCTTACGGACTTTCTTTGGAGAGGCCAAAATCTGTGACCAGCGACTGGCTCAAATCAGCTGTATCTTCTAACTAAATGAACTAAATATTTATGAATTTTCCTGAAAATCTAAAGTATACCAAAGAGCATGAATGGCTCCTCCTGAATGAAGATGGAACTGCTACAATTGGGATTACAGAATTTGCCCAAAGTGAATTGGGCGATATTGTATATGTGGAGGTAGATACTGTTGGTGAAACCATTGAAGCAGACGAAATCTTTGGAACAGTTGAAGCTGTAAAGACCACATCTGATTTATTTATGCCGGTAAGTGGTGAAATACTTGAGTTTAATCCTGAGCTGGATGAGGCACAGGGCGATAATCCCGGTACGATAAATACTGACCCTTATAGCACGGGTTGGATTGTTAAAATCAAGCCGACAGATCCTGCTCAAATAGATGATTTGCTGTCAGCAGAGCAATATGGCGAGTTGATAGGATAAAATATTTTTTTAAGCCACGCACCAAAATTAGACGCCAAGGCATCTATAATTACAGATGGAGCTAAGAAGTAAAAAAGTATATTTCAGATATTCCATCGCGGTGGTTTGGACATCAATGATCGTAGCAGCATGTATGGTTTCTGCGAGCTTGGTTCAGATTCCCGGTGTAGATACGATGGTGGGTTTTGATAAATTGGGTCATTTTGGGCTGTATCTTATTGCGGCAGTGCTATGGATGAATGCACTTTATCTGCATTTGCCGTATGGATATGCTCAAATGAGTACCTTATTTGGATTGATTGCAGTTGGGGTAATTGTTGAATTCATGCAGGCAGGATTAACCACTGACAGACATTTTGAATATTATGATATTCTGGCAAATGTAGTTGGATGTTCTGCAGGTGTAATTGTTCACCCTCAATTGCTGAGGAAAGGTCTTTTTTCCTAAATGGTTGAAAGATTTTTTTGAAATTAAACCAGGCTTTATATATTTGCTAGGCTTCTTTTGATTAAGACATAAAGCTTCCAACTTTTATGTTGAAGTCAGTTGAGTCAGCTATTTAGATAGCATTAAATTAAAATTAAAAATTAGGTAAGATGTTTAAAGGACTAGAATTTTCAGGCACAACTGTTGCCTTGGTACTTCTGGGCTTGGCATTGCTTACTGGATTAGCGATCATTTTTTTCAAAAATCGATTTAACAGCCAGTTAGGGACGCTTAGTGAAAAGTATCGGGACAAAGTGTGGAAATCTCCTTTGGCTGCCAGAACAAAGTATCCGGATGTAGATAGTTTTTCTTTCTACAGGCCATTTCTACTTTGGGGTTTGTTGGGTGCAACAGCAACTACACTGTTTGCATTGAACTGGACTCAAAGAGAAGCTAAGGTTTTTATTCCGGATGATGCGTTGGTTTGGGAGGAAGAAATCGAAGTTGAGCCGCCACGTACTGCTGAGCCACCACCACCGCCACCACCACCACCACCACCCGTAATTACTGAAGTTCCGGATGAAGAGGTGATTGAGGATGAGCCGGAATTTGTGGATCAGTCGGTTGAAGAAGATGAGCAAGTTGTTGCCGAACCGGTAAAAGAAACTCCGAAGGCACCACCACCACCGCCGCCACCACCTCCGCCGCCACCACCTCCGAAAGATGAGATCTTTAAGGTCGTGGAGCAAATGCCTAGATTCCCAGGTTGCGAAAACGAGCCTGGTGACAATAAGGCTAAGGAAAACTGTGCAAGACAAAAATTGCTGGAATACATTTACAAAAATGTAAAATACCCGCCAATCGCCAGAGAAAATGGTGTTGAAGGTACAGCAGTAATTCAGTTTACAGTCGGTAAGAGAGGTGAAATCGAAGATATTGCCATCTTAAGAGACCCGGGAGCTGGTCTTGGAGACGCCGCTAAGGATGTTGTTGATTCAATGAACAAAATGAGCGAAAAATGGACTCCAGGTAAGCAAAGAGGTCAGTCTGTAAAGGTACAGTACACCCTTCCAATTAAATTTAAGCTTCAGGACTAATTCTAAGCTAATCCATAAAAAAGGGGAATTGCCAAAGGCGATTCCCCTTTTTTATGTGTGCCATGCATGTTCAAAACCTAAGAGGTGGAAGTCCTCAATGGGCCGGCCAACGGGAACCATTA
>JAGQWX010000086.1 GCA_020436935.1 Saprospiraceae bacterium
GTCGCCAATTATGCTTCTATGCCGCCGGTTTACCCCGCCCCTGAAGGGAGCCGGCTGAATGGTCGCCTTCTATGCCTCTATGCTATCCATGCAATCTATGCCATCCATGCCACCTATGCCGCCGGATTACCCCGTCCCTAAAGGGAGCCGGCTGAATGGTCGCCTTCTATGCCTCTATGCCATCCATGCCACCTATGCCACCGCATTACCCCGTCCCTAAAGGGAGCCGGCTGAATGGTCACCTTCTATGCCTCAATGCCTCTATGCCATCCATGCCATCCATGCCACCTACGCATTTCACTCACCCATTGCTTCTGTCTTCAGACGCGTTGCCATTTCACGACCCAGATATTTCTCTACAAGCTCGTGCACCAGATAAATGACCGGTGTGAGCAAGATGGCCATTGAAAACTTGTACATGTAGTTGACAATTGCAATCGCCATGACCCGACCGAAACTCCAGTCTGCGCCGATGTAAAATGCGATGAACAAAACAACAAAGCTGTCTATGAATTGAGATACAAGAGTCGATCCGGTAGCCCGAAGCCATATGGACTTTTCGCCAGTTATCTGTTTGATTTTGTGAAAAGTAATTACATCGACCAATTGACCTAAGAGGAATGCTGCCATGCTGCCTACGATGATCCACAAGCCCTGACCCATGATAGCCCTGTAGCTAAGATCCATGTCTGTTATGCTTTTACCGGCACCGCTTTCATACTGCCACCAGGCATTAGCAGGCAAGGAAATGGCACCATAAATCATCAGGAATGCATAGACGATCAGCCCCACTGTCAGCCAGGACAAAAATTTCACGACCCGCTGACCAAAATATTCATTGATGATGTCGGTCATCACAAATACCACAGGCCACAAAATAACCCCTGCCGTAAGATTAAAGCCCAGGCCTTCTGTACCAAACAACTTGAAATTGAATGGACTTATGCCAAACAAAGCCTCCAGTGAAAATATTTTCACTCCTATAAATTCGGCTACAATGGCATTGGTAATGAAAAATCCGCCCAATATGAACAGCAGGACGTATGGCTTATGTTGCAATATCTTCACTGGAATTTATTTTTTATATCAATGCATTCTGTCACCCCTTAATGGAAGGGCCCTGACCATTTCTGCTTCAAAATCAAGATATTCCTGCCATCTGCGACTGACTTTTTCATCACCTCCGTAGAGTTTTGCCAGTCTCAGAAACATTTTATAATGACCCGCTTCAGAAACCATAAAATGGTGGTAAAAGTCTCTCAGTTTTTCATCCTCGATTTCAAGTGATAAAATCCGAAATCTTTCACAGCTTCTGGCTTCAATCAGCGCGCAAGTCAGGAGATTTTCTATCAGCCTTTCTTCTCTGTTGTCACTCTTTTTACTGAAAGCGAGCAGTTTGTTGACATATTCGTCTTTTCTTTGTCGACCCAGTCGCAAGCCCCTTTTCTGAATTTCGGCCAGAACCAATCTGAAGTGACCCCACTCTTCAGTTACAACAGGCGCTACCTCGTTGACCATCTCTGCTTTTTCAGGGTAATGCTGGATCAGGCTGATGCATGCACTGGCGGCCTTTTGCTCGCAATAGGCATGATCGGTAAGTATCTCTTCAAGTTCCATGGACGCTACATGAGCCCATCTGGGATCGGTTGGCAGTTCAAGCCCAAGTTTTGTTTTGGATCCTGACCTTTTAGGATCGAGAATTTCCATAGCTACAATCTTTTAAAATATAATTGCAAGGATACAAAATATTCACCAGGCAAAACTTTGAAAAACATACATGCTCCTTCAATTGGCCTGGCGGAAATAGTCAATATTATACACCGGATAAAGTTCAAAACCACTGGTCCACATTACGCCAATGTTGTCCAGACTGGTTGACTTGAGTTTTTTGTACTCATCTTTGGTTTTGATGCGATAAATAGCATTATAAATGGTGTTTCCTGTGTATTCTTCCAGGCTTGGATCGATGCTTTTTGAAGCCTTAAGGACGATGCTCTGACCATGGATAAAATCAATTTTCAGCATGGCACCCTTGTTGATGGTTCCATAACTTTTTGCCACATCTTTGGAGTGGAAAACAAACTTTAGCTCGAGGTAATTTTTATTGATCAGTTTGGGAAATACTTCCAGTAAATAATTGTCCTTATAGTAATTTTTCAGTCTATCAGGAGTGTAGGTAAGAAGCGAAGGAAGTTCTTCTGAAGAGTTGGTAATTTCTATTTCCCATGGCTTTCTCTGGTCTATTTGAGGTGTTTTGAATGTTTTTTGAACAACGACTTCTTCTTTTCCAGCTGAGTTACCAAAATGCTCCTGGTGCAGTCGGTCAATGGAAGAAGTCAATTTTTTTTCTGAATCAATGATTCTGAAGGCTTTTACTTCCTGACATAAAGGCATCAGCCGTTCATAACTCGCATTGGTAAGTTCTACCTGACGCTCGAGCTCGGCAATTTTTGCATTTAGTGTTGCAGTAAGTCCATTTTGGTCAGGAAGCCCTGTTTTTTGATTTCGAAGTTTATTCAACTCTGTTTGATATCGATGCAAGGCGATGGACATGCTGGTGTCTCTGCTCAAACAATATGTTTCCAGCTGACTCATTTTTGTTCTGTAAGCCTGATCAAGCTCCAGGTAGGGCTTTGGCTGTTCGAAAGGAGAATTGGAGGCTGTATTTTTGGCAACAGTCTGGAGTACATACGTTCCGTTATCGTTGAGAGACAAAGTATTGCCCAATTTTGTATGGATTTGCTCCTGAGCAATAAGCGGGAATGTTGTACCGATGCAGATGAAACAGGCGAGAAGAAAATGAGCGCATTTATTCATGTTGCAAATATAGGTCTTTGAGATGCTTTATACCAGCCCGACAAGAGCTGACGACTTAAAATTTCAGATAAAAATCCCTGGTCAGTTCAATATAGTCATCGTGGTAATAACCTTTGTCCTGGTCGTGAATGATCAATTGGTTCTTTACACATTCCTGGCGCTTTTTGGTGAACTCTATCAGCAACCGCTCAATGGGCCTTCCTGTTTTGGAAATCACCTCAGTGATTCTCCAGGCATGCAAATTGCTTCTTTCTGCCAATTCTATCATTCTTAAACCTTCCAAATAGGGCAAAATCAAGGCAAAGCTACCGTCTTCAGACAAGAGCCGCTGAACAGCATGCAACAACTCCCCGTGGGGAAGTTTGATGGCATGACGCACATTGGCCTTATTTTCATTGGCCGAGAAAGTGCCGCCTGTAAAGAATGGAGGATTTGAAATGATGAGGTCAAAAGATGGTACTTCTGTTTTGGCAAAATCCTGGACAGCAATCTGATTGACTTCGATAATATCGGAGAAAGGACTATTGGCAACATTGGTGCGTGCGTCAATGCATGCCCCTTCATCGATGTCCAGTGCCGTAATCTGCACGCTTTCATCAGATCTTTGGGCTACCATCAGAGCAATGATGCCAGTACCGGTTCCTATATCAAGAATTGATTTTTTATTTTCTACGTTGCACCAGGCGCCCAGCAATACACCGTCAGTATTTAGCTTCATGACACAATTGTCCTGAACTATAGAAAATTGCTTAAAGTTGAAAGCAGGCTTTAAGGTCTGGTCATGCATAAAAATTGCTAAATATCAGATTCAATGATGGTATACAGATTGTAATATATAATGCCCATTGAACCAGCTCGGGCGTGGACATTTCTATTTTCAATCAGTACATATGCCAAATTATACAAAGTTATAACATATTTCAGCATGACTGGTTTAGAATTTTGTGATTTCATGCTGTACTGTTAATTGATTCTCAACTTCGTATTTGATCTGAAGACAAAAAATCGTAATACATATGACACTATTGGTTAATGTGTAAGTGATATATTGACAACTGTATAAGCTAATTATTTGCCTTTATATTTTTCGAAGAAAAGGTGCAAGTTTTAGCATAAATAAATAAAGTATTTGCTTCACTTGTATAATTTATTTTACTACAAGCTTTTATTACAATGAAATTATATTTTTATTTGTTATCAATATAAAATCGTTAATTTTATAAAAGGTATGGAGTGTAGAAAGATATTTTAAACTCCGACCTGATTAAAGTCACACTAATCAAATCTTTCCAATGAAAACAAAGTTACTATTTGCAATTTTATTGCTGGTTTTTTGCGCATTCAACTCCCAAATAAACGCTCAAACTGTTGTCACCGGAACTGTCAAAGACGGAGAAAGTGGTGAATCACTCATTGGGGTGAACGTCATCATAAAAAATACCTTCAATGGTACGATTACCGACCTGGATGGAAAATTTGAAATCAACATCAAAGAAAGCCTTCCGGTGAAACTCATTTTTTCGATGATAGGTTTTGAAACCAAAGAGGTAGAAGTTACCACACCGGGGCAGACTTTCAGCATCGAGATGGAGACCAAGTCCTTTCTCGCCAATGAGGTAGTTGTTTCGGCAAGCCGAATTGAGGAACGCATCATGCAATCTCCGGTCTCCATTGAAAAATTGGATTTACTGAGCATCAAAAATTCTACTTCTGCAGACTTTTATGATGAAGTCCTTAAACTAAAAGGAGTCACCAACAACATGGCTTCACTCACATTCAACACCATCAATACTCGAGGCTTTGGCGGCGGCGGCAATACCAGATTTGTGCAATTACAGGATGGTATGGACAATGCTGCACCTCTGCTCAACTTTCCTACCGGCAACGTTGTGGGCATTTCTGAGCTGGACATCAGAAGTGTTGAACTCGTCCCGGGAGCAGCCTCAGCCTTGTATGGACCGAATGCATTCAATGGCATACTCATTATGCAAAGCAAAGACCCCTTCCAATTCCAGGGCTTGAGTGCAACCTTCAAAACAGGCATCATCCAGGGCACCAATTATACAGACCCTCTGTACAGTGGAGCCATCCGCTACGCCAAATCCTTCAATGACAAATTTGCTTTTAAGGTCAACTTTTCAGGCCTTTGGGCCAGTGACTGGCGTGCCCAGAATTATACAACTGACCGGAATCAGCTGGCACTTGCAGCAGAGAATCCATCCATCAACCCTGACGCATTTTCGAAATCCGCGGCATTCGACGGCCTCAATACTTATGGTGATGAAACCTTTATCCCTGTCGGTACGGGATTAAGGAGGACAGGCTGGAAGGAACAAGATCTTCTGGAGAGCAACAGGGCAGAAAGTTTTAAATACGATGCAGCCTTGCATTACAGGATCACCGACAAAATCGAAACCAATGTTTCTTATAAGTTTGGAACAGGGTCAACGGTTTATCAGGGAAGTGAAAGATATGTATTGAGGGATTTCAGTCAGCAGTTCGCCAAGTGGGAACTCAATGGCGCTAATTGGAATGTAAGGGCATATGGCTCCTTCACCGATGCGGGCGATTCCTATAACCTAACGGCATTGGGTGCTTTTACCAATGAAAATGTTTGGCCGACAATATACAATTCAACTTACAACGTCAATCTTGGCAATGTGACCATTCCTGTTCCCTTAAGGGGCGGTTGGGCTGTTGCTGCAAATATTGCTTCAAACCTACCCGGATATACCATGGAAGCTGCCAAACAGTTTGCAGATAATGGCGGTTTTTCTGCCTTGCCTCCGGCTCAGCGAGAAGGTGTTGCACAACAACTGGCTGCGGGAAGTACCTTTGCAGCACTTCCTGAACCAGCTAGAATTTTAGCTGCCAGACGACTCATTGAATTGGCAAGTGGTCCTGCAAGACCGGCAGTGGGCAGTGCAGAATTCAACCGCATTGTGAGTCTGGTCAGGGATGATCTTTTGTTCCAGAAGGGTGGGGCAGGATTCATCGACGATAGCCGCTTGTACCACGCTGAGGCCAACTACAACCTGAGCAGCCTGTTGGATGACGTAGTCAGCTGGCAGGTAGGAGCCAACTTCCGCAGATATGACCTGTTTTCCAATGGCACAGTGTTCAACGAAGACCCTGACGGTGACGGCGTTTTTGAGCGCATCAAAATCAACGAATTTGGTATGTACACCCAAATTTCGAAGAATTTTGCAGATGACAAACTCAAGTTGACGGGTTCAATCAGGTTTGACAAAAACCAAAACTTCCAGGGACAGGTATCTCCCCGGCTCAGCATTGTCTTTTCTCCGGACGATGCCAAAAACCACAACTTCAGGGCTTCATTTCAGACAGGATTCAGAAACCCTACTAACCAGGGTCAATACATTTACTTTCCGACCACCTCTATCCTTCTGGGATCAACCAAAGACAATGCTGAGGTATTTGGCATCCACAACGGAGGTGCATATACTCAGGCATCTTACAATCGGTACCTTGCAACCTTACAAGGAGGGGGAAGTGTTGAGGCAGCGACAGCACAACTTCAAACCATAGACTTTGACTACATACAACCAGAACAATTGCGCTCAATTGAAGTAGGGTACAGAGGCTTGCTCAACAAAGTGGTTAACATCGACATAAGCGCGTACTACAACATTTACAACAACTTCATCGATCAGGTATTTGTGGTCAACAAAAATAAAACAACAGAAAGAGCAGAAGCCTTGGGAAGTCCTGACCCTGTCACCGGCATCATCAGGTCTACATTTTTTCCATATATCAATGTTCCTGCCCAATTGACTTCTCAGGGACTCAATATTGGATTGGATTATGTATTGTTTGACGATTGGAAACTGTCGCCCAACTACTCATACAACAAAGCCAATAAGGCCAAAGCTACCGACTTACCGGGTTTTGAAAACTACGATCCTGGATTCAATATGCCGGAAAACATGGTCAATATTTCTTTGACCAACAGAAAGATCATCAAGAACCTGTCGGGTACCCTCAGCTGGAGATGGCAGGATGGCTTTTTCTTCAAGAATTCATTCGGAAGTGGCAATGTGCCATCTTACAATACCATCGACTTACAACTCAATTATTTTGTGCCAAAGATTCATTCTTCTGTGAAATTTGGAGTTTCAAATTTGTTGGGTAAGACTTATTACACCAATATCGGTAATCCGGACATCGGCAGAATGTCATACATCAGCTTTACATACGATCAGTTTGCACGTTAATTGGAGCAATTTATTTCCTTTTTGTATAGTGCAATTTTGAAACATTAATTTATTCTGCAATAAAAAAGCTTGAAGACTCATCATTCTTCAGGCTTTTTTCATGTTCAGGTTTTTGAATGGCCTCACCTATACATGAAAATTAAAACTTCAGTTCGATTTTGATGTTTCAAATGAGAATTCAGTTCATCTTTACAATTAAAATTTAGAAGACAAATAATTTATGAACACAAAATCAAACGCCACATTATACCAGCTTTTGCTTACCGTTTTTATTTTTTTAGCAAATGCACAGGGTAGCATAAGTCAGGCGCCTGTAGGCGCACAGGCAGGCAAGCCAGTGGAGACCAAATCTGCCAATACAGACTATAAACCGGCATTCGCAGGCCAGACGAGGACAAAAAGTGTCGTGACCAAAACTCCGTACAGCGTAACAAAGCTTACAGACCAACTTGACCTGCCCTGGGGTATTGCCTACATGCCCGATGGTAGATTACTTGTGACCGAAAAGGAAGGAAATATGCGTATCATAAGCCAACAAGGCATAGTTGGCGGAGAAATAACTGGAATTCCAAGTGTAAATGATGGTGGCCAAGGCGGCTTATTAGGCCTTTGTCTAGATCCAAATTTTACCAATAACCGTATGGTATATTGGGTTTTTTCTGAAAATGTTTCTGGAGGCACACTTACGGCTGTTGCCAAGGGGAGACTTTCCAAAGATGAGAAAACCATAGAAGGAGCAAAAGTCATTTTTAGGGCCGGCCCGGCTGCTGACAGCAAGTTGCACTATGGTGGAAGAATACTGTTTGATGCTAGCGGCAATCTCATCGTGAGTACAGGCGAGCGCTCGAATAAATCGACCAGACCATTGGCGCAATCCGTAAAAGGAGCATTGGGCAAGATTTTGAGGATTACGACAGAAGGCAAGCCCGCCAGCGGAAATCCCAAATTCTCGGAAGCCGGCGCCATTCCTGAATTGTACAGCATTGGTCATCGGAATGTGCAGGGAATAGCCATCCATCCATCTACCGGAGATCTGTGGGAAACCGAATTCGGACCCCGAGGTGGTGATGAAATTAATTTGATAAAGCCAGGGAAAAATTATGGTTGGCCTACCATAACCTATGGCATTGAATATGGAGGCAGTGCTATAGGAGAACCCCTACAACAGAAAGCGGGTTTGGAACAACCTGTTTATTACTACGATCCTGTCATTTCGCCAAGTGGCATTACCTTCTATAAAGGCAGTCGCATCCCTGAATGGGAAAACAATTTGTTCGTAAGTGCCTTGAGCGGAATGCACATCGCTCGTCTAGTCATTCAAAACAACCGCGTTGTGGGTGAGGAGCGCCTTTTGGTCAATGAAAAGCAGAGATTTCGCGATATTACCCAGGGAAAGGATGGTGCATTGTACGCCATTACCGACGGTGGAAATTTGTATAAGATTGATAGGAAGTAGAGGGGACTGCTAGGGGCAATTGAGCAGGATAGAATTGAATTGGCAAAAACCACCGGTTTAACAACGACTCATTTTATACCAGGCAATTAACGTAGATGTGACATAAACGTCACGAAGGAGATCAAGTCAGGTTGCTGACGTAGATGTGACATATACGTCACGAAGGAGATCAAGTCAGGTTGCTAACGTAGATGTGACATATACGTCACGAAGGAGATCAAGTCAAGTTGCTGACGTAGATGTGACATATACGTCACGAAAACGTTCGCCTTTAAATTTATTGCAATTGAACCTGATACCCCTTCAAATGCTCACAGGACTGCCTATCAAAACTCGCTGATTTTTGACCAATGTAAAATGTGTCCTTACCTTGGTACTCAGAAAGGGCTGTTTAACGCATGAGCTTTCTAAAACAAGACCTCCATCAAACAATTGGGCACTTAACTGGTTGTACCTATTAGATCAATTAAATATGGGTAGGCCATATTTCAAACAAACTTTATTCAAAAAAAATATGACTTCAATGAAAATAAATCAATTGCTATTTCTGCTTGCTTGTTCTGCCATTTTCCTCATTTCCTGCGGGAAGACTGTGGACAATACCATTCCCGACCCCAATACCGGAGACCCAAATACCGGCGCTCCGGTAGAAACAGAAAAAGCAAATACCAACTATCCTCCGGCATTTGAGGGACAAACCAGAATAGGCAGTGTAGTCACACAAACACCCTATGAATGGACCACTTTAACCTCAGATCTCGATGCTCCCTGGGGAATTGCCAACTTGCCGGATGGAAGGCTGTTGATCACCGAAAAAGGCGGTAGCATGCGCATTGCTACAACAACCGGCACGGTAAGCGGTCCGATAGGTGGCATTCCGAAGGTCAATGACTCTGGTCAGGGAGGGCTTCTGGGCCTGACAGTCGATCCTGATTTTTCCACCAACAGAATGGTGTATTGGGCGTTTGCTGAAGACGTCAGTGGAGGAACAGTGACTTCTGTAGCAAAAGGCAAACTCTCGACGGATGAAAAAAATATGGAGTCCGTAAAAGTAATATACAGGGCTTTTCCTGCGGCCAACAGCAATCTGCATTATGGTGGCAGGGTGATATTTGATGCCACCGGCCATTTATTGGTCAGTACTGGTGAGCGTTCATCGATGTCAACCCGCCCTTTGGCGCAATCGGTCAATGGCGCTTTGGGTAAAATTGTCCGAATTACCACCGACGGTGCTCCGGCGCCAGGCAATCCCAGCCTCAACATGACGGATGCAGCACCAGAGTTATACAGCATTGGTCACCGCAACCCTCAGGGCATTGCTTTGCATCCTGTGACGGGTGATCTTTGGGAAAGTGAGTTCGGTCCAAGAGGTGGTGATGAAATCAACCGGGTTCAGCCCGGCAAAAACTATGGCTGGCCAACCATCACCTATGGCATTGAATACGGTGGCAGCGCCATCGGCCAACCGATCCAGCAAAAGGAAGGTATGGAACAACCTGTGTATTATTGGGATCCTGTGATTTCACCAAGCGGCATTACTTTTTACAAAGGCAACAGAATACCGGAATGGCAAAACAACCTTTTCGTAAGCTCACTCAGTGCAAGACACATCGACAGATTGGTCATTGAAAACAATAAAGTAGTGGGAGAGGAGCGATTGCTTACCGGAGAGAAAGAAAGATTCAGGGATGTAATTCAGGGTAAAGATGAGGCACTTTATGCCATTACCGATTCGGGAAAACTTTACAGGATTGACAAAAAGTAAATAGAATTATCCAAATTAAATAAATAAAAAAGTCTGCTCCGTTGATTCGGGCAGGCTTTTTAATTTGTACGAAATTAGCCAGAGGTTTTGAATCTGAAAACCGTATTAGGGGGGCATTTCACAACTTCGTCTAAAGAAGTATTGAAATGTTTTGAAAGTATTTTGTATTAGAAAAAATGTTGTTTCACCGGCTGAATTTCAGCACTTTGTGTTTGTTTGATTTGATAAAAAATTAACCGTATAACCATGTTAACCAAATAAACCCAAATCGCTTTTCACTATACATTTCGTAACATTATTTCTTGTTCCTCATTCCTTTAATTGGCCCGAATTCATGAAATTCACTCTATTTTATGGTTTATCTCTGCCCACAAAGCGCTCCTTTCCAAGTAAAAATTTGATGGCTCTCTCGATGTTTTTATTTCTGACTTCCTCAGATTTCAACCTGGATAGATATCGGACGATTTCCATTTGTTTGGAAGGAGACATTTGTTCAAAAACTACTTTTGCTTCCTGGTTTGAATTCAAGGCTTTTACAAAATTTTCAGGTGCTTCGATCTCCCGGCTTTCCGGATCGTAGGTTATGGTCAATTCCACGGTTTCTCCGATTCTTTTTGGAGAATTTTTCAACATGACGGTATTGATGTACAGTCTCCATTCACCGCTGTATTTTACCAGGGTCTGAGTATAGACCATGTTGTTGATGGTGCCCTTTACCGGGATGGGACCTTTGTTTTTGCCCGATAATTCAAATATTTCTTGGAGTATATCCCCGGGAACAAAAACGAAAGGATTGATGCCGATGATTTCTATTTCTGCGGTAAACGCAAATATCATTTTTATAATGAATTTTAATTGCTATGGCTTCTTAGGCTCTTCCGTTGCCTGAGCCTGCAATATGAAATCTGCAATGGCTTCTATATCTTTTGCGGGAATGGCAGCTTTCCAACTCAGCATGGTAGTATTTGGAATGCCGTCACGAATGGTTTTGATGAGCGAATCGCGATCTCCACCGTGCTTCCAATCCTTTTTGATCAGCGCAGAAGCCACTCCTCCCTGCAAATTGGCACCATGACAGCCGGCACAAAAACTCATGTAGGTTTGTTTGGCTTTCTGAGCTTTTAAACCGGTCGCAGCGAATAAAAGACAGAGCGCAAAAAGAATTTTATGCATATGTTTGAAAGTTACTTGATTGATAAAAAGGTTTTGTGTCAAAACACCTGTGTTGTATATCCCCATAATGTAAACGCAAAATTATGCATTTTGGTCATACATCTGGATTTAAAAACAAAATACATGTAATACTCACTCTCGCAAACTCATTATTTCCTTTAGCAATGGGGGTAATGTATTTCTAACGATTTCGTCATCATAATGACTGAGCACACAAGCAACATATTTCCCTCTTACTTCTGCAACTACATAGTAAATGATTAAAATATTACTTCCTCCCATGATCACTTGAGGTACTTTAAGCTTGTACTTCATTCTTAAAGCCTGAGTTTCTTTTCCCTCAAATATTACTTTAATGGAGTCTTGTTCCAACAGCTGGCCAATTGACTTGCCGGCTGTAATGTCGCTCTGAGCATCTACCATTTCCTTTGCCTTGTCAATGTTGCGGAATTCAGACCAATTCATTTGTCCTAAGTTTGGACATTGAACATTATGAGTGCTCATCCAGTAACATCCTGGTCCGAGCTCAATAAATCGCCCTGCAATCCTGATGCCATCCACCTCCATAGTGGTATAAACACTATTTGGGATTGAATTTTCAAGAATTGATTTTACAAAAAATTTCTCCAATGCTTCATCACGTCCTAGCGTCGTCTGAAGTCCAATGACAATTATTTCAGAAGGCCCTTGAGGAAATAAATAAATGATACCTGACTCCGTAATTTTTTTTGTCCTGACTTGAGTTTTGACAAAAACTCTGGCTTTTTGAAATGCGGTATCAATTACTGGTGATATTTCTTTGTTGATGGAATACTTTTTTTTGATTTTCTTGAAACCTTTGTCGTCAAAAGAAGCCCTATGACTTTGCACAAAAATGGTATAGCCTTCAACTTCATAAAAAGTTGTTCCCTCTTGCCTGATCCCATGTGTATTAGAAAATATTTCTATTGCATTTATGGCCTGTCCTCTCAGCAAGTTGAATGTGCATACTAAAGTCACAATTGTAATTATTGCAATATTTCGTCTCAATGGCTGGTTTCTCTTTTGATTAATGGAATTACGCACTGATTTTCTATTTGGTCTTTACAATAAAAACTGTTCCTGCAGGATCCGTAATCCAGTGCATATTTTCCGGCAATTCTTCAATTTCATCACAAGTTTCAACGCCATGTTCTTTCAAATAGCTGGTTGCCTTTTCCACATTTTCTACATTAAGCTCAAGCCAGGTTTCAGAATGCGTGTAGTTGTCCACGCAGTCAAGCCACATGATATTGTTGCCAGACTTTACCTGGTGTGTTCTTGAAACTGTTGGATTTGTAATTGGTTTTTCTTCAACTTCTAATTTCAAAATGTCTCTATAAAACGAAACAGTTTGATCGTATTTCCTCTTTGGAAGTTTTATGGCAATATTGATACCGCCTTCAAATTTTATATCCATTTAAATGAGAGTTTTTTATTCTGAAATCGCAGGTTCTAGTGGTAAGTTGGTATTCCAAATATTGCTGTAAATTTTCCATTCTCCATCGATATTTTTCCAAATATTGATGTACTTCCCTGTGTCAAGAGTGTTTTCTTCACCATAACGCAAATAATAAGATCCTTCATCAATCAAATAATCCTCATTCCCATACAAAGAAGTACTTTCTTCTGTAAATTCATAAATCCCATAATTGACCCAATCATAGTTCAATTGAGCAATAGCCTTGAGCCCGCTTACAACTGCTGAATTTGGTGGGAATACCCTCGCGTCATCTGTAAAACTAGCATTCAGGTAAGACGTATCTTTTGTGATGTGCGCATTGGTAAATAATTGTGTTTTTTCCTGAATTTCAACTTTTGCTGCATTCAGATCAAATTCAATAACTTGTTCTTTTTTCGTCTTTACATCAACACATGAATAAAGAATGAATCCAAGAATGAAAATTAATAAAATCAGGTTTTTAGATTGTCTCATGTAAGGGATAATTTATGTTGTTTATCTGCAATTATGTTTATTACCTTATGGTTTTGGAAATGCTGAATCAATCTGATGTTATATAAAATTCAAAATTTTCTGTAACAGTTTTTTCTTCGAGCAATTGGAAACTTCCATCGTCATTGATAGTAAACATTTGGGTTGTTTTCCGTTTTGGTTGTGGGCATAAATCTCCATAAGTAGTCCAACCAAATTCTTCTATTATGGTTCTTTTATATAATTTTTTATTGACTATTTGCCCTTCAATTTTTCTTTGATAACCATCTTTCCCGAAATGCGACATAATTACTAACATGAAGTATTCTGCCGAATCTTTGGCCATTGTACTTAATATGACTTCATCGGAAGTATGTCCGCCTTCATTTCTGTGGTATAATACCCGGACATGAGCACTATTTTCAATTATTTCCGAATTTATACAAAAAAGCTTTCCATCCGATATCCCAGTATTGATATATGAACTATCATATTCCTGGAGATAATTTTCTGAATAATATTTTGGAATTATTGAAGTAATGGAACACACAGGCCCAATTGAATTCTCAGTGAAACCCTTTTCTGTTGTTCTTGCATTGATTTTATATTGTTCATTTATCTGCCTATTCTGGTCAAGATTCCACAATAAGCAATCTTTATTGGCCTTACATTTATCATGTCTTTTGTCCTCGCCAGACGTATCATAGACATCAGCTAACTTATTTAAATATGGATCTTCAGGTATAGAATCATAAGTATTTACTACTTTAAGCACTGCACTTGTATGGCCTAAATTAGAGTTTATCTTTTCAATTTCATTTTGATCCATGCAAGAGATCAATATGAGTAATAGAATTTGAGATTTATACAAGAATGATATTTTTTTTTGGTGGAAATGGGTTGTCGGGCATCAATGAATTTATTCAGAAAATTAAAAAACAAATAGTTGGCCATTGCAACAATTTATTGCTCAAATATACATTCGTTGTCAATAAAGTTAGCTTATGGTTTCTGGTTTATTTTTGATTGCCAGAGTTGGAAAATACAAATTTAGAGTGTTATAGGTTTTGGTCACATAACGTCTTGAGTCGAACAAGACAATGTTTTTTTAATTACTTATCTCCAACCCACTCTCTATGAAGTCTAACGCCGCATTTTTTTCTCCAATTCACATCAAATTTTCCATCTGTTTGTCTTAAAAATGATTCCGGCGGAATGGCCACAAATGGATGAAATGGATGAAGTCCCTGATGCTTCAATTCTTCTTCGGTTCGAAGACGTCAGCTGCAAAATAAATCTATGATTGTAAGGTCAGAGTTGGCTTCATATACACTCATGTCAATCCAAAGGGGTACTTTGTTTTTGTGATGTAAAAGTTCAACCGTCTGATAAGCGGTCAACGACTGATTTTCGTACTTGTTCCATGTTTTTAATACCGATATTTCAAATTCATTTAAATGTTCGACATCTTTCTTCAATGTTCGTGAGCTTGGAGTAATGGTATATCGAAAGGCATCTGAAGAGTCATTAAAGCAAAGTGACTGGGTAAAATCAATCAATTGTTTTGTCGCTTCGGCAAGATGTCTTCTGAATTTATTTTGGTCCATTGGAGATGTATAAGGCTTTTTTTGAGTTTAATACAAAATTTGCTGTTGACCAAAAGTGATGATTTCGGCTCAATTTGGAAACTTTTATTTAGAACAATATCACCCTCACGTGTAGCAACCTTGGAATAATTCGGAAAAATGGTCTGACACTTTCTTAAAATAAGGATAAGCGGATGAGCTTATTTTGTTTGGTATACCGCTACTGAACACTTGTTTCAAGCCATGCATCAGAAGTCATAACTTAGGCTTTCACCCTAACCACCTCCTTACTACCCAGGCCATTCTGTTAATTTTCCCTAAAAACTTGCAGAATTGCCGACTTCTTTACACAGATACATTCCAAAATAGTAGCCGAAATTAAATTTTGACTTATATTTGCGCTCGCTAAAGCAGTATGGTAAAATCTGCACATTGGTAACTTTTTAAAATTTTAAACAAAATGTCATCTTATTTAACAACTGAGAAAAAGCAGGACCTATTTAAAGAGTATGGTGGTGATGCTGCCAACACTGGATCTGTAGAATCTCAAATCGCATTGTTCACTTTCAGAATTCAGGCCATGTCTGAGCACCTGAAAGATAATCAAAAGGATCAATCTTGTAGAAGGGCTTTGCTCACACTGGTAGGTAAAAGGAAGAAGTTGCTTGCTTACCTCCACGACAAAGACATCGCTTCTTATAGAAACATGCTGGAGAAATTGAATATCAGAAAATAAGAATTAAGCTTGAAAGGGGAGGAAGTAATGACTCCCCTTTTTCTTAAAATCCAAAACTGATCTCCCTTCTTGCTGGTTCATTAACTCTCCTCCCCACATCAATTTTTGAACCATGAGGAAGATCTTGTACAAAACAATTTTATACACAACCACAAATTAATTAGTCAAATGGGAAACATCATTCCTAAAAAAGTAAGTTTCAATTTACCGGATGGTAAGGAGGTAACTATCGAGACGGGTAAATTGGCCACCCAGGCACATGGGTCAGTCGTCGTAAAAGTAGAAAACACTATGTTATTGGCAACTGTTGTTGCTGCAAAAGAAATCAAAGAAGGTCAGGACTTTTTCCCGCTTTCTGTAGACTATCAGGAAAAGTTCGCTTCTGCGGGTAAGATTCCGGGTAACTTTTTCAGAAGAGAAGCCAAACTTTCTGATTATGAAGTTTTAATTTCAAGATTGGTAGACAGGGCGATCAGACCTATGTTTGCTGACGAATTCAAAAATGAAACTCAGATCGTCATCAACCTCATCTCAGGTGATGATAAAAATATGCCGGACTGTTATGCAGCGCTTGCAGCAAGTGCGGCACTTACCGTGTCTGACATTCCTTTCCAGGGACCTATCTCTGAGGTAAGAGTAGCAAAGATAGATGGCAAATATGTTGTCAATCCTGAAAGACAAGACCTTACAAGAGCAACCATAGACATCATTCTTTCTGCATCTGATGACAACATCAACATGGTAGAAGGTGAAGCCAAAGAGTGTCAGGAAAACGAATTGCTCGAAGCCATCAAAATTGGTCACGAAGTGATCAAAATGCAGTGCAAGGCTCAGCAAGATCTGGCCAACCTGGTAGGTGGTAAGATTTTGACCAAAAGAGAAGTACCTGTTGCTGAGGTAGACGAAGAACTGAAAGCTGAAGTAAAAACTTTGGCTTATGATAAAATCCTGGCCATTGGTAGATCGGCTTCTGAAAAGCAGGAGCGCAAAGAAGCTTTTGACGCTGTTGCCAAAGCAACCATGGAGGCTTTGTTGGAGAAGTACGGCGAAGAGGCTTTTGATGATACCAAAAAAGCCAATGCGAAAATCTACTTCGACAAGCTGAAGAAAAACACAGTCAGAATGCTGATTCTTGAGGAAGGCATCAGACTCGACGGAAGGAAAAAAGATCAGATCAGACCGATTTGGTGCGAAGTGGACTATCTCCCATCGGCACACGGTTCTGCCATCTTCAACAGGGGCGAGACTCAATCGCTGACATCACTGACTTTGGGTTCACCAAATGATGCCATGCTCATCGACAATGCCCTGGAGAATTACAACGAAAAATTCATCCTCCACTATAACTTCCCTGCACTTTCTGTAGGTGAAATCAAGCCCAACAGGGGCCCGGGCAGAAGAGAGATCGGCCACGCCAACCTGGCAGCAAGGTCTTTGAGACAAGTATTGCCAACAGAAAATCCATATACCATCAGAATCGTTTCTGACATTCTGGAATCAAATGGTAGTTCATCAATGGCTACAGTTTGCGCCGGTTCATTGGCGATGATGGATGCCGGTCTTCCAATCAAAGCTCCAATCAGCGGTATTGCCATGGGATTGATTGCAGAAGGAGGCAAAGCTGCCATACTTTCGGACATCCTAGGTGATGAAGATGCACTGGGCGATATGGATTTCAAAGTGACTGGTACTGAAAAAGGTATCTGCGCTTGCCAGATGGACATCAAAATCGATGGTCTTTCTTACGAATTGCTTGAGGAGGCTTTGATGCAGGCAAAAGCCGGCAGATTGCACATCCTTGGTGAGATGGCAAAAACCATCGCTACACCAAGACCTGACTTCAAACCTCATGCTCCAAGAATCAAGGAGATGATCATCGACAAATCATACATTGGTGCGGTAATCGGACCTGGTGGTAAGATCATCCAGGACATCCAGGCAAGAACAGGCTCTATCATCAGCATCGAGGAAGTGGGTGATAAAGGACACGTGTCCATCACTTGTAACAATGCAGCTGGTATGCAACAGGCAGTGGATGAGATCGAAAAAATCACCTTCACACCAACTGTAGGCGATGAGTACGACGCAGTCGTTGAATCAGTCGTTGCCTTCGGTGCATTTGTGAAGTTCAAAGGCAAGAGTGGTCTGGTCCACGTTAGCGAACTCGATCACCAAAGAGTCAATGACGTTGCAGCTGTTGTAAAAGTAGGCGACCAAATGCGTGTGAAGTACATCGGTAACGATGAAAAAACCGGTAAAATGAGGTTGTCGAAAAAGGCGTTGATGCCAAGACCTGAAAGACAGCCAAGAGACTAAGCAAAAGCTTAAGGCTTAAACATACAAGAGGGAAAACTGATGCAATTCAGTTTTCCCTTTTTTGTTGTAGGTGGTTTAGCGAAGTCGAGCTCACCTAAACAAAAGGGTAAGTGGTCTGTCCATTCCTCATAGTTCGCAAAAAAATAAAAGGCTCAAGTTTGTAGCTTCATCATAATAAATTCCCCTCTTCCCAAGAGCAGAGCCGATCAGTTAAATTTTCAAATATTTATAAATAGCTTTATATTAGCAATTTATATAATATGAAATAATGATAAGTC
>JAGQWX010000087.1 GCA_020436935.1 Saprospiraceae bacterium
TTATATTTTTGACTCAGATCCAACTACAAAATTGACCTGAATCTGTGATACTGCGTATTGAGATTAACTATAATATAGAATAGACTGTAAAGTCTGAGACAAACATATTAAAATATTGTATAAATTATAAAAAATTCATTAAGAATATATTAATATCAAACATAATTATATTTTACTATATGTTTTGATTTAAAACTCATTATACTTCCCTTCCTGGATATACGCGGTTTCACATACCATCAATCCGAAGGAGTAAATGGTCTCTTGATGAAGATTTAAAATAAGTTAAGTCCCTATTCAGTGAAAATTATTTAGTTACCACCAATTGCTTGGGGTATACCGTCAACACATATGGTTTGACTATTGCTGATCGTACCTGCTGTAATAAAGTTTACTGAAACAAGCCTTTCATCGAAAACCACTGGACATGGACCACTGCCATCGGGATCACTACTGGTGAGCCTCAAAACTATGTCAGCTGCGTAATTTCCATTTGCAGGGATATAAGCTGGCGAGGTATAATTGATGTTTGAGGGTGTACCCGTTTGGGCAGTTGAACTCAAACTCCCCCCTCCACTTATAATGAACCAGGCAGCTGTAGTTGATCCACCACCCACACTTGCATTTGTCAACTGCACCTGAACCGAGGCTGCATTAGCACAAACAGTAAGGTCCGGTCCCGCATTTACAACAGCGGGGTTATTGACTACAATCATTATTGTTTGAGGTGTAGTGCTTGAACAACTGCCATTGGCTAATGAGAGACTTCCTGTGTAAGTGCCTGGCGCTATTCCAGCTGGTATGCTTATATTGATGGGACTTGCAGGCAGAGCGGTACCAGGTGGTATATCAGCAATTCCTGCCGCATTAGCTGCCGGGTTAAAATCAATTGAATAAGTCGTAGGCGATCCTGAAGTGGAGGTATAAGCCAATGCTGCAATGGTCATTCCTTTACATATGGTGACCGTACTTGTCGTAAGGTTGATGGTTGGCGACGTATTGACTATGACATTGGCCGTAGCTGTAGAAGAACAACCGAATGCATTGGTTACAGTGACTGTATAAGTTCCTGCCATGGTCGTTGTGGCGTTGGGAATGCTTGGATTTTGGCTGGTGGAGGTAAAAGACTGTGGCCCTGACCAACTATAGCTGGTACCACCCGATGCAGTGAGGTTGATGGTTTGACCAGTACATACAGTTGCTCCTGTTGCGGCAGCAGATGGCTGTGGCCTTACCAATATACTTTTAGAATTCGATACCTGACAACTGGCACCATCGGTGGTCACTACAGAAATAACTTTTGAGCCAGGAGTTGAATTCCACACCACCGTAACACTTTGCCCATTGGAAGGTCCTGAAATGGTTCCTCCATTTACACTCCATTGTATATTGCTGAATGTATTTGACAGTGAATAAACCTGGGTCAATTCGTTTTGACAAATATCCTGATCACCATTAATTACGGGTATGATGGCATTTGTTACCGGATTGCCAAAAGATGGACAAGCCTCAAAGGAAACAGCATATTGCCTGTTGGGTGTACCATTTGACCCCTGAACCCTTATACCCAACCTTATATTAAATTCTTGCAATTGCGATGCGTAGTAAAACGTGCCTTTAACCTCACTATCATCAGAAATGCCGTCGTGCTCTATATTGGAACCTAATATCATTGTATATGGCGGTTCATTCAAAATGGTCAACTCTGTAGGGTTGTTCAAAATATAACCATTTGGGCTCACATGTCCATGAATTTCTCTGTATGAGTTATTTCCATCAACATCATATGATGTAACCCTCGAGGCTTTTGGTAAGGGTGTCGGTGTATTCCCGCCGGCGTTCACTAGTCTGATCCGCCAGTCTATATAATGGTCACCGTTGGTGTTGGTAGGTATGGTTATTTCAGGAGACCAGGCAAATGTTTTTCCTGTAGGTTGTGTGGAATTGTCTATATTAAAAATGCCATTGACCCCAACAGCATTTACAATTTCAACTAAGGCATCAATTCCAGTCATTACATTGGGAAAACGCCATGTATCACCAATTAGATTTGTGGCATCTACCACCATAGTCGGATTGCTGAACTGTAAATCAACATATTGGGTAGAACAGGTAGATTCGTCAATACATTGATAGCAGGAAAGATTTGCTGCCCAACCTTGAGCTGGTGTTGTGTTATCGCTGTGAAAAACAAATGTCAAACAAGTTGCACCACCAGAAGAAGTAATTTTTAATGGAGATGTATTGCCACAAAATGTACCAATCAAACTTCCTGATGTATTAGGACCATTGTATATACTCAAATAATCTGCTGAGCAGTCTCCTGTTTGTAAAGCAAAAGTTGTAAAATCAACAACCATCGGCTTACTATTATTTGAACAAAAGGTCACAGTATAGTCCTGATTATTGCCATAATTAGCTGACGAGCCACCCGAATCATAAAAGGTACCTGTACACGTATTGATGGTCGCGTTATTGATTGCTGGAGAGGTTCCTAAAGTGTAGGTCTGTGCATTTACGTATTGCGCTGTTAACAAACATAACAGCCCTAAATAAAAACGTTTAAAGGGGAAGTGCATTTTTCAAAGCTTAAGTCCTTACACCTAATTCAAATAAAGTACCAAACTCTGCCTAGAATAAACATTTAACAGTTATAGGCCTAAAATTCTTTCAATTAGCACCTTTTTTCTTCAAAAAGTGCTTAAATCATTAAAATCGAAAACTTATGATTTCCTGGAAAAAGCTGGTGATATTACCTGGATCCAAAACGAAGGACAATAAAAATCCGGCGATTGCTCCGTAAAAGTGGGCTTCGTGGCCAATGTTATCCCTACCCTTTTTAGCCGCCCATGTGGAATACCAAAGGTAAAGAACTCCAAAGATGATGGCCGGCATTGGGATAATGAAATATATACCCAACATAGACATCGGGTTGTAATAAATGTATGAAAACAATATAGCAGAGGTTGCTCCAGAAGCTCCAATTGCGCGATATGAATAATTATTGGCATACTTGAAGTGGGTGTTGAGGTTGGCAAGGACGATGGTCAAAATGTAAAATCCTGCATATATAAATGTACCGGCACCTCCGAACCGATATACAAATCTTTCTTCCACATAATTACCGAATGTAAACAATACGAACATATTTACGAATAAATGCCAGACGTCGGCATGCAAAAAACCGGATGTCAATAGCCTGAAGTATTGTTTCTTATGTGACTCCATGTAGGGATGATGCGCACCCCTGTCAAAAAAATTCTGATTCTGAAATCCGACAATTGATATCAAACAGGTAAGACCAACAATCAATAAGTTAGCTGTCATAATTATTCGTTGTGGTATTTTTCATTTCGAATGATGGTAAATGCTCTATAAATCTGTTCCGCCAAAAAGAGTCTGATCATCTGGTGGCTAAATGTGAGGTCTGAAAGAGATACAATTAAATCTACGCGCTCCCGAACATTGTTTCCAATTCCAAATGCACCACCAATCAAAAATACCAGCCGTCGTGCACCACTGATTTGTTGTTTTTCCAAAAAGTCAGCCAGGCCAACAGATGTCATTCGTTTCCCCCTTTCATCACATAGGATCAGAAAGTCATCTTTCTCAATAAATTGCAGAAACGATACCCCCTCCTTTTCCATTAGGTCAGGGGCATTAGCATATTTCTTTATATCCGGAAGAAGCTTCAATTCAAAATTGGTATAATGCTTCAGACGTTTCTCATACATTGAGATGCCTTCCTCCAAATATTTTTCATTTGTTTTACCAATGCCCAATATCACTACTTTCAAAAGAAAACCTTTTTGCAATGAAAGCACAAAATAGTTATTGCCAGATCTTTATATATACTGAAAGAGATAGGATTTGACCACTTATTTGCTATTAAATTTGATTAATTCACCGTTACAAATACTCGCTGTAGGTCGCGCTACAGATGTGTTTTGTGACTCGAATAGGTCAAATTTAATAACGCATATAAAATGGTCATTCCTAATTCCATTCTGTATAACAAAAAAAAGGGGACAAATCTTGCCCCCTCTCTTTATTTTTTGAACAGTCAAAAGACTAGTATCTTCTTTCTTTGATTCTTGACTTTTTACCAACAAGACCTCTAAGGTAGAACAATTTAGCTCTTCTTACTTTACCTCTCTTCAACAATTCAATGTCGGCAATAGCAGGTGATGAAAAAGGAAATATCCTTTCTACACCAACACCGTTAGACATTTTCCTAACTGTGAAAGTTCTTGTTGCACCTGATCCACCCATTGCGATCACGTCGCCTTTGTACACCTGGATCCTCTCCTTGTTACCTTCAACAATTTTATAGCTTACAGCAATATTGTCTCCAGGTCTGAATGCAGGAAACTCTTTTTTATTGGTAAGTTGCTCGTGTACGTATTTAATTAATTCCATCGTAGTTAACTTTACTAATGTCAAATTTTAGGACCGCAAAGGTAATGCTATTTTTAAAACTTACAAGCGTTTGAATATATTTTTTTTAAATATATATTATTAAGACTTCTAATTTATATCCCCTACTTCCGTTTATTCGACTTTGAGGTGCAAAATGCATCTAAATTCTAGATCGGTTGTTTGAGCTGAATACCAGATCTCTTACACTCAGAAATTGCTCGGCGCAGTTAGCGCAGGAGGCTGACATTGCCTTTCTTCACAATTCTTTCTCCACTGACATCCACGTATTCAATCAGGTACACATAGACATCAGGAGGAGCTAAAATACCAGAGTTGTTTTTTAATCCATTCCAACCATAGAGAGGATCGTTGGATTCAAACAATTGTTCGCCATAACGATTGAATATCTTAAGGTTGAAGGATTGCATGCCTCTAAAAAGGCCGGCAACTCTAAATTCGTCGTTGAGCTGGTCATTATTGGGGGTAAAGGCATCAGGAACATGTACAAAGTTTTCCGGCATCAACATGACCACTGTCATTGCAGTATCGAAACAGCCCTTTTCGTTGAACACTTTCTGTACGATGACGTATGTACCTGTATCAGGAAATGTAAAACTGGGGCTGTATTCAGATGAGGTTGCCAATTCACCAAATTGCCATTTTATATAGTCTGCCCCTGACGACTCATCAACAAAGTCAAAAGCATAGTACCCGTTGAGCAAGTTTTCTGACTCGAAAGTAAATCCTGCATCTGGCCTTTCAACAACCTCTATCAAATCTTCAAACAATCGCTCGCTCTCACAATTGGACGGCGACTTTACATGTACTTTTATATCAAATTTCCCCGTAGTATTGTATAGGTGCTTCGCATCAAAACTTTTCACTACTGTCCCGTCCCCAAAGTCCCATGTAATTTCGTACAGAGGACTTATGAATTGAGAAGCGTTGATAAAATTGATTTCACTTGGCTTACACGCCAAGAATAAATCCGGTCGGATGTCTATGAGAGCCGGGACCGGAAAATAGGCTGCGCTCTTTGATACGGTATCAATACATCCATCGGTATTATGGATATAAAGCCGGATATTTTTCTGCCCCGAGGTAACAAATTCATAAGTCGGCGAATATTGATTGGATATCCCCTCCCGGTTAAAATCCCATAAAATGGAATCTACGGGTACTTTGGAAATAGTCTTATTTGTGAATGCCCATGGCTGTATTTTGCACGAATCAATGCTCAAGTCAAAATCTGCCTCCAGCTTATCTCTGATGTCCATCAGAATATCCAGTGTATCAATACATTCTTCAAAAGGCGGCAAAATCACCAGTTTTACGGGGTATTTGCCTTTGCCAGGATATTGCACACTCAAGTTTCTGGTGCTGTCCAATTTAATACCTGCTCCATCATTGAATATCCAATTGTATTTCACATCAAAAGTTGATCTGACAATGCTCCCATTTAAATAATTGATATCGTTGACACCACACGCTTTCATATAAATCGTATCGTTCACATAGGTGTTGATGACAGGAATTTTTTCAGTTGAATTGTCTGATCCTGTTGCGAATGGGATATACACCCGGTTGCACTGTTCATTATCTGCCACTAAAACCTGAAAATCGCGAATGACTTCGCCTATCAAAACCCCATTTCTATACTCTTTTACGCAGATTCCTACCAGAAATAGACCGCTGATGGTGGGTTTGCCTGCAAAAATCCCAGTTTTTCGATCTATATTGGGGGCAGGTGACCCAACTATGGGTTTATTTACGGTAAAGTTTCCTATAAACTCTACCTGTTCATATGGTGGGATACACCGCAGTGAACTTGGCCTTACCCCATCGCATGCATTCTGATCTTCTCCTCCTGTAGTCCCTCTTTGCCCTCCGGCAACAAAGGGAGCGCAAAATTCATATACCAGCGAATCTCCATCCGCATCAATGGCAGAATTGTCAACCCTGATATTGTCATTTACACAGATAAACAATCGAGGATCATTTACAAATTTTGGACTATTGTTGCATTGCTGAACCGCTTCCCGAGAAATGGTAATGTTGAGCGCTATGCCCTTTTCGCTGGGAGCAACTATATTGTTGATGGCAGCATTTCTGCAACACCTTTGATAAACGATCATGTATTCATAATCCCATGGGAGGTCGACATCAAAAATATAGTATCCTTTTTCCACTTCCAGGCCTCCGGCTGCCAGGACACATGGACTGGCCGAATTTATAGGGTCAAGCGTAGCGTTCCGAAGATTTTCTATCATTGACCTGTAATGCTGAAATCTACCCAAGCCATTTGAGCGCCTGTATATCCCAACATCAATGCTGGCATCCAGGGGAGCTGTCTGGTTTTTATCCCTGTACAAAACCAATGTCACTCTGAATGTGGTAGTCCTCAGATTGGTGCTTTGTCCCCTGCATTCATAAAATGCTTCAGAGCCTACAATGTGATTTGCCTTTAAAGACAAAACGCATGAAATCAACAATAAAAAAAACAGTAAACTTTTAAAATTAACTCCCATTTAGACTCCAATCGTATTTTTTATATGCGACTTTGGTTTTTGAAGAAACATCAACTCCCGAATATTTCGCGATGAATGTATAAAGGTCACCAAAATCTTCCTTGTACCAGTCGAAAATAGAAGAAATCTCCATTTTTTTCTCGGTTATATCATTGTAACGATTGTTTTTGACAAATTCTTTTGTTCTTTGTTCTAAAACTGCATAAAGATTATCAGAGGTTAATGCCTGATTGTCAATGGGAGGACATGACTTTGCAGCGCAATTGATGACAAAATGTATTCTGGGGTCTTTGTATACCGGACGTAAGATTTCGTTTTCAATCTGATTGAGACTTATTATTTTACCTCCTGCTATTTCTACAATTTTTGTGTCCCATACCTTTCCACCATTCAAATCCTTGATTGAATTCAGCGGAAAATTTTCTAAAACCTTATGAATGGTCGCTGCATTGTAAAGATTGATCCAGTAGGCCATTGCCTCCTTACCTGATAAGGGTTCTGTCCTGACCTTTGATAGTTCTTCCAAATAATCTTCCAGCCCTCCCATATCTTTTTTCCAGGCACTGTAATTGACATCACCTGATGCGCTTACGTATTTCTTGAGCATTTGATTGAATGCTCCATGATCAGGTTTTATATTTTCCTTTGATTCTACTTTAGCCTCAGGTTGATCAGCCTGCTTTGGGGCATTTTCAACTTTTACCTGTTCAATAGCTTTGTCTGGTTGAGTTTTAGATAATTCTTTGGCCTCATTGTCCATACCGGGATCTTGTTCGACTTTCGGTACTTTTTCTGTATACGTTTTGCCTATTTTATCGTCAGGATTTTTTACAGGTTTTCCATCCTGATAAACCGTCAATTCTACTTCGGTTTGTTCCTCTCCAACCAGTATCGTAGTATCATTCAATACTTCTACATCTGTAACTATGGTCGTGGTGTCCTCAATGACCGATGGGGCAATTTCGACCTCCTTTTCCTTACAGGCAATGATTCCGATCAGAGCAATACCAAAAACTATTTTATTGTATTTCATATTCAATTCTTAAAGTGAAATTCCTGGGGGCTTCTGCCAGTCCTGGCCTTACAGTATAAAGTCTATTGGCCAGATTTGCCCCAATGAATGACACTTTAAATTGCTTCCACAGATATCTAATCCTGACATCATAAGTGTTGAAGCCATTTGGATTTAATCTTCTGAAAGCTTTGATTTCAAATATGTCGAGACCTGAAACAGGTTCTTCAAAAGCTTTATCTATGTTGACCATATTGCTGTAATACTGCCAGGCTCCGCCCAGTGTAAAATTGAAGTAGCTCGCTTCCAGATCAAGTTTAGCGCTGTGTTTTGATCTGTACTTGAGCACATTCTTCCCAGCAGAAACAGACTCTGATATCAGTTTGTTCGATTCGAAATCTTTATAAAAAGGATCAATATAGGTATACCCTGCAAGGGTTGTGACTGGAATTTTCCAAATATCAAACTTGCCAATCAAACTCGTTTCGTAGCCGTAAATCCTCGTATTGCCTACATTTACAGGCCTAAACCCAAATGGATCGGTCTCAAAATTAAATTCAATCATATCTGTATAATCAGACAGGAAAGCGCTTACATCAAAAAAACCTTTAAATATTTTCAAGTCAAAACCTTGCTTCAAGCCTGCTTCAGCTGTAAATCCATATTCCGGTTTGAGCAAAGGATTTGGAGATATCTGGAAGCCGCCAAAACTCGTGTTGATAAACCGTTCCGTTACCGTTGGATAGCGGTATCCCTGACCCCATGACACTCTAAAATTGCTGTATTCGTGCAACTTATAATTCAATCCAAACCTTCCTATGAGTGCGCCGTCAGTGACCTTACCTCCTGAAATATCAAAATCACCCACCTTTTCTGGACTGTCTTGTCGATTGTATTCATACCTCAAGCCGGCAGACATGACCAGCTTATCATGCCATGATTTTTCAGCCTGGCCATATAAGGCCATATTTCTGTACAAAAATTGTTCATTGTCAAAAAGCTCTGCTTCTGTATCTGTAACAGATCCTACAATGCCCCCTGTTAGGGTGAGGGCCAAGTCATCGAGATTTCTCTGCAGCTGGTATTCTCCATAGGTGGTGACGCTGGAATTGCTCTGATTGTTGTTGTTTTGATTGTCTGTATAAAATACTCTTGTGAAAATACGATGGATATTTCCGCTCTTGTCTTCATACCTCATTCCCGGATCAAACATCAGTCTCAGTCGATTACCTGAAGATATGGTTCCGGAGAACGGTTGGAATATCCCGCGGATGGCATTTTTCCAAATAAAAAAATCGCTGGATTGATTGTAATTGGCCAAAGCATTGAAGCTTAGTGATAACCTGTCAGACAATAGAAATCGGGTATTGGCTCCCAACCTTACTTTCTTCTCATAGGTTTCAAAATTATAGCTTTGCGTATTGGATACAAACCCATGTAAACCCAGGTCTGTTTTGCCCTTTTTTTGAGCATATGAAAATCCGGCATTCACACGGTGCCTTGCGGAGGTATCACTCCACCACTTGCTGCGCAAATCTTCAGGATCCTGGTATAAAGTACCTGAGGTAAATATTGATAAGGATGGCTTTGTTCCAGGAGTTTTTCTTCTGAAATTAACAATGCCGTTCAGCGCTGAAGAACCATATAGAGATGAAGCGGCTCCTTTGACCACCTCAATTTGTCCCAGGTGCTCAATGGGAATATCGCCCCAGTTGGCATATCCGGCATCTGCCTGTAAAGCAGGTATATCATCAATCAAAATCATTACCCGGGATCCTGCACCATAAGAAAAGCCACTTCCCCCCCTGATATTTGCCTGACCGCCAACTACCTGGACTCCCGGTAATTTATTGAGCACTTCGCTACCTGATGTCGTATTGATACTTTTGATAAGCGCCGGCTTCAATACATCCACTGAAACTGTAGTTTCGCTCAATCTCCTCTCGTATTTGCTGGCGGTAACCGTTGTGACGTCAAGCTCATTGATCAATTCTCTGAGATAAATTATTGTACCTACATTTGATTTTGTTGCATCAACACTCTGGTATCCGACGTATGAAATGGTAAAGCTTTCACAATCAAGGGATGCTAGATCTGCTTTGCCATCAAGGTCAGATGTAATGCCTGTTGAACCACAAAAAATGTTCACCCCCGGTAAAGGTGTTTTTTCTTTGTCACTGAGAATGGTAAGGATTTGAGCAGACAGATTGGATTTTGTCCATAACAATAAAACGAGCAAAGTGATCAACTTTCCCCATTTCAGTTCTATTGGAATTTTTACTTGAATTGACATCCACCAAAACTATAACAATTTTGCGTGATGTTCAATAACTGAAGCAGCAATTTAAAGCTGGAGATAAACGGAAAACATGTATGGATGAAATAAAAAAGGCTGCACTTGTCGTACAGCCTTTTACTTTATTCTTCCTCTTCGCCTTCAACTGGCAATATGGGGTGAAGCATTGGAAGTCCAACCACTTCACTTTCCTTAGGGCCGATGGAGAAAAAACCAAACAATCCTCCTGAAGATTTGGCTACATGTTTTGCGAATGATAATAAGCTTTTGTACAAATGGTAAGCTACATTTTCATCCAATTTGGCAAGGATTGGATTGAGTTCAGCCAACCTTTTTGTCAATATTTTTTGCCTGTCAGCTACATGAATGGGAAGTTCGTCAATCAATTGATCGAGGTCTGATTGAAAAGTTTTCCCTACTTCCTGGTAAAAACCAATGAGGTCTTTGGACATTTTATAACTTCTGATATGGGTAACTTTTTCAGCCCATTCTTTTTCTGCTTTTCCTATTTCGCCATCAGCACCGGCGATCAATATGGTAATTTCAGGAATTGCCAATTTCAACTTTGCATAATCTGCTTCATTGATCTGGTTGAAATACTCGGTCATAATCTTTTTTAATTTTTCAGCGCAAATGTAATATTTAATAAAAAAACGAGTATAGAATTTCAAATTAATCCTAATCGCAATTTTTTATCCAGGTTTTGATGGAATCAAGTCTCACCTCTGAAGTTTTTTCTTTGAACTGATGGTTGATATAATTTACAAGATTGGTCAAAGGTATGGCTTCCAACTCTTGTGCCGGCATTTCCAGAGGTTCGGCCTTTATTCCTTTTAAAATAACACATACCAGATTGGCATTGTTTGCGGCCACTTCACTTTCTTTCAAAGAAGGTATGTTTCCAGCCAAACCACTTCCATCGGTCATATGACAAGAAGCACATCTTGAAACATAAATTTCTTCACCTTTTGCATAGGGATTGTTTCCACAGCCTGTGCTTACGGCCAGAATAAAAAATAATAATAAGCCAAAACTAATTTGTTTCACTTAACAGCCTTTTGATGTCTCTGATCATCTTTGGGGTTTCCTCAGGGTCTGTACCTTCGCTAAATGATCGCACATGGCCATTTTGATCCACTAAAATCAACTTTCCGCTGTGATCAAAGCCCCCGGGTGCTTGTTCATCTTCCATTGCGACGTTAAAGTAGTCATTGGCCAATTCGTAAGTAAAATCTTTATCAGCGGTAAGAAACCACCATTTTTTGGTGTCTATGTTAAGGTTACCTGCATACCTGGTAAGTCGGGAAGGCGTGTCCCGTTTTGGGTCAATAGTAAAAGAAACCAGTTTCACCCGATCCTCATCCTTATATGCGTCATAAATTCGCAACATTTCTTTGGTCACTCTTGGGCAAATGGAAGGGCATGACGTGAAGAAAAAATCCGCCACGTAAATATTTTCCTTAAGATCATTATTACTCACTTCAACACTGTCCTGATTGGTATACGTCCAATCTCTGATGGTGTGATAAGTGACTTCTCCGTTTTCACCTTTTGACTCAAAGCCAAGAATGGGTAGTGGACCTTCTTCTTGCTTACAAGAAAATAAGATGACAAAAAGGGCCAGTATGTTTATCCATTTACAACTTTTCATGCTCACCTTAATGAGTCAACTGATTGTTCGACATATTGTGCTGTAAATGCAGAAACATCCGCAATGCTTTTTTCGATTTTATCTTTAATTTCAGATATCCTTTTCTTTTCAGAAAATAAATAATCCATTTTAAGTTGTTCTTCAGCATCCTCTGCCGGCATTTTAAACTCATCCATCCACACCATCATCATCTCATCTGCTTCATCAACATGCTGCAGCAAATTAAATACCATAGTACTGTCAGCTCCTTGTTTGAGGGCAATTTCCAGTTCTTTCCTACTTGAATGTAAGTCCGTCATTTTGGGCATGACCGTATCATGAATTTCCATTACTTCAGAATGCAAATCCTGGATGCTTGTCTTTTTCTCACCACACGAGACCATCAACATGACCAAAATTAAAGACATCAAATTTCTGAACATAAACAGCTTTTTTGCGCAAATATAAAATTATCCACCTTTTTTACAGCCTCAATGACCAACCACAACCTCCAAATAAGCATGAACATGAAGGATGTACTACCCCAATTGGTTTTATAGACTGTAATTTAAAACAACAACAAAAAGAAATGAAAACTTAACTCAATTCTTAGACTATTGGTTTAGAAACGAAGCCTTAAATGAAAATATTGGTAGAATATCGGGTCCGATATTAAATATTTTTTTTAAAAACAGCAGAAAAATCATCATCCTTAAGACATCAGACTTCCTGTCAAACTTCTGTCTTATATTTGCGTGCAGAAAAACTTAAATTCAATATACTTTGGACCATAAACCCAATATTGTGTACCTCGATGCTTTCACTGCTAATCCGGGAGACTTGCCGTGGACTGAACTCGAAAGCCTTGGGGATCTACAAACCTATGAATTCAGTACTGAGGAAGAAGCTGTTGAAAGGGCAAAAAATGCAGAAATCATCATCACCAACAAATTTTACATCAATGAAAACAACATTGGGCTTTTTGAAAACCTAAAATATATTGTAGTATCTGCAACCGGCTATAACAACGTCCAATTAACAGCAGCAACAAAAGCGGGCATTCCTGTCAGTAATGTCAGAGGTTACAGTACAACCGCCGTCGCGCAGCATGTGTTTAGCGCCATTTTTGCGCTATTCAACAGGACAGAATATTACAACTACAAAGTCAGAAAAGGTGCTTGGAGTGAATCAAGAGATTTTTGTTTCTATGACCACTCTATTGAGGAAGTTGCCGGAAAAAAGATGGGTATCATCGGTTATGGTTCTATAGGAAAAAGTGTCAGTAAAATTGCTGAAGCTTTTGGCATGGATGTGCTTGTGTACAATAAATACGGTACGGGACGGCAGCTAAGTGAGCACATCCATGAAAGAGCACTGGATGAAATTTATGAGCAATGTGACATCATTTCATTGCACGTGCCTCTCAATGAAAGTTCAAAAAGGATGATCAATGCTGAAAGCCTGGCAAAAATGAAAAGCAATGCGATTTTGATCAACACCTCCAGAGGTGGCTTGATTGATGAAAATGCTTTGGCCGGGCACTTGCAAAAAAACTCTTCTTTTTTTGCCTTGTTGGACGTGCTGACCATAGAGCCCCCAACTGATTTAAACTTTTTGACCAACCTTGATAATTGTCTGGTCACACCGCATCATGCCTGGGCCAGCAAACAAGCCAGAGAAAGACTATTGGCAGGAGTAGCAGACAATATACGCTCATATCTTTCCGGCCAGATCATCAATCAGGTATTATGATGAAAAGTGTTCTGGGGATTTTGATGCTGCTGATTTTGTTTATTGAAATGGGGAATACTCAGGAATCTGCCATTGGTGTAAATTTTGGTTATGGTTATTTTCTCCCGGCAGGTGATCTTGAAGAAAGGTACGGTGGACATCTCGGCTTTTCATTCAATACCGAATATCAGGCTAAAAACAACTTGAATTATTTTCTTGAGTGGCGATACCTGTTTGGTAACACTGTTAAAAGCGATGTCCTTGCTCCGTTTAGGCAAGAAGATGGTTTACTTATTGGTACTGACGGTCTTGCCGCGGATGTTTATTATCGGATGAGGGGGCAGCATTTTGTTTTGGGTTTGAGCAAGGCCATAGGCCAGAAAAGAAGTAAAGCCCTTGTGGGTGGAGGATTGGGATGGATATTCTACAAAACATCCATCAGGGATGACAACAGAAGTTACATTCAGCCAACCGGCTTATATGAACAACTGTACGATCAAAGAACCAACGGACCATTGGCGAAACTACTGGCCGGCTATCATTTGAAAACTGACAATGACCTGATCAACCTCAAAATATTGATTGATATGGGATATGGCTTTTCCAGTTTCAATAAGCTTTCACCTTACAATCCCATTACCAAAAGCAGTCTGAAAGATTTGAGTGCAGGAATCACAGCTTATTGGTTCATCCCTTTCAGAAAATACAGAGGTTCCGAAGAGATAAAATATTTCTGATGTACCATTTCTTCATCTTTTTGTTCTCTCTTGTTTTGAAGATCGCTGCCTGGTTCAATCCAAAGATCCGTCAGTGGAACATTCAGCGCTCAAAAGATTTTAATGAACTTACTTCAGACAAAAATTCATTACATAAACCATTAAAGAGAATATGGTTTCACTGTGCTTCTCTTGGAGAATTCGAGCAGGCAAGATTTGTTATTGATAGTCTTTATCATGAAGACAGATACCAAGTCTATCTGAGCTTTTTCTCCCCTTCCGGATATGAAATCAGAAAAAACTATCCCAGGGTTCACCGTGTATTTTATTTGCCCATTGACCAATACGGAAAGATGAAGCAACTGGTGGAATCGATAAAGCCTGATCTATATGTCGGGGTCAAATACGAATACTGGTGGAATCTGTTTAAAGCTTTAAATGTCCTCCAGGTGCCCAAAATATTCATCGCCCTTAAATACGATTCAAGGCCTTATTTCATGAAATTTATTTTCGCAGGGTGGTTTAGGCGGCTCTTGCAAAATGCAGTATTTTTTACACAGGACCAAAACACTACTGATTTATTGAGTTTAAAAGTTCCATTAGAAAAAATAAAGACTGTTGGTGACCCAAGAGTCACCAGTGTGGTGCATAGAAATAGTGACCAAAAATCCATCCATTCGGGCATTTTAAATTGGGTGGATGGAAAAAAAGTCATTGTTTATGGCAGTGCTTATACTTCTTGCCTTTCTGCCATATCAGAAAACCTCAATGACAGCAAGAGTGAGTTTTTACACATATTGGTGCCCCATGACATCTCAGAGGAAAATATTGTTACTTTAAAGTCTTACTGTAAAGGCAAAGCAACCATCTATTCTGAATGGGTGGTTGATCATCATAAGCTTGAAGGCAAGATACTCATCATTGATGTGATAGGCCTTCTTTTTGATTTGTATCTCATTGCTGACGTGGTTTATGTCGGTGGTGGGTTCGAAAAAAATGTTCACAATACGCTGGAGCCTGCAAGATTGGGTCTGCCTCTTTCATTTGGACCAAAACACAGGGGATTTGAAGAGATTGATTACTTCCTCAATGAGGGCATAGGTATTGAAATACACACTTCCAATGATTTTAATCGATTTCTTGAGCAGGCATTCCAACCTGAATTTCGGACAAAAGTAAAGGCAGGTATCCAAAAATATTTTGACAAACATGCAGATGCAGGCTTGAAGATCAGTGAGTTCATAGCGTCACAATATTAAAAATCAGAACTAAATTCCAGCCAATCAATCGCTTTCCCTGCCTTCATGAGCATGAGCTAAAGATTTATTGAGTATTTTCACACTCAGAAAGCTAAAACTCTATATGCTCAAACCAATCACAGGTTTTATTTTATTGGTTAGCCTTTTGTTTATTCATCTTGCTGCGCATGGCCAGAAGTTCGATTTATTTCTTCCACTTAGCGAGAAACATCAGCGGATAGGCGGGACAAATATTTTTATGATCATCCCTGAGGGATTTGTCATCAGTGATTATTTTGACGGTATTGAGCATTTAGAAGAAAAAGAGTGCGGCATTGTGATTTCAATGATTCCAGGACCATATTCCAGAAATGTTTTGCGATTTGATGAGGATTTATTGAATTTGAGAGGATTGACGGTCCAATCTTCTTCCGATTATGACTTTGGGGAATACAGCGGGCGATACCTTCGTGCTCAACAAGATGGAGAGGACGAGTCAGTGCTTAGAATGAGTTTTATCTTTGGGGATGAGAACAGATCTTTTGTACTTCATGGTGTAGCCCCTCTTGGTCAGTCGGAACTTGCTAACGCGATCAATGATGCACTTACTTCTATCAGGTTTAAGGATGTTACATTGGATTCACCAAGATCACTTTTGGATTATACTGTCAATGAAAAAAAGAGTCCATTCCAGCTGGCAACTGTCCTTGTAAATGGCATGATTTTCACCATCGACGGAAAACTACCACCGGAAACAGAAAACAGGACCATAGTATTTTTTGATAAATCTCACACCAGATTAAGAATTTTTGACCCCAGGCAATTTTCAATAGAAAGGCTTAAATTGTACCCGGGCGCATTCCGCGTGACAAAGGAAGATGATCTAAAAAAAATAAAGGCCTCCGGTATGCAAGGATATTCGATTTATGCCATCAATGCCCAAAATCCTTCTGAGCACCTCTTGCAAAATATCGTATTCAAAAAGGACGGAACTTACTACGTAATGACCGCATTGATCAATAACAATTATGAAGAAAATCTTCAACTCGTAAAAAATCTATATGCTAGTTTTAAGGTCAGGAGAGTATTTGGTGAATAAGGGAGATTAAAAGATGAATACTTTCACTTAATGGTAATCCACCATTTTTTATATTTCAAGTCTAAATAATGTGTTTTCGGTAGTTTTGCTCATTTTTTATCGAAATAATCCTCGAACATTGCGTTATACCAACGGAATACAATAGTGCTTTCCGGGTTGGAATTCAATTATAAATCAAAAACAATTGAGATGAAACGCAAACTATCAATACTATTTTGTCTGGTACTTTTTACCTCCCTATTCATGACGTCGTGCTCTAAAGAAGAAGTTTTACAAGACACTTCCCAAATTACCCAAGGAGGTGATTGGCGGGTAAGCCTTTTTTCTGACGATGGAAAAGATGAAACTGCAGATTTTTCTGGTTACACATTTACGTTTATGGAGGATGGTAAAGTAATCGCCAAACTTAACAACAATATACAGTATACCGGAAATTGGTACATCAGCTCTGAAGACTTGTTTGATGACAATCCATCGAGCAACTCTAAAGAACTGGTCTTATCCTTTTCTCAGTCTATTCTTGAGGAATTGAATGAAGATTGGACTATACTTGAGTCCAAAGAAAAATTGCTTTCCCTTGAGCACATCAGCGGTGGCAATGGTGGTACGGACAAACTTATTCTGGAAAGATAGGTCAATGAACAATAAATAAAACCTAAATGGTTCAGGGAAACACCAACAGCCATGAAAGTCGGTTAAAAGACGTTCTCTAAGTAACAATA
>JAGQWX010000088.1 GCA_020436935.1 Saprospiraceae bacterium
AAAGAAATTAGTTTTCTCATTTTATGAATTATAATTTTAGGTCGCTGACCAATGTTTGTAAATAATTTTCCAGTCTGTTTAATGTCTGTTTACCGCTTTCTATGGCGTTTACTTTAAGGTTGAGTTCCTCAATAATTTCCCGGGATTTGAAAGTCGATTCCATGACCATGAGCGTTTTGTTTTCTACTGACTCAAAACTTATGCGAACGGAAAAGTCGTAGTCTTCCCTTTCTCCTTTCAGCTTGTAAGCCAGTAGTGTAGGCCTTATGACCTCTACATATTCCACCATATTTTGAAAATCACGACCCCAGCCGTGCATGATGGAATTCAGAAACTTACCAGCCTCGACCTCCATGGAATGGATGGTAAGGGTAAAGCCAGTGGGACCCCACCATTTTTTGAAGTGCTCAGGATTGGTCCAGACTTCCCAAACAAGCTCAATAGGCGCTTGAAGCAATCGCGTGTGGATGATCCTGTTGTCTTCCAGGCGGAATGAATTTTTTATTTCCATATCAATTATTTTCCAGATTGAATTTTAGCTAGATAATGCTCCAGCGAGTCGAACTTTTGCTCCCAAAATTGCTGGTACTGCTGGACCCAATCCGACACTTCCTTCATTTTTATAGGATTAAAATGATAATAGATCTCCCTACCCTTCTGTTCCTGCAGGACTATCTCACACTCTGCGAGTATTTGTATGTGTTTTGAAATGGTCTGGCGCGTGGCGTCGAAGTTTGATGCAATGGCGCCGGGTGTCATGGCTTGAAAGGCCAATAAACTCAGGATGGCCCTGCGGGTTGGGTCGGCGATGGCCTGAAATACGTCTCTGCGTGCTTCCATGTTGTGCAGTTAAGTGACTGCAAATATAATGCAGCTATTTGACTGCAGGAAATTTTATTTCTGAAAATTGAAAATTGAGATTTGAGATTTGAAAATTGAAATTTGGGGTATTAGATTTTATTCAGTCCATTCCGGTCAACTATAATGGAATATCTGCCACACTCCAGACATTCTGCTTTTAAATCTTTATGGTATTTCAATCTGAGTAAATTTAGCGCAGAGTTCCTGGCAAATGTAGAATCTACATTGAAAAGAAATTTTCCATATGAGCTCGCATTGAGCCATACAAAAAGCATTCACATTATTGATAAATCAACAACAATAACCATTGTAAAACTCAGCGGTCTTTTTAAATGTTACCTGCTTATTCACTTTAAGACTTAGATATAGAATGGATTTAGAAAACTTATCTCCAAAATCGACTATAAAATCTTCGACTCCATCTTCATTCAAATCACCTCTCCATGACAATGTATTCGGAATAAGTTCCTTCTCACTGACATCGATTTCCCTGTTTTCGTAGCAATAAATTAGTTTATTCAATTTATGATCATAAAAGAAATTTCTATTGATAAGTTCTGTATTGTTAAATGCACCAGGTAAACCAACTGGTTTTGCATACGCTCCTGATGTTGCCTTTATATTCATCTGGCTACCCAATATGAACAATGGCTTTTTATCGTCAATAATATCAATACAAACTTCTTCTCCAATTGCTGCTGCTTGCCTGTGGTAAGAAAAGAATACCTGTTTAGCTTCAAAACCGCTTGGAGTTTTAAAAATGCCATACCACTTTAATTTTGGATTATACTGAAAATTGCCAAAACAGGTGCAGACTGGGTACAGCAACGCAAATTTTTCATTTAACGGCAGCGTCGGGAAATCCCAATTGGAGGTAATGACATAAGGATCGAATACATATCCTTCCAGCTTTTTGTATTTTACTTTTACCCACTGGCCATTTATTCCCAGTATATTCTCTCTTTCACCTGTATCACCTATTTTCGATAACTGCTCTCCATAATTTACCTTTTCCAAAATATTTGCATTTTGGTCAGGATGGCTTCTCAGATTCACACCAGAAGTTGATATTACCGTCAATATTGCTTCATCGTTATTGACAAAGTTTGACGCCAAAATGTAAAGTAAAATTAGGATTTTCATTTTTCACTTTAATTGCTATCAAGATATCTCTCGTTAATAATATTGATATGGTGCAATATATGCCCCATCATGATAAACCCCAATGCTCTAGCGCTGAAATTATGGTTTATTCCATTGCCCAGAAACATGCTTTGCTCCTCAGACACATTTGAGAAAAGCAGCTTTGAGTTAGCCCTTACCACGGCAAATTCTTCAATCAAACTTTCCATTGTCCTATTTGTAACGTCAATATTTGAAGCATATAAATTGTCGTCCATACTATGCAAGGGTGTTTTGTTGTCGCCTCGCAAGCAAACAAGTGTCCTGTATGCAAATACTCTTTCGGTGTCTGTAATATGCATCAAAACTTCCTTGACAGTCCATTTGTTTTCAGCATATTTATAATTGTGCTTATCTTTTGGAACGGTGCTGAAAAAATGAACCGTAAACTGGGTATTGTAATCGAATAGGTTATAAAATTCTCCTGCTTCAACCAAATCAATATAGTGCTGAAAATAAGGATTATATTCAATTTTTCCAGGTCTGTCCATCATCGTTTATTTTCATTGGTAAGTTAATTTGAAATCACATTTACGAAATAAAATTATTCAGCTCAAAACAAGCCTATTCAAGAGGCATCCAAATTTCAGGGCCGGGCTTATTTCCAGTGAGCAATTCAAGAATTAAGAATAAATAATCATTTTCATTTTCTCCACTTTGCTCAGCAAGATTTTGGAAAGCGAGATTAGAAACTGGGAAAAGAGCGGTCAGATCCATTTTCCAGCTTCCTTCTTCTTTATAAAATTCAAAGTAAAATGGTGTTTTTCTTCCGTTGTTGATGAACTCAGCTTTTGCAAAATCCTTATCGATAATGACCTCTCCAATGGCATTGTTGGCAACACTATTTTTGCCCACCATACCATTTTTGACTGCATGCACAAACAGTGATTTTCCATCAAAACTCAAAATATCTTCCTTAGAAGTTCTGTGACGAATAGAAAAGAGCATTAATTTATCAAGAATAGACATGGATTCGATCTGGACCGAATCGGCTGTTTTAGAGCTTTCGAGTAGTTTTGAATAATAAGCGACAGTCCTGCTGTCGATGTAATTTGCTGCATCTTCGCCCTGATCATTGAGAATGGCTGACTTATAATTTTCAAATGATTGTTGGACCGCTTCTTTTTCATTTTTCTGAGCATTTGACAATTGGGCCACAAATAAAAACATCAGCAAGGCCAAAAACTTCAAAGGTAATTTCATTCTATAGTTTTTAAATCAGACAATAAAGGAAAGACTTTTATTGGTTTTTCAAAGAATGTAAATTTTATTTGGTCGGTTATGATATTACAGTTTAATGCTCCTAATGATAAGGTTATTCAAACTATCAAGAGGTTTTATAGTTTTTTTTATTGTGTCTACACCACTGCGTATCTGAGAATTCACAATAAAATAGTAAAAACCGTTCCCTAGAGCTCCGGTAGTAGATGAATCGAATTCATCCCCTGTATCGATCAATTCAGACTTTACAATCTCAGTTCCTTTTTCATTGAGGTAAAACATTGAAACTTTAGAACTTTGGTGGCCTATAAGTTTATTGTCAAAAAAAGTCAAACCATCAATCCCACCTGCATCGATCCTTTCGTTGGTCTCCAGCAGTGTGTAATTTTTATCTTCAAGATCAATTCTAATAATCCCTTGCACGCTTGCTACGAATAAAGCTTTGTATTCTTCAGCATATGTAATGCCGTTGAGAAAATCAAATTCTTCCAAATTCAAAAATAATTCAAGAGAATCATTTTCAATATTTAGAAAATATAAATGACCATTTACCGATTCCGTAGCGAAGACGCTACCATTGGGGGTGATGGTCAGATCATTTAAAAAAGCTGTATCAAGTTGAAGATCAAATTTGCCGATAATTTTTTTTGAATCAAGATCGAATGAGTACAAAGAAGTAGTCCATTCCCTTTCGGTTTCAGGGTCTTTCAATGGAAGGACCTCATTGGCATGACATGCGTTGACCCATAGTATCCCTCTTTTCTCGTCCACTTCCATCCCCAGGACACTTGCTATTCCCTCATACTTTTCCAGAATAAAGTCTTCTACACTACCATTATTTCTTATCTGGATTATTTTTCTTTTGAAAGTGCTTGAAATATATATGGTTGATGTGCGCTTATCAAAAGCTGTCCCTTCCGGTATCAAGTTTCTTTCAGTAATCACAAAATCTCTTATTTGCTTGTTGGGGCTGCAAGCAATAAAAAAGGAAGTAACCAATAACATCAAAGGTCTTTTCATCATCAATGATAAAAATTAAACTGAGTAGAATAGGTCGAATATACTGATCGCATTATGGAAAGTCCAATTTTCATAGGATATCAATTGGAATCAGGTAGAGGCAAGGAGGAAGAGATGTATTAAGAAACCGTCTCAAGCCAGTTTAAACATGAAAATTAAAAGTATCTCTGTTTCAATGCACATTCAGGTAATCCAACAAATATTTAGCACAAAAGTATGTTTCATTTTAACGGAATAGAATGTAAATCATTTCAATCCAGATCAATATAATCCCCCCTACCCCGGTATCATCTCCACGAGTGCCTTATTCCCATTCACATCAAAATAAGTACACGTCATAGCACCCATGTCGATTTCCCATTTTTCTATGCCGCATCTTGCACACATGGTAATGAAAGTAAGAAAGTCGGTCTTGCCTTGTTGGTGGGCTTTTAGTTCTGAAATGAATTCATCTGTATTGACCTGAGATGCCATTTCCAGATTGTCGTATTTGGCAGGTACACGGGCTGCGTGGTCATTGGTTCCGTAATAATTCATTCGGCCGTCTGCTACAAAAGCCTCATAATGGCTGACGCCCAAGGCCTTGATTTCCTGAATGTATGCCGGAAAATCTGCGCCTGATTTTACTTTTGAGTGGGCTGCTTTGATTGCTTCAATGGTGAACATGTTTTGGATCTTTTATTTTATTAATAATGATACAAAGATCGTTTTGGAGAACTGCATTGAATTGTAAAAAATCGTTGAATTAATGTTTAGTCCGAGGCTTCAAATCTCCCTTCGTAAATCAAAACCATTTACTAATTCATCTTTCACAAATCCTTCCTGAACCGATCGGGAGTCTCACCCGTGAATTGTTTGAATTCTTTGATGAAATGTGCCTGATCGAAAAAATGATGATCGTAACAAAGCTGGGTAAGTGAATTTGTGTCTTGCAGGTCTGCAATAACTGCGTTGAATCTGACTATTGAAGCAAATTTCTTTGCTGTGGTACCGACTACTTTCCTGAACCTTTTTTCAAATGCACTTGGGCTGATGAATAATTGCTCGTTCAAATCCTTAATGCGGAGCGTACCCTTGCTTTGATAGATGAGTTTTACGGCTTCAATCACCAATTTATCTGCTTCAATTTCCTTGAGTTGCCCGATTAAAAACTGCTCGACAATTTTTATTCTTTGATCTTCCGTATGGACAGAACTCAGTTGATCGACGACCCTGGCCGTTGATTTTTTGTCAAATACATCATCCAGGGATATCGATAGGTTGAAGAGTTCATGGGCAGGATGAGCGGCGAAGTGCGCAAACCCGGTTTCTGTAAAGTAGACCAAAACCGAACCCACGTTTGCTGAACTTTTGAAAAGCTTGTATGCGTCAGAAATACCGGTCACACCGGCTGTGGAGAGATCATCGACCAGGTCGTTTTTAACATTGGCGATTTTCCCCTTGTATTGAAATCCTATGACAAAACCTGAGCCTGGAAGGACTTTGTATTCCTGCTCTTCCTCATTTTCTGAAATCGCAAAATATTTGATGTAAGGCCTGAGCTGTGCACAGGGAAGCAATTTGACAAATTTGATATTGGTTTTTGCTGACATGTGTATTTGGCCAAACCGTTTATCTGAAGTTAATATTGTGTGCTGACCGCCCAGTAATTTCCTGCAAAATCGTAGAACGAGCCTCTTGTGTCCGGATCCCCTTCATTGTTCTTAGGCGGATCAATGGCTGTGCATCCGAGGGAAAGCGCTTTTTCATACGTTTTGAAAACATCAGGAACATAAAAGTGCAGCATGGTGGTATTGGCTTTGTATTCTTCCGTGCTGTCGCTGATCATGATGACGCTGTCATCGAGCAGCAACTCAATGTGCATGATTTTACCATTTTCCTGATCGTAACGTCTCAGAATTTTAGCATCGAAAATATCAATCAGCAGTTGCACAAACTTTGAAGCATTATCTACGATCAGATAGGGCGATAATGAATTGTAGTTTTCTGGTTTGTATGATTTCATACTGTATTATATTTTAAAATAATTTCATTTGACTAAAATAGATTTTTCCATCAAATTGTAACCAAAAATAATTGATTCGGCCTTTTGTAGCAGAAGAAACCACCCAAACAGTTAGACCTGTTGCTAAGTATGCAGAGCGTAGCTCACAATGATCTAAACGAACAAAATGCAATTACATTTATATTTTATTAAATCTTTCTATAAGAAAGGACGACTGCCCCGCTGTCTAAATGTTCAGCATTAAAACATTCCAGTTTCTGATGAATAAACAGGTCTTTATACAGTGATTTTCCTCTTCCCAAAATTACAGGATTTATGGTAATCCTGTATTCATCAACCAATCCGGTATTTATCATTTCAGATGCAAATTTCACTCCCCCGACTATTTGAATACTTTTTCCTTTTTCAGATTTAATTTGTTGAATAAATGAAGTCAAATCTCCAGATGCGATTGTGGCGTTTTCCCAGCCTGTTATTTTCATATTACGAGAAAAAATTATATGTTTTGTTGCTTTGGCAATTTGTGCATATTTTACTTCATGGTCACTAAATCCTTCCTCAATCAAAGCCCTGGTCCAGTAATCTCGGTAATCAGGCCACATGCCACTCCCAAGCAGCAAAAGGTCTACATCAGCTATCATTTCAAAAAAGCTGTCCCAAACCTCATCGGTACCTGGCAGTATCCAACTCAATTCGTCGCTGATGACACCATCCAAAGTAGTGTTCATAGCAAATATTAATTTTCTCATGAGACTTGTTTAAACATCCAAAAAAATATTTTATAAAATGACCGGAGGAAGTATTACTTATTGTAAAACACAAAGCATTAACCCCATTTCTCAACCAAACCATCAATAAGTGCGTTGGTCCTTGGATTGATGACCATTCTTCTTGGATCGGCCTCAAACCATGCCAGCGTTTCTTTGATGCCATGGGCAAATGGAATGGTGGCTACGAAGTCGGGGACCAGTCTTTTTATTTTGGTATTGTCAAAAATGGCGCAGTGGGATTTATCTCCCCAAAGGCCTCCTTCTTCAGACTCATAACCTTGCTGATTGGCGTATTCGATGATTTTCCAGGACGGCACATGTACTATTTTTGCCTTTACGCCGGCAGCTTCTGCGATGCTTTCAAAAATCTGATTCCAGGTCAGCACTTCGTCGCCCGTGATGTGGTAAGCCTCTCCGATGGACAGAGGATGCCCCATCAAACCCACAAATGCCTTGGCAAAGTCGCGGGCATGGGTGACCGTCCACAGTGAGGTACCATCTCCCTGGACAATGACTGGCAATCCTTTTTTCATACGGTCAACTGCTGTATATTCTACCCATCCGCCAATAGGAATGGGAAAGACATTGTAATAGGTGTGTGAAGGCCGCACGATGGTCATCGGAAAGTTTTGCTCTCTGAAGGCTTTCGTGAGGATCTCTTCACAAGTGATCTTGTCTCTCGAGTATTGCCAATGTGGATTTTTCAGCGGAGTAGACTCTGTAATAATATAATTGGTCGGCGGTTTTTGGTAACACGATGCCGAACTGATGAATATAAACTGTTTGGTTTTCCCCTGGAACAATTGGATGTCTCTTTGGATTTGGGCTGGAGTGAATGCGATCCAGTCCACCACTACGTCCCATTCGTGGCCTCTCAATGCAGCTTCGGTTTCTTCTGTGTCTTCGATGTCTGCAACTAGACTTTTAACTCCTTCGATGCCTGGTTTTTTTCCTCTGTTGAGGTGGTAAAGGTCGATACCGCGGCTTATGGCCAGTTCACTGACTGGTGTGGAGATGTTTCCGGTGCCGCCGATGAAGAGTATTTTCATTGATTTGTTTTTGGCTGTTGGTTATTAGCTATTAGCTGTAAGCTGTTAGCTGTTAGCTTTAAAATTGTATTTATGCTCTGATTAATGGTGTTTATACCTGAGCTTCATTCAACATTAATGTGGATGTTTGTGATTATATCAATGTTGAAATTCAAATCAAGACTTTGACCAAATAACTGAGGGATGAATGTAAAAAAATTTATATTAGAACAATCACTTATGATGCATCGAAATTGATTTATCAATTTCCAGAAATCACCAAGAATTAAAAATAAAAAGGCTATCAGCTAATGGCTAATAGCTTTTTTTAAATATATTAATGGCCTCATTAAAGGTGGATTTGAATAAACTTCAATCAACAAAAACCAGGGTGATGGTCCCTCAATCAAGCTTGATAATTCAAATCAACAATTTTACCATTTAAATGAATAATGAAAGCCAAAGATCATATGAAACAATCACTGATGATGCATCGAAATTGATTTATCAATTTCCAGAAATCACCAAGAATTAAAAATCAAAAGGCTAACAGCTAATGGCTAACAGCTAACAGCTAATAGCTTTAAATATTTCCCCAATACGTTGCCTTCAAAACCACCGCCCTATTTTTAATATTCAACTGTTCCGTCCCATAATTATCCGTGTATACCAAATAGATATCCGACACCGGTTTATATCGCCACTGGAGTCGGGAGTTGATGTTGAGATTTTTGATTTGTTCGTTGTACTGGATGAAGGTAGTGAAGTAGAGATTGTTGGTAAGGGTGATGTCTATTTTGGGGCCGATGAGCCAGAATCTTGCGTCTTTGAGGCCTGTGTTTTCATCGAAGTTGATGTCATTGTACTCTGCAGCGAGGGCGATTTGTGCATATGGTTGGAAGCGGTAGGCCATGTCTCCCTGAAGCCTGAGTCTGAAACCATCCTCGTAATAACCGCCAATGCGGCTTTGAAAACCGTAGGTGAACATGCTTTGGGGTTTGGAGGTAAAATTGATGCCCGTAGATGCCCAATGGTGTTGTGAACCTGCCGGCAGTCTGATCCCTGTAAAATTTGTCGGATCGAAGTCAACCAGCAGCTTGATGTAGTCTTTGGCCGTGTACCAGGAGAGGACGGCTTTGGTTCTGAACTCTACATTGTACATGATGCCGGTGGTGTACTCGGTATTGCGTCCCTGGAGGTCGAAGAAGGAAAAGTGGAACAGGGACGGACTGTGGGAAAGCACTTTTGAAGCGGAAGGGAAAAAGTTATAACCAATGCGCGGGCTGATCCTGTAATAACTGTTTCGAGGCACAAAACCTACTTCCGCATTGTAATCAGCCCCTACCCGCTCCAGCTGGCCGGAAATGCTCCATTCTTTGTCGTTATAATTGATTTGAGCGGCCGCGAGCGCTGCGTCATCTGCTTTTTTATCGCTGTCCAGCTGATAATACATAAATTTCCCCCTCCATTTATTGTTGGCCGAGGCCAGATTGTATTCAGCACCGATGTTGCGGTTGAATCCTTTCCCGCCGACTTCGTCTTTATTGATGAGTACCCCCATGATGTTGGACCTGGAGAATACTTTTTGCTGGACAGAAACTACTGTGAAATTCTGCCCGGAGATGTTTTCTGCTTCAACACCCGCAGTATTGATCTGCATGGCGCCAATGCGGAGCGATTTGGTGAGCTTCCCGCTGAGACGAGCGCCATAATTGATGGGAACACCAAGACCTATTCTTCTGGAAAAAAAAGGCCGAATGCGGTCCAGGCCCAGGTTGTTGAAGAGGTCGTCGTTTTCCAGGAAAAACTGCCGTCTTTCCGGAAAAAAGAGTTCAAATCTATCGAGATTGGTTTGTTGCTGGTCGACTTCTACCTGTGAGAAATCCGGGTTGTAGGTCAGGTCCAGGTTGAGGGCTGTACCCAGTGAAACCTTGACATCACCACCTGCCTCAAATCTGTTTTTTCGTGGAGTTTCAGCTGAATGGTTTTTTGATGTTGCCGTTAATGCATATGGGATGAGGGAAACATTGGCCCCTGGTTTGGGCAGTGCGGCATCCCAGATCAGGTCACCTGTAAAGGCAGATGAAATGGATGGAAATTGTCGTGGCACAGGAGCCCAGGATGATTTTTCTGTAGAGGTAAGGTCCATCCTTCCAAAGTTGATGCCCCAGCTGGTGAGGTTTTTATTGTACCTGATGGATTTGAATGGAATAGAGGCTTCCACCACCCATCTGTCTTCATATTGTTTGACTTCAGAAAACCACTTGTTGTCCCAGTTGAGATTCACCGGTCCTCCGTCGTATTGCTGGCCATCCCATTGCGCGCCTGCAGCATTTATGCCAAATGCAAAGCCGTTGGTGAGGTCATTGTAGGTGTCAAAAACGATGAGGAAGTTGTCATTTTTACCAAAATTCCAATCTCGGCGGAGCGATTCCACCACATATTTTTGATGCGGAATGTGGTTGACAACAGAAAAATAAATGTATTTATCGTCATAGCACATTTTCACTTCAGTCTCTACCCTGGCGAAGGAAGTATCCATAGGCAGGATCATAAAAAAGTCTTCTGCCGATTGGGCCAGGGTCCAGTCTGCTTCATCCAGTATGCCGTCGACAACGATTCCTGAATTTGCTTTTTTTATGGAATATTGGTATGCAGCATTTTTCTTTTGTGCATACAAGGTAAGGTGGCTGCAGATAAGGGTCAATAGGAGAACAGTGCGCGAGAATAAAGCCATTCGATTTGTTTCAATTTCGTGTATCGGGTATCGCTTTTATTTTGGCAAAAACCTATGTCTGCTATGGCAAATAGCTACTTTCAGTATTGTCAAATAATTGCGCGTGCGAAAGTAAGTCGCTAAATCCTTGGCAATGGTGTTTGTGAAAACTTTTACATTTCTTTAAGAATCGAAGCAGGCCAACTTTAGTTTTGAAAATTGAATGCATTAAAATGGTCTTTTGATGGGTGGCGTAGGCATAGGTGGCATAGGCATAGTGGGCATAGAGGCATAGGGGCATAGGGGCATAGGGGCATAGAGGCATAGGGGCATAGAGGCAATGATCACAACCTATGCAATCTTTGCAATCCATGCAATCTATGCAGTCCTGGCAAGCTTTGCAATCCATGCAATCAATGCAACCTATGCAGCCAAATCTGATCAGAATGTCACCCTTTCTTTAGCAAAGCCAACATCCACATGGGCAAGATATTGGGTGCACCTTTTGCCGTTCCTTCTTTGATCAGGACTGCGTTGGGCATGCCGCTCAGTTGATGGAAGTCTTTGTTGGGTCCCCCCACCTCGAGCACATAAGCATTGTCTATCATAAAATCTCCTTTGGCAGGAGTAGATACATTATAACCCCCTAAGACCAGGGCATTAAAGACAAAAGTCTCTCTCAGTGTACCCGTATTTACAAGTGTCCTGTCAAAAGCATGCAACAGGTTGGTGTTCTCCATAAATACCTTGTCGGGTTTGGTCAGGGCACTGTCTGACTTGGCTTCAGATTTCAGGATGTGGATGATGCCAGCTTCCGACAGGTAGTCGAGGTAGGTCAGGACACTGTTTCGGGACATGGCAAGATCTCTTGACAATTTTGTGATATTCGGAGCAAAAGGACCCAGTCTTGAAATAAGGGCGAGCAACTTTTTTATTTGCCGGGCTGAGGCATAGTCGATGTTGAAGATGGCAGCCATATCTGAATCAATGACTTGTAAGACTACAGCCGCCAATCTTTCGTGATACTTATTTCCTGCCTCCTTGTAAAAAGGATAGTAGCCTTTCTTAAGGTATGCCCTGAACCTCTTTTCGATATCAAATGTATGGTAAACGCTTTCATAGATGGCATCGAAGTCCGTGAGCATCTCATCAAAAGTATAGGTGGGCAGTAGCATGCCATGCTCATATACCATATACTCCGGGAAAGAAAGCCCTCGCATTAAATAAGCATCCATCCGTCTGCTCAGGTCTCCGGAACCGGCAAGAATATTGAGCGCAGATGAGGAGGTCACAACCAATTTCACATCGGCATAGCTGTCATATATGTTCTTTAGTTCAATGGACCAGTCGGGATACTTGTGGATTTCGTCCAAAGCAAAAACCCTGTACCCTTCTTTGTACATGTCTCCTATTGCGTCGGACAATCTGTTGGTCAAAAAATAGATATGGTCCAATGAAAAGAATACCGACTTCTTATCACTCATCTTCAGGTGCTGAAGCATAAGGTAGGTCTTTCCTACCCCTCTGCATCCTTTCAAAAGTATCAGACGTGAATTCCACTCGATGACACGATATATCTCACGGATGAAGGCAGTACTCACTCCGTCAATACGAAGCTTGCTTATTTCCAGTAGTCTTTCCAGATCGGTACTTGCCATCTGATGTGTTTTACTTTTTAATTAAAATGGACAATCCATTTTCTGATAAGTATAAAGCGTTTGCTATAATGCAATACCCAATATGGTTTCTGCAAAGGTATATATTTTATTGAACATTTACTATTTTTGATATATTTGATTAACATTTAATTATAATGTTAATTATAATGAACAATATATATTTTTGTTAATCATGATTAACAATTTATAAAATTGATTGAACATGTAATACAAGTGTAAACAATTGTTTATCAGACAATTATTTCAAGTGATTCAAAAAATATTAAAATAAATAAATTCAAGAATTACCAAAGAAAAATTCTTTGATTTCAAGTAGATCACTCAAGGTGACGGGACGAAATCCTCCATATATTAAAACTAAACAGAACAATGAACTATCCGAAAAGGTCAGAGCTGAGGTATCGATCGCCTCTGTCGCAGACAATGGAGACGATCACGCCTTCATCGATTTCGCCGGCCAGTTTGATGGCTGCATGCATGGCACCACCGCTACTCATACCTGCAAAAATGCCTTCTTCTCTGACAAGCCTTCTGGTCATGTTGACTGCCTCGTCCTGGGTGACATCGATGATCCTGTCTACGCGATGGGCTTCATATATCTTGGGAAGGTATTCAGGAGACCATCTTCTGATACCTGGAATGGAAGAGCCGTCTTGTGGTTGTACGCCAACAATCTGCACAGAGGGATTTTGTTCTTTCAAATATCGGGAGACGCCCATGATGGTGCCTGTCGTACCCATGGAAGATACGAAATGGGTAACCTTGCCCTGGGTGTCGCGCCAGATCTCAGGGCCGGTGGTTTTGTAGTGCATGCCATAATTGTCGGCATTGGCAAATTGGTTGAGCATGATGTAACCTTGATCAGCCACCATTTGATCTGCCACTTCACGGGAGTATTCAATGCCGCCTTTATCTGCTTCGGTAAGGATGACCTTGGCGCCGAAGGCTTCCATGGTCAGCACGCGCTCTCTGGTAGAATTGTCTGGCATCAGCAGTGTCATATCGATGCCCAGGAGTTGGGCAATCATGGCCAATGCGATGCCGGTATTTCCACTTGTTGCTTCGACGAGCTTATCGCCTTTTTTGATGTCTCCCCTATGGAGTGCTTCGCTGATCATGCCATAGGCAGCTCTGTCTTTGACGCTGCCTCCGGGATTGTTGCCTTCCAGCTTTCCATAAACCTTCACATTGGGATTCTGGTTGATGTATTGGATTTCCACCAAAGGCGTATTCCCTATCAGTTCGATCAATTTCATACAAATTATATTTAAGGGATCAGTTCCCTTTCAGAACAAAATTTTCGATGGTTTCGGCGCCTTCTGCATCTGCGGCAGAGGCTTTGTAGTAAACTTTAGAATTGGCAGGTACACTGCGGGTGATCCAGACGTTGCCACCGATGACGGTGTTTTCTCCCACTATCGTATCACCTCCCAGTATGGTCGCGTTGGCATAAATGACTACGCCGTTCTCCAGCGTGGGATGTCTTTTGGAAGATGCGTCTGATTTATTGACGCTCAATGCACCGAGGGTTACACCCTGGTACAACTTGACATTGTCCCCGATGATGCAGGTCTCTCCAACCACCACTCCTGTGCCGTGGTCTATGCAGAAATAGGCACCGATCTGCGCTCCCGGGTGGATGTCGATACCGGTTTTGCTGTGGGCATATTCTGATATGATTCTGGGTAAGTCGGTGATGCCTGCACCGAGCATGGCGTGCGCTATCCTGTGTGAAAATACGGCATAAAATCCGGGATAAGACCTGACAATTTCCCTTCTCGACTGTGCTGCGGGGTCACCGGCAAACATGGCATCGATGTCTTTGCTTATCTTTTCATATACGTGAGGTATAGACTCGAAGAATGACTCGACGAGCATGGATGCATTGTCGTGGTGAGCAGGCATTCGCATCAAAAGTGCACTGAGTTCGTACTTGAGTTCGATCTCATAGGCCTTGATGGCGTCTTCTGAGTGGAATTTTCTGGTAGAAAAATCCTGAAAAAACAATCCGCTCAACTTTTTAAAGTAGCGCACCACTTCTACCGGCGAAGGGCAGTCCGGGCACTGTGTATGTTCAGCCAGCAATCTGGAATAAAACTCTTTCACTTTCTTTATGTTTATGTGCGATCAATTGGGGTCGTATGGTGTAAACATTTAAGTTCGCATCTCATATACTGTTCGGAAATAGAATTGTCCACTTCCATGCTGCTAAAATGAATCATATCTTCGTTACAAATACTCGCTGGAGGCACCGCTCCAGCTGTGTTTTGAGCCTCGATCTGATTCATTTTATCTTCACATGCAAAATGGACATTCCATATTCCGAACAGTATATCAATAATAAAGCTAATGCATAGGGGCAAAATCCCTGCCATTTATGTAGTGATTTAACATTTTGGAAACGGAATGTTGGAAAGCAGCAGACTCTGGGATTTTAGCAGTTGGTTTTTTAATAGACTATTTTCACATAGTTTTTCAACAAATGTGGCAATCCTGGCTTTGTGGAGGTTTAAGTGAATTGGACATCAGTCATATTCCCGATAAACCAGAGCCAAATAAGCATCAAATACATAAGGTCATGTGATAAAGATTGATGTCGATGATGCATTTCGATTATTAATGCATATTTTTATTCAAAATTGATCGCGATGAGAAAATTATTGTCTGTTCTATTCGTCGTTTTTTCTATGGTTGGGGGCTTCTGTTACCAGATATACAACATTTCAGTCACACTTTCAGGAGCAAATGAAGTACCTCCTGTGATGACCATGGGCAGTGGGACGCTTACAGGTACCTACAATAGCGCCACCGGTGATGCTACCTTAAACCTGAATACCAGCAATCTTTCAGGAGCTCCTGTGGCAGCCCATATCCATGCAGGAGCAGCGGGTGTCAATGGAGGTATAATTGTTCCATTAAATATTGTATCGAATCCATTTGTAATTAATATTCCTTTAGCCAATAGAACTGACTTTCTTTCAGGAAACACTTATGCCAATGTTCACACCGTTAACTTTCCAGGTGGAGAAATAAGAGGACAGGTGATTGCCAGTTTGGTAGTAGTTCCGACATTGACAACCTGGTTTATTTTCGCCTTAATGCTTGCCATCTCTATCCTAGGTGTTATTTACTTTAGGAACGGGGTAATGGCGAGAGATAATATCAGGTAAGGGGGCGGCGGTTCTCTAAGTTTTCGATCCACAAATAAATGGCTATATCGCCAACAGCAATTATGTGCTTTTGGTGTTTTAATATTCCCCAACATTATTCAACCCCGTTGGGGTTGGAGGTTTTTCTTTTGATTTCGGAATCCCTAAGCTGAACTTCGTTTGCATAGGCTTATTCATATTTAACCCCATTCGGTGTAAGTTCTATTACCTAGCACCCAAGCAGCCATGTTTCTCCTCGTTTCTTAATGGCTCAAAAAATATTCAACCTCGCTGCGGTTGTGGGTTTTCTTTTGACTTCTGACTCCCTAAGCTGTACTTTGTTTGCATAGGCTTATTCATATTTAACCCCATTCGGGGTAAGTTCTATTACCTAACACCCAAGCAGCCATGTATCTCCTCGTTTCTTAATGGCTTAAAAAATATTCAACCACGTTGGGGTTGTGGATTTTGTTTTGACTTCTGACTCCCTAAGCTGCACTTCGTTTGCATAGGGTTATTCATATTT
>JAGQWX010000089.1 GCA_020436935.1 Saprospiraceae bacterium
ATTTGAGATAGCTTTGTTCAGGACGTGCATTATCATCACATTTCCTGCTGTCATTCTTGTTGTGGATCCATCTTCGCTTTTCCAATCCACTTCAATATCCATTGCTTCCTTAAGCAAGGTTTTCAAATTCTTTCCACCTGCAGGTCTGCCATTTGGATTGCCACTTTGACCAGGTTTGAAGGGCTTAAGATTTGGATGCTTTTTGGGGGGTTGTTCTTCTTCTTTCATTGCTTTAGATTTTGTCATAAATTTTGATTTAGGGTAACCAATAGGGGCAATTAGGGCAAAAACCGCTGTTTTTAGGGCGAAATAGGGCAAAAACGGTCCTTATTAGGGCAAGAAAAAACGATAACATTCTGTATATCAGTTGATTATGATTTTTTGGGTCAAAAAACGCCTTTTTTCTCTCCATATTTTTTATAGTGTGATACGCCATTAGTCTTCCATCGTTTTTTATTTATGCGTGCGGAATATGTATGTTTTTACGTCTAATTTTATATATATATCTGATAATCAATAGTTTATTAAAAATCCTTGCCCTAAAAAATGGTCATTTTGCCCTAAAACACCCCTGATTTACCCTAAAAAATGGTCATTTTGCCCTATTTTTATGGGTGGTTACCCTAAGCCACCGTCATCAAAAAGGTAAATCAACCTCACTCGGCTCAGGTTCATACCACGATTGGTTTGAAGCCCAACTCTCCAATGATTCAGCTATGAAGAAGTAAACTAATGTAGGATTGGTCTTATCTTCCTTCATAACCTTAATGGCTGTCAGGTACTTTTCCAGGTAAGCTTTGAAGGTCCGGAAACTCAAATCTTTGGTGTCCAATGCGTTTGATTCCAAAAACTTACGGTATGCATCCATGGGCGCCCAACGGTAATCTTTGGCCTTGTGGATGCTTTGCAATTGGCTATCTATGAATGCCAGGAATTCATCACCGTAAGACAGGTCGGCTCTAATTTCCTTTTTTGTGTCCATAGCTGCATAAGCCTGGCTAAAGACAGTTCTGTTCACCCTGAAGTAAATCGAGATGCATGTAAACATAAAGTCATAGAATCGGTTCCAATCTGATTGGTCCCAGTCCACAAAGAAAGACTTGGTAAACTCGTCTTTAGGGGAAAAATTATCGCTGTAAAACTTTGCAATCTTTAAGCGCCTAAGCCTTCTTTCCTGGTGTACTGCTTTGGTCGAAGGCTGTTCTTCAGCGCCTTTATTCTTACCCTTGTTTGGGCCTTTTCTTCGAACCTGGTAGTTTGTGATTATGAGGACTTTGGGTGCGTCCTCAAATGGCAGGATTTCCATGTTTTTTCCTTTCCCTTCAACCTCAAAAAAATTCGTTATCCGATTGTAGAATGGTTCAAAATCTAAATCCTGAGTAGCATCATCAATGATGGCAACATTAGTATTACTCGTGATGCCTTGGAAGGCAAAACGCTTTTCATTCTCAATTGCTTTTCCGTCTCTCCACTGTACATTAACCACCTTGGACAAGCCAATCCCAAGTAATGATTTGCCGGTTCCGCCTCCATTGTCGGCGTCTTCCACAGCTTCTGATAACTCCATTGCAAATGCTGATGTAGGGTCTTTGAATCTATGTAGAAGATATGCTAAACCCGTCACAAAGGGTCTGATCTGTTCCCAAGCGTCCTGGACAGGGTCTGAATAAATTTGAAGCAAAGGGATCTCGTCAAATGCTGTACCTAGTCCGCAAAGCCTGTAAAAGAACTTCTGGAAGTCTCCAATAGAAAAAGGTTCCGGTTTTTCAAATTTTCTGTCTAGTATAGAATCTTTGTGAATGTAGCCGTCCTGATCTCCGTAATCAACGAACTCATAACCTGACTTATTGACCTTTAAAATTTTTGTTGCAAAAGCTGTATAACTGTTGTATTTGTCATCTTTAAGGTACTTGAGGTAATCTTTGCCCTCCTTTTGCATTTCCTCAAGGAGTGATTTTTTCTTCCCGGGTGCGATGGATTCCATGGATTCCTTCAGTAGTTCGGACCAAGTTGAGCCGTCTTCATCAATGACGGGGCTTATGAAGTCATCAATCAAATTTGCCAGTAATGGAGCTATATCAGAATAGTTTTCAATAGATTGGACAATCTTAGTTTTTTCATCAATGAGTAGATAACGGTTCTCGAAAGTTCTGGCAATTCGCCAAAGTTTGTTGATCCGTGGGTGAATGGTCATTAAGAATTCCCTCAGCCTGTGGATACTGATTTGAACCGACATCGCACCTTTAGCATTGCGAACCAGAGAAAAGTAAAGCTGAGTCTTGACATAGTGCCGATCTCCTGTCATTTCTTTGACTCGTTCTATCTGGTCTTGCGTGAATATCTTAGAATCAAGCAAATCGTTGATCACATCTTCAAGCATTCTGCCTTTGTCAAGCTCTATTGAGACCGCCTCAATTTTTTCATTCTGCTGTGGTGTCCAAGTTTTGCCATATCCGTTGGCAACAAGCCATTTGATCGTTGCTTTTTTATCTCCGTTGAATTTAAGTTTGCATAGCACCCCGAATGGTGAATACCCCTTATCAGGCTCAAATTCAGAATTGGAAGTGAAGACGTAGAAAATTCTCTTTATGTGGTGCCAGTTTGCTGATTGAGTGTTCTCTGAACCTGGGCGACGGTAAAAGGATCTTTCTCCAGTAGTGCTAACATGGGTCCATCCTGCTTCTTCAAGGACCTCGATATGTGGATCGTTTGGATCGTTGTTATACGCATCCAAAGGCGTTTCACTAAAGGGATCGAATTGCTTGCTCTCGGCTTTCGTAGGCTTGCTTTCCTCATCAACTATCTCTGTATAGGACTTGCAAATTGTGAGAATGTGCTCAATTTGTTCCAGCTTGAGGACGGGGATATTTGCCGCACTGCCAGCTAAGAATTCATATCCTGGTGAAGGTGGAACAATTGCATATCCTCCTTCTCCTCGGATCTCGATGAAATAGAGCACCTTAAGTTTCGGATTTTCTTTGCGTTCTTTTTCAGTTGTGGGTCTGCCTGCAAGCTTCTTATTCCCCAAGTTGTGCGCATCATCGCTTCTAACCCACAGGTGACGGCCACCGGATGGCGTTTTGACTATGACAAGGTTTTCGCCTCCTCCTAGGTAGTCGATGATTTTTTCCAAACACGATTGAAAAAGGTGCAATCCCATTGGATGGTATTTCAGATCAAAATCAATGCAGAGAAGATTGCCAGAAACCGCACCACACACTATGGCCGCTTTAGTTGCCCGTTTGAGGATGAACAGATCATAATCTTTTTCGTTGGCTACCCTACTCTTATAGGGGTCCCAACTGACAACAGGAGTCTTATCATCTTTGCATCCTATCACAGATAGACCATATTCGGTATACTCCCGGAACGTATCTATTTGAATTACAGACTTTTGCTGTATATTTGTCACGTCAACACTTTTTTAAATCGGTCCATGCTAAAGAGCGTTGGCCGATTTTTTTATGCCAATGCCCTTGCTTGAACCGATGATGTTAAGCAATAGATTTAAGTGCCACATGTATTCCATATAGCAACTAAGCTGGTCGAACAAATTGAGAATTGATGATGACAGACGTAGGAGTGTCTGGACGTCTATTGGTTTGGGGACGCCTCCCTTATAGTTTCTTGGGTTAAATTTGTGAAGTTCCTCAACTGAGCTGATTGGAATGGGCCTCCGCCCGTACGCTGATTGGAATGGGCCGTCGCCCGGGCTTGTTGAAAAACTTTCTTAAAAAAAATAATCATGCCAATACTTCCATTTCAGAAAGCCATTCATTGACTTTGTTCAGGCTAAACCTCAAAGCACCTCCAATTTTAAAATGGGGGATAGGGCGTTTAGCTGTAGGCATCGTCATACGATAAACGGTATGCGTTGACATGTTGAGGTATTTTGCAACCTCCTTCAAATTCATGAGTTCATTGTTCATAGTTATTGATTATTGGATACGATACAAACATACAATTTCCAAAAATATCCAATATTTTTTGTCCGAAATATCGGACAGACTATATTCTTTCAATCCGGTTTTTTTTGACATTAAATAATCGGGCGATCTCTCTAACGGGAATATTCATTCTATATTTGGCATAAACCATAAATGGTGTCATATAGTACAATGATGGAATTTTTGATAAGCTGAACAAACTTATTAAAAGTTCTTTTTCATCATCAGGTGATACTGCTTCAAAACAGGTAAGCCGAAATTTTTCACCAGACAGAGAATTCAATCCATGAAATACTATTTCAGGTGATTCAGAAAACATTACATACAGATAAATCCACAAAGAAAGTTCGTCAATTAAAATCCCTTTATACTTGCTTTTACCTTTATGAAGGGAGTCCATAAAACTTTCATAAATTGTGACATTCGGAACTCCGTAACCCCCAAAAGTTTCATAGTAAACTTTACTCATTGGTAAACCCTTTTAGAAGTTTTTCTGAAGCTTCTTTGTCTATGTCCAAACCAAATGAAGCAATGTAGTTTTGTGTCACCTTTACTGAACTGTGGCCGAGCTTTTCTTTCAAATACTCAATACTGTAGCCATTCTTAATCGTTGAAGTGCTGTAAGAATGTCTCGCAAAGTATGTGCTGATCTTGTCGGCATCTGGAAGGTCTTCATACCTGGCAACTTCCTTCAGCTTTGCATTGGAATCTGTTATAAACCATTTTATATGGTTGTGGATCTTCTCAGGGCTCCAAGATTCGTCTAGAACTGGAAAAAGAAATGGCCCATTGTGCTTGGCATATTTCTCAATAATTGACCTGGACAGCTCAGGTAGAAAAACAATTTGCTGTGCAGCCTCTCTTCTTGTCGATTTAGTTTTAGATCTCCTAAACTTTAATAAGTTCCCATCAACATCGGTCTTTTTTAGCTGCAAAATGTCTTTGAAGTTCATACCCTCAGTCGCAAAGCTAAACACAAACAAATCGATTCCAAGCCTTGCACGCTCTGTCATTTCCATGTCCGTAAAATAGATCTTGGAAATATGTTCTACTGGAAGCGCCTTTTTGATGTTTCTGGATACTGGTATCTTATAATTGTTGAAAGGATACAATGATTGATGGATTACACCATCTTTGATGGCTTGATTGAATATATGCCTAAGGTTGCGCATATAAATACCAATTGTAGTTTCAGAAAGCACAATGTCTTTACCGTTCTTAGTTCGAATTATTCTTTTAGTACTTCCGGAAATGACCTTAGCCCAATCATTTAGAAAATTTGTGTCGATGTCTTGAAACATCAATTTATTGCCTTTGTATGAGACAAGACAATCAATTGTGCTTTGATATAAGGATGCAGAACTAAATTTTTCTTCAGCTTTTAGGCTTTCGATTTTATCATTAAATGCGTCCTCCAAATTGAGTTGGTCCTTCTTAGGCTTCTTTAAAGCATTTTCAAGCTTTGAGAAAGAGAAAGCAGGAAGTGATTCAATCAAAGATTCAAATCTGACAACCATTTCATCAATGGATCTTTTGATGTGCCTGAATTCAGGACTTGGCCTTTTACCCATAACTTTCAAATACTCGTCTATGGTAAGGTCAATGCCTGTAGCATAAAACTTTACTTGGCCATAATGAGACACTCTTATTTTTACCGGGAAACGATCAATGTCTTTTGTCTTTTTGTATGTATTCCTAGTGTCATGGTAATGCTTTACTGTAGGTCTAGAATCTGGCATTTCAATTTATTTTGCACGTATTTTGCACGAATCATTTACGTATTTCATACAAAGATATACAAAACATGGCAAATATGCAGTGTGCGCAAACCCTTAATAACCAATGATTTTATGCGAAAATATATATGAGAATACAAAAAGGTACAAATGTTGAAAAACAAACATTTTTATGACTTCTAATCAGTAGGTCTCAGGTTCGAATCCTGACGGAGTCACTTAAAAGCTCTTGTAGAATTACAAGAGCTTTTTTCGTTAAAATGCTGCAGGTACAAAATTGGCGTGATTGATGATTGCAGCAGAATTACCAGTGGCCTTGATTACAAACAACTTCTTTGATTCGGCATATGCATCACTGCCGGATTGAGCTCTTAAAAACGCAACAGCTCCATATACTTTATAATCCTTGTATTCAGACATCCACTGTCTGGCCTTTTTCAACTTTGAGATGAAATTATCAACGTCCTTGACTTTCATGGTAGTTTTCACTTCAACTATTACAATTTCATGCCCATTGTGAGCAATGATGTCAAACTCATAATTCTCTCCACCATTACTTCCCTTCCTTCTCAGTGAAGTCTCGTGAATATCTATATTCTTTGATTTGAGCAAATTGACCAGATCCCCTTCAACTAAGCTTTCAATCAACTTCCCCCATTGACCTTCAAACAATTCAAATGCCTTTATAATACGTTTGTCGGTCTCCTTGAACTTGGCGTCAGTCTCCTTGAACTTGGCGTCAGTCTCCTTGAACTTGGCATCTGTATCCTTCTGTGAAAGAGCCAACTCTTTAAGAATCTGTTTAATCTCAGATATTTCAGGGTATATGGTATCCATTCTTTGCCATTTAATTCTACAAACATTAAAGTCTGACTTAAAGTTCTATTCAGATCAATGAGCTTCCAACCAGTTGTTCCCGACACCCATCTCAACCAAAATAGGCACTTTCAATCCCGGAATAGCGTTTTCCATGAGCGGAGGTAAAAAGCTCTTCAGCTCCTCCAATTCAGGCTGATATACATCAAAAACCAATTCGTCATGTACCTGAAGAATGAGCCTGGATTTGAGCGCTCTTTTTTTGATCTCTACGTGAATGTCTATCATAGCCTTCTTGATCATATCCGCTGCAGTGCCCTGAATGGGTGTATTGACTGCTACTCTTTCTGCTGTTGACCGCGCCAAAGCATTTCTGGAATTGATGTCCCGAAGCACTCTTTTTCTGCCCAGCATGGTCTGTACATAGCCGTTTTTGCGCGCAAACTCTACCGTTTCGTCCATGTAATTTTTGAGGCCCTGGAATTGGGCAAAATAGTTTTTGATCAGATCACCGGCTTCTGTTCTGGAGATGGCCAACTGACGGCTCAGATTGGTAGCACCTGCTCCATAGGTGATAGAAAAGTTGACTGTTTTGGCGTTTCTTCTTTGTGTTGAAGTGACATCGTCATATGCCACTCCGTAGACTCTGGCAGCCGTTGCTTTGTGAAAGTCGTTTCCTGCAATGAAAGCTTCCAGCATGGCTTCATCCTTACTGATCTCAGCAATAAGCCTGAGCTCTATCTGCGAATAATCCGCTGCCAGTAATACGTAGTCTTCATTTCTTGGCTCAAAAGCTTTTCTGATCTCCCTGCCTGCTTCATTCTTGATTGGAATGTTCTGCAAGTTGGGGTTTTCAGAACTCAATCTTCCGGTAGCCGCCCTTGCCTGATTGAAGTTGCTGTGGATTCTGCCATCTTTAGGATTGATCATCAAAGGTAGTGAATCCACATATGTAGATTTGAGTTTGGTCAGTTTCCTGTACTCAAGTATATCTGCCACAATCTTATTGTCAATGGCCAGGTCAGTAAGTTTGTCTATATCTGTCGAATATTGCCCGGAGCTGGTTTTCCTTCCTTTGTATGGAATGGCCAGCTTGTCAAAAAGGATGTCACCTACTTGCTTAGGACTCGAAATATTGAAAGATTCTCCAGCCTGCTCAAAAATTAATTTTTCAACGGCTATGATTTGTTCCGCCAAATCAACGGAGTAATTTTTAAGAAAATCTGCATTGACTTTTACACCTTCAAACTCCATATCTCTCAGTACATTGATGAGTGGTGCTTCGAGTTTCTCGTACAAATCAACTACCTCAATGGCCTGGATCATTTCCATCATCTTCGGCTTGAGCTGCAATGTCCAGTCTGCATCTTCACATGCGTATTCCTTGACCTTTTCCAAAGGTACTTCCCTCATGGTGATCTGGTTTCTTCCAGATCCAATAAGGTCAGAAATCGGCACCATGGTATAGTTGAGATAGGACTCTGTCAGATAATCCAGCTTATGCCTGAGGTCTGGTTCACACAAATAATGCGTGATCATCGTATCAAAATATGGTCCATTCATCTCGACACCATACCACTTCATGATCGATGCGTCGTATTTGATGTTTTGGCCCACCCAGAGTCTGTCTGTGGATTCCAATAAGGTTTTGAATTCATCTACAATCCCCTGTGCGAGCTTTTGGTCGGCCGGAACTGGTACGTAATATCCTTTACCGGCTTCAACAGAAAACACCATGCCCACCAATTCTGCAATGTGTGCATCGATATGTGTCGTTTCCGTATCGAAAGATATTTCTTTATATCCGGACAACATCTTCAGCAACTCTTTCCTTGAAGCCTCATCACCTGCCACAATGTATTCATGGTCTACATTATTGATGTTCCTTTCAGTAAGCTTGTATTTATTTACTTCTTCAACAGGTGCAGGCGCAGCTTGCGCTGATTCCAGTCCGGCAAAAAGGTCACCCTGTACTGCTTTTGCCGGCGGCTGACCTGGGAATGCTTCGACATTGAGGTCTCCTTCTCCAAGAATCTGGATGGCCAAAGTCCTGAATTCCAACTCTTTGAACAGCTCTGACAATACAGGTTTGTCCATCGGGTCGATGGTAAATCTTTTCTCATCAAACTCAATGGGTGCATCAAGACTGATCGTAGCCAATCTTTTAGACATCAAAGCCTGATCTGCAAATTCAACAAGTCTCTCGCCGTTCTTTCCCTTTATATTGGCCGCATTGGCAAGCACATTTTCCAATGTACCATATTCTTTGAGTAGGGTTACCGCAGTCTTTGGTCCTATACCGGGCACACCTGGAATATTGTCCACACTATCCCCAATGAGGCCAAGTGAATCAATGACCTGATCGACGTTTTCGATTTCCCAGGTTTCAAGTATTTCTTTTTTTCCAAGAATTTCAATGCCATTGCCTTGTCTGGAAGGTTTGTACATATAGATGTTGTCACTGACCAATTGTCCATAATCCTTGTCCGGAGTTACCATGTAAACCGTGTACCCCTTTGCCTCAGCCTGTTTGGCAACCGTACCTATTACGTCATCGGCTTCGTAGTTTTCAACCATGATGATTGGAATATTGAAGCCATCAAGAATCTTTTTGATGATGGGTATAGCATTCGTGATGTCTTCAGGAGTAGCATCTCTGTTGGCCTTATATGCCGGAAAATATTCGTGCCTGAACACATTGCCCTTGGGGTCAAGTGCAACTGCGATGTGGGTTGGTTTTTCCTTGCTGATCAGGTCCCAAAGAGTCCTCACAAATCCTGTAATTGCAGAGGTATTTACTCCTTTGGAGTTGATCAGGGGTCTATTGATGAATGCAAAATGTGCGCGGTAAACAAGGGCGTGGCCGTCCAGAAGGAACAATTTCTTATCTGACATGAGAATGTGAGTTTGTCGTAAAGGTAGCAATGCAGAGTGATTTATACCAATTCAAAGTAGAATTGAATGCCTAGTAAAAGATAAAATTTATGGATCATTAAAGCGTAAATCCTAAAAGCAACCTTATGCTGTGTAGTTATTGGTGTAGAATATTGGGAAAATATCCAATCAATTTTTACGACATCCCGGCTTTCGTTGATACAGGTATAGTTTTATATCTATTTTGTGGCCCAATTAAAGATCCTACTGATTTGAAGTATTTTATCATAGCGGGAGAATTGTCGGGAGATAAACATGGAGCCAGACTTTGCAAATCATTGAAAGAAATAGACAATGGGGCAAAGTTTGCATTCTGGGGGGGTGATGAAATGGCGCAGGAAACTTCCCAAAAGCCACTCAAGCACATCTCCGAACTCGCTTTTATGGGCTTTGTGCAAGTGTTGAAAAACATTGGAGCCATCAGAAAAAACTTTGCTCTGATAAAAAAACAAATACTGGAATTCGAGCCCGATTGCATTGTATACATTGATTATCCCGGATTCAATCTTCGATTGGTGCAATGGGCTTATGAGAAAGGATTTAGAAATTATTACTACATCTCTCCAACGGTATGGGCCTGGAAAGCAGGAAGGAAGGAACTCATCAGGAAGTATGTTGCCAAATTATTTGTCATTCTTCCCTTTGAAAAAGAGTGGTACAATTCTCATGGCATCGATGTGACCTATGCAGGCAATCCAAGCCTTGAACAGGTGCGCTCCTTTACACCGGACTCTTCATTTGTCAGCAGATATCCACAAGGTGCCATAGCGCTGCTTCCCGGAAGCAGGAAACAGGAGATAGAACTGATCCTACCCATTATGCTGGAGGTATGCAGCTCTTTGTACTCAGAATTGCCCTATCTGATTGCGAAACCGCCCCATCTCCCGGCTGCCCTGTATGAAAAGATATTAAACAATTATCCCCTGGCGAAAGCAGAACTCATCGAGAACAAGTTTTACGACGTACTACATGTATCTAAAGCCGCCCTTACTGCTTCCGGTACAGCCACGCTGGAAACTGCTTTTTTCAAAGTACCCCAAGTAGTTTGTTACAAAGCATCATCGCTCAATTACCGGATTGCAAAGTTTTTTGTTAATCTCAAATTCATTTCCCTTGTCAACCTGATCATGGGCAAAGAAGTGATTCCCGAGTTGATTCAGCATGATTTTACCAAAGAAAACACCATTAAAGCTTTTAAGCGCATAATGGCCAATAAGGATGCACTGATTATTGAATATGAGCAACTTATAAAAATGGTCGACACCGGCACTCCAGTGTCTGCAACCATAGCTTCTGAAATTTTTTCCGATATTTAGAAAAAATATTTCCGATAATTTCCAACTCTATTGAGATGCTTGCGTCTTACAGTTATACCCATCAGAAATTATATTGCTTATTTATTTTTAAAAGGAATTAAATGATCAAAAATATTTCAGGTGAGTATGAGGCAGCAAGAATCAAAGCTGCAAAATAGAAGATCAACAACAACGAAACAACCATTGAAAGTACTGCAATTGCATATGGATACCTCAACGCTTGTCAGAGCTGCAGCTAAACAGGATGAGCATGCGCGAAAGGCCATTTATAATAGCATGGCTCCCAAAATGCTGGCTGTTTGTCAGAGATATATTTCAGACATTCATTTTGCTGAAGATGTAATGGTGACAGCTTTTGTAAAGGTTTTTGAAAAGATAAATTCTTTTGAATTTAAAGGTTCTTTTGAAGGTTGGGTACGAAGGGTGATGGTCAATGAGTGCCTCTCATTTTTGAGAAAAAAGAGGGAGATGACTTTTGAAATTCAGGGGGATGTGGCAGAAGAGACAGAGGATGAAGGTGGTCTTCCTGAGGGTCTCCAACCGGGAGATCTGTTTGAAATGGTAGCCTCACTGCCGGTGCAATCAAGAACAGTTTTTAATCTTTTCGTAATGGAAGATTATTCACATATACAGATTTCGGATGCCTTGGGAATTTCAGAAGGCACTTCAAAATCACAGTTGGCTTACGCCAGGAAAAAATTGAGACAAATGGTTTTAGACAAAATTTCAGAGAAAAATGGCACAGTCAGATATTGATAAACTTTTCAGACAAAATTTGGATGATTTTGAAATTCAGCCTGGGACAAATGCGTTTGACCGCATCAACACAGAACTGGATAAAAAAAACAGGTTCAACGGCTCTATACGTCTGCTGAGTATTCTATTATTTATTGCTATTGGAATTGCGGCATACTACCTTACTTCGAGCCTTCAACCCAAGACAAATCCTGAAGAACAAAAGCCTCAGCAAAACCAATATGCCCAAAATCAAATTGAAAAGAAAGAAGATGTGTATGAGCTGCCTTCAACCCCTACCGAAATAAATGAAACCGAAGAGGTGAAGACCATAGTTTCAGCGCAGGAAAATCAAGCCAATAAGGTTTCAAAAAAATCAAACCCTGTTGTGCGCAGATCGGAAAAAAAGGAATATGCAGTGGAAATCGCTGAAAAGACGAATGCACCTATTTACCAGGAAAGCGAGATAAAAAACACAAACATCCAGGAAAATGTTGTTAGCCATGTTGATGAAAAGGATCCGGTAGTCGAAATCAGTATGCCGGTCATCAAAGTGAGACTCAATAAGCCTTCAAAAATAGATATTGATCAAGATGAAATAGTCAGCTATGCCGAGCTTAAAACCAAAGCCGCAAAACCTCAAAGCCTGATTAAAAGGATAGAAAAAGGAGTTGAATCCAAATTTGAAGCCTTTATCACAAGAAACTACGAATCAGCTGACGATCGCTCGTTCAACTGATAACACAACTACAGAATTACAATTTTATTCATTTATAATTTATTATACCATGATTTTTAGAATATTACTTGGAATCATACTGATCACCTATGCCCCCAATATTTTTGGTCAAAATTCAAAGGTTGAAAACATTAAGATGTCGGCCGAGAAAATTGAAGCCCTGGTCACATCAGAAAAAGCAAGATTGGACAGTACCATTCAAGCCATTAACCTTCGCCTTGAAAAAGGTGAAATTACCGCCGAAGAAGCAAGAAATGAATCTCGGGAAATTGCAGATGATGTATCTAACAACATCATTGAAATGGTCAATGACATTCAGGATGACATCGTTGAAGACATTCAATCTCTAGTGGATGAAATCCTTGAAACTACCAGTTCTATCCAGGAAAACGCTGACAATGAAGAAAGCGAAGAGATGAATCAAAATCAGGATGGAGATGATGACGATGATGACGACGATGATGATGACGATGATGATGATGATGATGATGACGATGACGACGATTTTAGTTGGAGAACCCACAAGGGTTGGAAGGAAAACATCAAAGACATGAAGAAGAAAAGCAGAACGGAAAAAAGAATTACGGACCAAACAGTTTTCGGATTTGGGTTTTCCAGCCTGCTCAATGACAATGACATCAATACCCTTGAAGACAGTCCGTTGGACTTGTTTGGATCAAGATATTGGGAAATAGGGTATACGCAAAAAGCCAGACTTGCTGCCAATAGCAGCGCAGTATCTCTGAAATATGGCCTATCGTTGATGATCCATAACATGAATCTACAGGAAAATCAAATCTTTGTAAAAAATGGAGATCAAACAGACTTCGTAGATTTCCAATACGAACTGGATAAAGCCAAACTAAGAACTACCTATCTGGCTATACCTGCTCATCTTGAATTTGATTTTTCTGGTTCAAGAAAAACAGATGACGGAGATATCATTGTAAGGTCTCAAAGATCTGTAAGAATTGGAATTGGCGGCTTCGTCGGTCTTCCTATCAGAAGCAAACAAATTCTTGAATACAAAGCAGATGGCCTGAAAATTGAAGAATCACAGAAAGGTAAATTCAATGTCAACCAAATTGCATATGGCCTTAGTGCTTATTTGGGTTATAAAGACTTCTCTTTATACTCAAAGTTAGACCTCAACTCTTTCTTCAAAGACAACAATCCAGCACAAAACCTGGTCACATTTGGCGTAAGGTGGGACTGGAACTAAGAACAAAAAGTTCGACATACATACTTTAACATACACAATTTTATATGCCTGATTTGGTTTCAAGTCAGGCATTTTTATTTCCTATACTTTCACATTTACATCAGATATCTTTGAAAAATATTAGGAGGCAGAAATGCTATCAGACTTTGTCCTGACATGCTGTGTTAAAAAAGCCCCGATTGTTTACAGCAAGAATCAGTCTTATGTAATAAGTTAGACTGTGTAATACAATTGAGTGAAGGCACTAAGCTAACCTGATTGGACGAATGTGACTCACATGTGGCGTTTCAAAGGTCGATTGGACGTATATGATTCACATGTGGTATTTCAGAGATCGATTGGACGTATGTGAATCACATGTGGTATTTCAAAGGTTCGGATTGGTCGTAGGTGATTCACAAATGGCATTTTGAGATCAGATTGGACGAATGTAATTCACATGTGGCATTTCCGAGATTGAATGGACGAATGTGATTCACATGTGGCATTTCAAATTTCGATTGGACGAATGTGATTCACATGTGGCATTTCAAAGACCGATTGGACGAATGTGATTCACATGTGGTATTTCAGAGATCGATTGGACCAATGTGATTTACATATTGCGATTCAGAGGTGTTACTATTCTGAATGAAGAACAAGATATGATGTTAAAATGGATAGAGTAAATCGATTAGGTTTTTTTGGTTAAAATTGGTATTCGGATTATTTGAAGATACTCGAATACACCTAATGAAACAGCCTTTGTTCCTAATAGAATGTACGTTCACCCAACAAAAATACTTCCTTAGTTGATGCTGTGAAATGCACCCAACAAAAAAGCCCTTGAATACAATTGCTCAAGGGCTTTTATTTTATCCGTTGAAGATGAATATTATTCGTCCACTTCAGAGTCTTCTTCATAAATTTCTCCACCGTCAGCTTTAACGATGACCAAATTGTTGAAGTTTTTCACTCCGGTTCCTGCAGGTATTTTCTTACCTACAATAACATTCTCCTTCAATCCATTCAAATAATCTGTTTTTGCAGACATTGCGGCAGTACTCAATACTTTGGTAGTTTCCTGGAATGATGCAGCAGAAATCCAGCTGTATACACCCAATGAAGCTCTCGTAATACCCTGCAACAGTGGACTGGAAGTAGCAGATATTGCATCTCTGACAGTGATGGTCTTTTTGTCATTTCTCTTCAGGTAAGAGTTTTCTTCTCTCAACTGTCTGATGGTAATGATTTGACCCTGGCCAAACTTACTGGATTCACCAGCATCAAGCACTACTTTTTTGTCAAAGATGTCATCGTTTTTCTCCATGAACTCCTGCTTGTTTACAGCTTCTCCTTCAAGGAATGGAGTATCACCCGGATCAACGATTTCTACGTCTCTCATCATCTGTCTTACGATAACTTCGATGTGTTTGTCATTGATGTTGATACCCTGAGAACGATATACCTCCTGAACTCCATTTACCAGATAATACTGTACAGCAAATGGTCCTCTGATGTTAAGAATGTCCATTGGAGAAACTGCACCATCTGTAAGCGGCATACCTGCTCTCACGAAGTCACCTTCCTGAACGAGGATGTGTTTTGACAAACCAATGAGGTACTTTCTCTTTTGACCTGTCTTCTCATCTTCGATGTAAGTCTCTCTGTTACCTCTTTTGATCTTACCAAAAGTAACGATACCATCGATCTCAGCCACAACAGCCGGGTTGGATGGGTTTCTTGCTTCAAACAATTCTGTTACCCTTGGAAGACCACCCGTGATATCCTGGATCTTACCAAGATTTCTAGGGATCTTAACGATCTTCATACCAGCTTTAAGTTCTTGTCCATGCTCTATAGAGATGTACGCACCTACCGGCAAAGTGTATGTCTTTAATTCCTCACCACCTGGAGAAACGATCCTGATGACCGGAATCTTTTTCTTATTCTTAGATTCAATCACTACCTTATCGGCATAACCTGTCTGGTCATCTCTTTCGACCCTGTAGGTAACACCTTCTTCAATAGCTTCAAACTGCGCAATACCACTGTATTCTGAGATGATGACGTTGTTGAATGGATCCCATTCGCAAATCACATCACCTTTAGAAATCTTCTGCTTGTCTTTGATCTTCAGATCAGAACCATATGGGATGTGGTGAGTAGTAAATATTTTTCCTGTTTCAGGATCTACTATTCTGATTTCACCAGATCTTGAAAGTACCACATTGCTGTTGTCGCTTTCAGTCACTTTGATATTGTCAAATTCTACTTTACCGTCAAACTTGGCTGTGATTTCAGATTCTGCCTTAGTTACAGATGCAATACCACCCACGTGGAAGGTACGAAGTGTCAACTGAGTACCAGGTTCACCGATAGACTGAGCTGCTATGATACCAACTGCGTCTCCTTTTTCAGCAATCCTTCCGGAAGCCAGGTTCTTTCCATAACACTTGGCACAAACTCCTACTTTGGATTCGCAAGTCAATACAGATCTGATGGTCACTGCCTCGACACCTGCATCTTCAACTTTTTTAGAGATGTCATCTGAAATGTACTCTCCTGAATCAAGAATGATCTCGTCTGTTACAGGATCAACAA
>JAGQWX010000008.1 GCA_020436935.1 Saprospiraceae bacterium
CTTGAGTACGTAGAAAAAATTAGCAACTTTTGTTTTCCTTTCTACTATCTATTCGCTGGGACTTTCAGAAAAAAAAGGGGCCCAAAGAGCCCCTTTTTTATTGGTTTATTTTCCTGCTTTCAATTCTACATCTACAACAGTAAACAAGTTGCCTGCTTCCTGGTCGGGCAAACTCTTAAAGACAAAATACAGATCTTTTTTACCACTCAACTTTTCAATAGGAACGTTGATCATGGGCGCTTCTCTTCTGGCATTTGAGTTGGTCGCTGCTGCCGGATTGACCTTTGCCGCAACGACATTTTCTGACTTGCCCAACAACTTACCATCAGGACCATCCAGGCGTATTTCAAGATATCCCCCATGGAATCCGAAATTTTTAGGAGCACTCGCCTGAAAGGCAATTGCGTTGACTCCAGTCATTTCCAAATCGTCAAATTTAAACCATGCGCCATCCTTGCTGCCCATCATAATACCTCCTCCAAAATTCATCTTATTGACATCCTTGAGGTCTGTTGCATTAGTGGCATTAAATCTTGGACTCTGCAATGTGATGATTTTCTGTGATTTAAGCTGCGGCATACCATTGGCCCCCTTATCTGTGTAAGCTGCCCTCAAGATAACAGAACCCTGTCCGGCTACAATTTCCTTCGAATCTACCTTGTAAGTACCTTTCATTGGCCTGTTCAGGGGCTGGTCTGCCAAGCTCAAGATATACTCAGCAATCTTTCCTGCATCGTCATCCGAAAACCCTGGATGTGCAGCCATGGCTACAGATCCCCATACGCCTGAACCGCCATTTTTAATTTTTTTCGCAATGTATGTTTGAGACTCGGCTACATCCTTGTATTTTTTAGCAACTTCCACATATGACGGTCCAATAGATTTGGCATTGGGCTTGTGACAACTCTTACAATCTGAGCCATCAACCAACTTTTTACCCACTGTAAATTTTGTAAATTCATCAGCAGCGGCGTGACCTGAGGCTATCTCTTCTTTGTCAAAACCCTCCTTGAGAAAGTCAACAGTAACGGCGACATCTTCTACCAGGTTTTTACCATCTTCCTTATCTCTGGCAATGACCTCATATGCAAATGGTTTGTCCGGAAAGAAAAACGTTTTGTTGCCTTCTACAATGTCCAGGTCTACCATAGGTGGTTCATTACCTGCTGCGACCTCAAGAAAAGATGAGTTGGCCGCTCCTTTGGTGTCAGTAACTGTCAATTGAATTTTGAAATTGCCAATACCATTCAAAATAAAAGACTCGTCTTTTTTAGCACTTTTTTGTAAGAGCACTCCATCAGGACTAAAAAGCTTCCACTCATATGTCATCAGATCCCCATCATAATCTTCTGTACCTGCTGAACTTACATCCACTTTGAGTGGAATAGCCCCTTCCATTTTGGAAGATTTCATTTTTACGTAAGGGGCACGGTTTCCGGGTGCGAAGGTAATTTTTACCAATTTCGCCTCCTCATTTTTCTGGAACCAACCGTCACCATATTCCAATATATAAAGCTCACCTTTGGGACCAAGCTCCATGTCTGAAGGATGAGAGAATTTTTCGGCAGGCATAAAAGGTTCCATATCTACATAATTGCCCTCTTTGTCCATACTTACAACCATGATCCAGTCTCTGATCCATTCATAGATAAATAATTTATCGTCAAAGTATTCAGGAAAGGCATTTTCATTGTCCTTGTAAAGTTCATAATGATACACCGGTCCTGCCATGGCAGTTCTTCCCCCCGCTCCTACCAAAGGGAATTTTTGTGATGCATCATAACTATAGGAAATAAAGGCCGGCTGAGCCGGAGGAAGTTCCTGTAGTCCTGTATTATTGGGTGAGTTGTTGATCGGCTTCTCAGGATCAAAGGTGCCAAGAGACTTATTGGTCTCAAAATCATATTCACTATAAGCTTTATTCTCTCCGATGAAATAAGGCCATCCAAAGAAACCGGGCTTTCTCATTTGGTTGACTTCGTCATATCCTGCCGGACCTCTTCCGACAGAATCTCTGGAGGCGTCGGGCCCTACATCACCCCAATACACATATCCAGTCTCATTGTCTACAGAAATTCTGTATGGGTTTCTCATGCCCATACCATAGATTTCGGGTCTTGTCTTTTCCATTCCAACTGGGAATAAATTGCCCTCAGGAATAGTATAACCTCCTTCAGGAGTTGGTTTTATTCTCAATATTTTTCCCCTCAAGTCATTGGTATTTGCAGATCCCTTTTGAGAATCCCAGGGAAATCTTCCAGGTCGCTCATCAAGAGGTGCAAATCTTGTTGCTCTGGGGCTTGTATTGTCTCCTGTAGACAGGTAAAGATTGCCCTTATTATCGAAAGTAATTGACCCTCCGGTATGGCAACATTGCTCTCTCTGGACAGCAACCTCCAGTACAGTTTTCATACTTGCAGGATTTAAGGTGTCTGGATTGAAATCCCATCTGGTAAGAACATTGACGTGCTTGTCACCCGGCAAAGAGAAATACATATAAAACCATCCATTTTTATCAAAATTAGGATCAAGAGCCAATCCCAAAAGTCCATCTTCCGCCTCACCGGAAGCATTGTCTTTGAACTTGTATCTCCTGCTCACTTCAAGTTGGTAAATCTGTTTGGTAGAGTTGGTTTTGGGATCGTACAATTTTACAGCACCCTTTCTTTCCACAAACAACACCCGCTCATCGGGTAATACCGCCAGCTCAACCGGCTCATCCAGACCTGTTGACAATGTCACTTTATTGAACCTGTTGGCCTCTGGCACCAACTTTGATCTGGCTTTGGAATAGTCCAATTTTCCTGGACTGCCGCTGTTGAGCAAATAATCAATCGCACCTTTGATATGTTCTACAAAAAGTGGATTTGTATACATTTCCTTCGTATGCCCCAAGGCTGTGTAGAATGCTTTTCCACCATCAAATTCGTGATACCATGACATCGGGTGATTGTCGCCATTTGCACCACCTTCATAAGTTGTTTCGTCAATTTTAATAAGGGGCTTTATCAGATCAAGCTTCAGAGATTTAAAATTGTAAAACTCGTCTGTAATTTCAAATCTTGCCGGCATATGTCTGGTAGAAATATGGTTATCCTTATCCACTTTATCAAACTGTGCTGTTCTGACATTTGGCCTGTTGGGGTGGCTCAGAAAATATGCGCCAACAAGATCATTGTACCAGGGCCAGGAATACTCTGTATCCGTCGCAGAATGCACGCCCAGAAAACCACCACCTGCTTGTATAAATCGTTCAAAAGCAGCTTGTTGACTTTTATTGAGTACGTCGCCAGTGGTGTTCAAAAAGACCACCAACTGATGGTTCTGGAGATTCTGCTCAGTAAAATATGAGGCATCCTCCGTTGCTACCACATTCATTTGTTTTTCAACAGCAATTTTCTTGAGAAAATCTATTCCAGTCTCTATGGCGTCATGCCGAAAACCCGCAGTCTTGGAGAAGACAACCATCGAATTATTTTGTGCAAAAAGAATGGGGGCAGAGGTAATAAAAAATAGTAAGCTATAAAAAATAGGATTCTTGATAAGATTCATAAATGAACGATTTGAAGCAATGGTTTTAAATTAAAATGGCCCGGAAAAAATTCCAGGCCAATAATACAAAAAACGATATTTTCTTGGAGAATTAAGTGTACAAATTATACTAAATAAGTATTATCAATTGCAAACCAGTTGAATGATAATGAAGGATTATCCTCCCATCATGTCAGAACCGGCATTGTTCTCTCCTGCATTCTTTCTCTTGAACAATGAAGCATCAGCTTTACCAAATCTGTAAGACACTGTCATTCTCACAACCTGGAAGTTTGACCATCTTTCGCTGGTTTGTACAAACAAAGGTGTTTCTGAATAACTTCCAAAAATTCTTGTCCTGAACAAATCTTGTACACTCAGTGTAACGTTGAGCGCTCTCTTCATGAAGGATTTTGATACTGCAAGGTCTGCCCACCATACCGGAGTGGTATATCCCTGTGCAGAGTTGCCTCCACCAAATCCGCCAAATCCTCCTCCACCTCTTCTGCTTTCTCCGCTTGAAGGTGTAAATGCTGTCTTACTTCTGTATTGACCTGAAAGCTGCACCTTGAAATCCTTAGGTAAGCTGAGGTTGATGTTTTCTTTGATGAAGTAGGTAAACTGCTCATTGACAAGGCCTTCCTGGATGTTGTTGGCGTCAACCACTGAATTGTAAAAATTCGCATTGGTTGAGAAATCAACATTTTTGCCAAACCTGTTCCTGACTGTGACTTCAAGACCGTATGCTTTGCTTGAATTAGAGTTCTGGAATGTGCTTACAACATAAGTCTGACCATTGTCTGGATTGGTTTCTGTAAATTGGAAACCTGTAATCAAATTATTTGCTTGCTTATAATATGCAGTCATCAAGAAATTGTGATTGTCATTGATGATATTCTGATATGAGAATTCAATCGAGTTGGTGAATTCAGGTACCAGATTTGGATTACCCATTGATAGGTTAAGTGAGTCAGAATAATCCGTGAATGGCAACAACTGGAAGAAGTTAGGTCTGTTTACTCTTCTTGAAACTGACAATTGGAGGTCATCCAGTTCATTGATTTTTCTGGTCACAAACAATGTTGGAAATAGGCTGATCGGAAACTTATTTGAAAAAGTTTGTCCATCTGCCAATGTTCCGTTGTAAAAACTACTTTCTGCTCTAAGGCCTGCTTGTATGCCCCATTTATCGGTTGATTTGCTCACATTGGCATATGCTGCATAGACGATGTCATCAAAAATGTATTCGTCTGTAAACCTTGGGATTCTCACCCAATTGTCACCAATCTGGTTGTAGTTGTAGTTGTTGTTGTCAACTGTTCTCAACTGACCTCTGATACCTGCTTCCAGTTTTACTGTAGGCGTCAAAGGGTCTACATAGTCTGATTGGAATGTCCATACCCCGGTACCACCACTACCATCTTGTCTTTGCTTTGTAATAAAGTTGGATTGTTGGTAGGTGTTGGTGAATTCACCAAAATTGTCAAAACTGATGATGTTATAATTGACATCTGCTGTGAGTTCTCTTCCGCTTTTTACATACAAGTGTTTGTACAATACAGACAGACCATAGTTTTTGAATATTCTTGAACTTTCTGAAACCCTGTCATATTCGCTAAAGGCAGAACGTCCTGAGACCAATGTATCTGTTCTAACATTTAAATAAGATGGATTATCAAAGCTACCTCTTACTGCACTGGCCTGGAAGGTAATGGTATTCCTGTTGTCATACAACCAGTCTAAGCCGACTCTTCCATTGAGGAAGCTACCGCTTCTGTCGCCTTCGTTTACTTGCTTTACAAAAGTGTTTGGCGTTTCAAAAAGGTTTGTCCTTTCCGTAACTCCAAAGTTTTGCCCTCTTCTCGCATTGTAAAATGCATTTGCGAAAAAATTGACTTTACCTTCACTCACATTGATATTGGCACCTGTATTGACACTCTTTTGAGTATCAAATCCCGCATTCACAGTACCGTTGTAACCCAGTTTTTTATTCTTTTTCAATACAATATTTACAATACCTGCTTGTCCGCCTGAGGCATCATATTTAGAACTTGGGTTGGTGATGACTTCAACGGTCTCGATAGCGTCAGAAGGGATCTGTGCGAGAGTCAACGTTGTTGGACGACCATCGATGAACAACTGTGGACTTCCGTTTCTCAAGTTGAGGTTTCCGTCAAGGTCAACGGTAAGACTTGGCACGTTTTTAAGTGCATCTTCAGCAGTTCCGCCTGCAGCTGTAGCATCCTGATCTACTCTGAATACTTTTTTATCCAGTGCCAATACAACATTTGACTTCCTTTCAGTTACAACAACTTCATCGAGAACCTCTGTAGAAGTTACCAGTGTAATATTTCCAAGATCAACGTCAAGATTTGTACCCTGAGGCATACTGAATCCACCCTGGCTTTGACCGTCAGGCCTTTTCAAACCAAAGCTTACTTTTTTATTGATATCAGAAAATCCTATATAAGAAATAATCAAGTCAAATTCGCCAAAAATTGGTAGGTTTTCAAGAGCAAAATCACCTCTGTCGTCGGTAATCTGTCCATCTATCAATGTATTTTCAAGTTGTTTGGTTTCCGTATTCATTTTCATCCCGTAAAGAGATACCGTTGCATATGCTACGCCTTTGCCGGCATCATCGACAACTTTGCCGTAGAATCTGCCGTTGTTCATACCCATGCCTGGACCACCACCGGGGCGACCGCCTGCGGGAGCACCGCCACCTGGATACTGAGCCTGCAATCCGCTTAGTGTAAGAACGCAGAGGATCACTGCTAATAGTTGTTTCAATTGAGAAGGAATTGTTTTCAAAATTTCAAATTTTATGCAAATTAAACCATAATTATTGCGGCAAAAATGACGTTAACGATTATTTATGAATGCTTATAATACCTTCAATTACACTTTAATCTTTTCTTAAATACATTGAAATTGTTCTCCTTGTATTCTTGATTTGGTTTTTGTGCATCTTGGTAATCATATCTCACAATAAAAGCATCAATATCATTTACACGTACATTTGACAGTTAATGAAAAACAAGGTTTAATCCTGAGAGGATGTACAGATGTGATTTAGTAAAACCTTAACTATTGTCGGGAATTATTTAGGAAATATTTCGTTTGCGATAACCAAAGCATCAAAAAATGCCTCATAATCTACGCCTGTATCCATATCCAGACCATTGGCATATGAGATGAGATTTTCTGTTGGAAGGTTCCCGGTAAGATCGTCTTTGGCCATTGGACATCCACCATATCCTTTGATAGCGCAATCAAATCTCCTGCAACCAAACTTATAAGCAGCCTCTACTTTTTCTTTCCAATTGTTCTGATGGGTATGGAAGTGAGCGCCGAACTCAACATTTGGATAAGCAGGAATGAGATGTTTATACAAATAGCTGATGCCTTCAGGATTTGCAATGCCTACAGTATCTGAAATAGCCAGGATTTTACACCCCATTTCAGTCAGCTTCGAAACCCATTTCATTACGATTTCTGCATTCCACACATCTCCGTAAGGATTCCCAAATCCCATGGATAAATAGATGACAGGTTCTTTTCCTGAAGCAGCGCAGATGGTAAGGATTTCATCGACAATATCTAATGATTCCTCAATGGTGCTGTTGGTATTCCTCAATTGGAAAGTCTCCGAAACACTGAATGGAAAGCCAATGTATCGGATGGCATCAAATTTCGCAGCGTCATTTGCCCCTCTTACATTGGCGACAATGCTCAGAAGATGAGACCTGGTATCTGACAAATCAAGGCCGTGCAAAACCTCTACAGTGTCTGCCATCTGAGGAATTGCCTTGGGAGAAACAAAACTACCGAAGTCAATGGTGTGAAACCCTACCTTGAGCAATTGATTGATATATCTGATTTTATCAGCCGTTGGAATGAAATTGTGCAGACCCTGCATGGCATCTCTGGGGCACTCAACAATTTTTATAAGCTCTGACTGATTCATTGGCTGTTTTTACAGAAGTCCAAAATTAATGCAATTGACCTTGCACAATGAGGCTAATACTTAAAATAAACGTTAATTTTCAATTTTGGGTCATTAAGTCAAACCCGAATCCTCCCGATTTGTTTCTTAACATTACATTTGCAGCAACATTCAATTTTTACCAAATGGCATATTCTAGTAAAACAAAAACCATCCTCGCCATAGTTGGTTTTGCGCTATTTATAACAGGTTTCCTATCGATATTTTTATCTCTGGTGGGCATCAATCTTTCTATGTTTTCCTGGATCAACAAGACGTTTGGAAATGGGATCGCTTTTTTTAGTCATATTGTCAGAATCATTGTAGGTCTGGTTTTGATTTATTTAGCTTACCAGAGGGAAGAATAATGGTTGGGGTTAGGTTTTAGGTGTTAGGCTTTAGGTGCTTGACTTTAGGTCATATTTTCTTTGAATTTTGGTCATATGTATGTCTGGCTTTTAGCTTATAGCTGTTAGCTTTTAGCCTTTTTTTGGACTTTGGTCGTTTTCATGGCAGGCTGTTAGCCCCTAGCATTTAGCTTTTTGATTTTTTGAACTTTAGTCATGTTTATGTCAAGCTATTAGCTTTTTGATTTTTTGGACTTTAGTCGTTTTCATGTCAACCAATACTATGAGGTATCATCTCCCCTAAAGACCAACTCCCAAAGACCAGAGACTTCCTCATTTTTGCCGCCCGCTACCCTGGCCCTAAAGCGTATCCGCCCGCATTTCTCCAATAGCCCAACTCGCTAAAACGCCAATACGCTAAGACCCTGCTTCGGCTCCGCTCAGCCACCTTTTTTTCAATTTCGAATGAAGGATTTTTTTATTTGAGGTATAGAGCTTTAAGGTTTAGGAGAATTTAAAACCTTAATGTAACTTAATGTCTTAATGGTACCATCCTAATTCTTTGCGTACTCAACACTCACCACCTCTTTGCGCCATTGCGAGAAAAAGGGGTTAAGTGTTAAAGGTTAAAAGTTAAAGGTTTTTTGTGAGGGATTTTGTGCAAATAAGGTAAATCGCCAACTTCCAAAAATACCAAATACGCCCCAATTGCCCCCCGCTACCCTGGCCTTAAAGGGTATCCGCCCGCATTTCTCCCATCTCCCATCTCCCCAAGGATTCTCTGCGTACTCAAAACTCACCACCTCTTTGCACCATTGCGAGAGAAAGGGGTTGAGTGTTAAAGGTTAAAAGTTAAAGGCTTTTTGTGAGGGATTTTGTGCAAATAAGCTAAATCGCCAATCGGCAAAAGTGCCAAGGACTCCCCAATTGCCCCCCGCTACCCTGGCCCTAAAGGGTATCCGCCCGCATTTCTCCCATCTCCCATCTCCCATCTCCCATCTCCCAATGGCCAAAAGTGCCAAAGACCAACTCCCTTTTGACAATACGCTAATAGGCCAACAGCCCAAATCGAAAAATATATTTACACTACCGTAACAATCCATTGATTTTAAGGTAATAAGCCCACTTTAACTTTGCAATTAAATATATAGCGCTGAGGCTGAATTCTAATAAAAGACTTCAGTTTGCTAAACTCAAAAAGCAAAACAAATGGATAAAAAAATCGTACTTGGCTTTTTACTGTTGATGGGCATTTTGATGCCACTTAGACTATTGAGAAGCTATTTTATTGCTAAGACCTCTAATTAAACCTAAACTGCCAACACTTTTTGATTGGTGCGCTGGAGGAACAATTCCATGGCCATTCTTTTGGAATGATCCAGATTGAATGAAATATGTTCCTGCAGATAAGTTTGGAGATCAAGTTTTGTAGATAGCTTTTTATTACGTAGGGTCGAAATGTTTGAAACCCCGAACGCAAGAGACTCATTGAAAGCATCACAAAATTCCTGGCTTACATGATTTTTCTTCACCCAGACTGCAAACACAAAAGGCAATCCAAGCATATCTTTCCACATTTCTGCCAGATCATACTTGAACATAAAGGCTGATTCATTCTCGAATACCTTATCCCCAATCATCAGCACAGCAGCATCTTTTGGCAGATATGTCATGTCGGGCAGTCCCTTGATGAATCGTACATTCATACCCTTTTCATTCAAAATAAACTTAGCCAATTTCACGCTGGTCTGCGAGTCTGTATCCAAATAAACTGTTGTCCAGTTTTCCATTGCACTGTTTGCCATCAGCGTTACCGTATAAACCGGACCATCGGCACCGATGCAAAAATCAGAAAACACTTCGTGTTCAGGCAAACTTTCTAAGCCACCAACGGGAACAAGGGCGATATCAGCCGAACCATTGATGAACATTTCTGAACAAAGGGATGGTGCCACTTTTATCAACTCTATCTGGTCAGCAATCGATGTTCCCTCCAGCCCAAGCAAAAAGGGATAAGTATTGTGGTAAGAAACTATGGCTGTTTTTGTCTTTTTCATCGCCGCAAGATTAGTCAATTTTGATCGATTTTTTTTATACCAAAGAGAGATTTACCATTTTTATAACTCAACAGGGATATGCTCAATAGCTGTATTTATTATAAATCTTATCGTCATTATTCCCAACACTATTTTTACATCACCTAACCAATATTTTTATCTTTGGTTTCGAAAAGAAGAAAGAATTGACAGACCCATATAGTCCAATTGGTGTTTTTGACAGCGGTAGCGGTGGCTTGACCATCCTGGACGAATTCCTGCGTGTCCTTCCACAATATGACTATCTCTATCTGGGGGATCATGCCCGAGCTCCCTATGGACCAAGAAGTTTTGAGACCATCTATGATTATACACTGGAAGCAGTAGAGTGGTTTTTTGCTAAGGGTTGCCAGCTCGTCATCATTGCCTGCAATACGGCCTCGGCAAAGGCGTTGCGGTCCATTCAGCAATTGGACCTTAACCGAATCAACAGCAGTGGAAGGGTTCTAGGGGTGATTCGTCCCACAACAGAACAAATGGGACATTTGACCAAATCTGGTCATGTTGGCATTTTTGCAACTACAGGCACCGTCAACTCCAACTCCTATGTACTGGAACTCGATCACCTGTGGCCCGAGCTAAAAGTAACTCAGCAAGCTTGCCCAATGTGGGTGCCCTTGATTGAAAACAACGAACATCTCTCTGAAGGATCAGATTATTTTGTCAAAAAATACATTGACGCCCTCCTCCATCAAGATGCCCTGATCGATACCATATTATTGGGATGTACACATTATCCATTGATGGAGGAAAAAATCAAGGAACATCTTCCTCCACACATCCAGTTAGTTTGTCAGGGACCGATTGTGGCAAAGTCGTTGAAAAATTATTTGCTAAGGCATCCCGAAATTGAATCTGTCCTCTCCAAAAATGCTAAGAGAGCATTCTTCACGACAGAATCAACCGCGAATTTCGATGATAAGGCGCTCATATTTTTTAGTCAGAACATCCAATCGATGCACCTTGATTTGCAACACACCAACACCCCTTCGACATGAGACTACTCTTATTCATATTCATATCAAGCTTATTTTCCTGTATGAACGATTACGAAAAAATAGATTTGCAAGGCCATCGCGGATGTCGCGGTCTTCTGCCTGAAAATACCATCCCTGCTTTCCTCAAAGCATGTGAATTGGGGGTGAATACTCTTGAAATGGATGTTGTAATTAGTGTTGATGGCCAGGTCATAGTATCCCACGAACCATTTTTTAACCACGAAATATCTACTAGTCCATTTGAAGTTCCCATCACTGAAGAAAACGAAATGGAATTCAAGATTTATGACATGATCACTCCTACTGTTCAGCGCTTTGACGTAGGTCTGAAACCCCATCCCCGATTTCCGGAACAGGAAAAAATACCGGCCGTTAAACCCGTGCTCCGAGAGGTTGTGGATGCCATAAGAGCAGCAGGATACCACCCTTTCTATAATATTGAGATCAAAAGAAAGAAAGAATGGGATGACATACTGCACCCCAATGCCCTTAGTTTCACCAAATTAGTTTTGAAAGCTGTAAAAGACCTTGGCATTGCAGACTCGACAACCATTCAGTGTTTTGATCATGAATGCCTTCAATTTGTCAAAGATTTGGAACCCGACATCAAAACAGTTCTTTTGGTCGAGGACGATCACGATCTGGATTGGCATCTTAAAGAACTGGGATTTATACCATATGCCTACAGTCCCGAACATGTTCTTGTCAACCAGGACCTTGTTGATGCTTGCCATGAAAAGGGAATGAAAATCATTCCATGGACAGTGAATGAAGAACAAGACATCTTGCGAATGGCCGACTTGGGCGTGGATGGAATCATTTCTGACTACCCGGACAGATTGATCAAACTTTTGCGCTGATGCCAGTTGATACTTTGTATGCTTATCAACCGGCATTGTGGTTGCGCAATGGACATGTAAACACGATGTCAGCTTATTTCCTTCGAAATCCAGATCAACCCAAATTTCAAAGGGAACGCATTAGTACTCCTGATGGAGACTTTCTTGATCTGGACTTTTTAAAAGGTGGACATAGACAATTGGCCATTTTGCTACATGGGCTTGAAGGTTCTTCTTCGAGCCAATACATTCTCGGCATCGCTCCCTTACTTTTTGAAAAAGGATATGATGTACTGGCCATGAACCATAGGTCGTGTTCGGGCGAAATCAACAAAAAACGCAATTTTTACCACAGTGGTTTCATCGATGATTTTGAATATTTGTTGGAAAAATATGGGGTTGAATATGAAGAAATGATTGCTGTAGGTTATAGCCTTGGCGGAAATGTGGTGCTGCGTTATGCCGGATTAAGACAAAATCATGTGCATCCGCGCTTGTCAAAAATCTTTTCTGTTTCTGCTCCTTGCGATTTAGAAGGCTCAAGCAAATCTCTGCTTCGCCCATTCAATCGAGTTTATACCGATAATTTTTTAAAAACGCTAAAGAAAAAGATTACGCTTAAGGCGAAAATAATAGAGGATATTCCTCTGGATGCATGGACAAATGTGAAAACGCTTTGGGATTTTGATGAATATTTTACAGCTTCATTGCATGGTTTTCGGGATGCAAGAGACTATTACCGAACCTGCTCGTCATTGTCTTTGCTTCAGGACATCAAAGTGCCTACTTGGCTCATTTCCTCCGCAGACGATCCATTTTTATCTCCGTCATGTTTGCCATTTGACTCCGCAGAAAGTAACCCATATTTTACATTTATCCCTCAAAAGTATGGAGGACATGTTGGCTTTTTTGCAGGTAAAAAGGAAAGTTTTGCAGATAAAACCATCCTTCGACTTTTAGAAAAATAAAACAGGGTTCGGGCGTAACAATAAAATTTTCATTAGTATTTAACTTAATGGAAATTGCAATCATTCCATTTAGCATCGTTGCCCAAACCCCATTTTTTTATATTTTTAGCTGGCCTTCTTCGCCTCCATCTACACCTTTATTGCCTGTTACTGCGGCATAGACCATCAATCCAAAGTCAACAAAAGAGCCATACTTAGTGTCCCAATATTTTATTTCCTCCGGACGAATGCCAATGATGGACACATCAGGATCATCCTTTCCATCAAACCATGCGTTAGCCATCACAGAATATTTCTGGTCAATGGTTTTTTGGTCTGTATAAATTTCAGCAAATCCGTATACTGATAGGTATTCGTTGTCTGTTTTATTGATAAAAATGACTTGAGTCTCGCTGTTGGCGGCAAGTTGATGATTTTTATCGCTTGACTTGCTGTTGATGAACCAAAGAATCCCATTTTCGTCAACTTCCTGAATGGTCATGGGACGGGTTGCTATCGGTCTGTCATTGAGTGAAGTCATCATCATGCACATGCGCGCATCTTCTGCAAGGCTCTTCAATTTTTTCAGGGCTTCCTGCCCATATAAGTGTTTTGTTGCCATTGTATCTTTTTGGTCGGGTTTACCCCTCTTCGATTTGAAGAAAGTTTTGTAAAAACGACTACTGCGCTGATATTGTTCAAAGAAAATACTCCTCATGGATATCTTCCATCAGAACATTGACCAGCCAATAACTAAGCTCCTGTTTTCCCGATTATGTATACAATAAGTCGCTGGAGATTTCAATTTTCACCCAATCGCAATTCCAATTCCCCTACCCTGTCCCGTCAGGGACACCTTTAACTACCCCGAGATTTCATCCTTTGGCCTCATCTTAATCGCAATTCTAATTGCCTCACGCTGTCCCGTGAGGGACATCCCTTATTACCCAAAGATTTCAATCTCTGGCCCCATCAACCCTCCAAATACCCAAACTTCCCCAGATTATAATCCTCCATGGCCTGCATGATCTCCTGTCGCGTATTCATCACAAACGGACCATGAGCAGCGATGCTTTCATTCAAAGGCTCACCGCCAAGCACCAACACCACGGCATCTTCCTCAGCTTGCACGGAGAAATGCTCGCCTTCATTTTTAAACAACGCAAGATGGTCTGTTGATACCACATCCTGATCATTCACTTTTATTCTTCCTTCAATGACCAGCAACAAGCTGTTGTAATGGGCTGGAAAGCTCAAAGTTGCGTTTCCTCCAGCTTTCAATTTAAGATTATACATGTGCAATGGCGAGAATGTACTGGCACCACCCTTCACACCATTATACTCCCCGGCGATAACCTCAACGCTTCCCATACCGTTTTCCAGTTGATGACTGGGAATACTGTCTTTCAACAAACCTTGATATTTGGGCATAGTCATTTTGTCTTTTGCCGGCAAATTGACCCACAATTGTACCATTTGAAATTCTCCACCTTCCTTGCTGAAGTTTGTTTCGTGAAACTCTTTGTGCAAGATTCCGGCACCTGCTGTCATCCATTGGACATCACCTTCGCCAATGACACCACCTCCCCCGCTGCTGTCCCCATGTTCGATCCTGCCTTTGTAAGCAATGGTCACGGTCTCAAAGCCACGATGCGGGTGAACGCCAACCCCCTTTGGCCTGGCAGAAGGGGGAAAGTGGAATTTTGAATTATAATCCAGCATGATAAAAGGATCCATGCGTTGCATGTCCATACCGGGAATGCCGGGAATGAAGTTGTGTACTCTAAATCCATCACCTACGTAATGAGGTCTCTGCGGAGCTACTACTTTTTCTACATCTTTTGTCTTCATCTGCTTCTTTTTGTATTCGATCAATTTGATGACAAAAATGCCTGAATGTGTTTGTGCGATGCATTGATGTATGATAAGAAAGCTCCTATTTCGAATTTCTTTTGGCCAATTCTTTGCGAACCCTGCTCAAACTCTCCGGAGTTATGCCCAAATAGGAGGCTACCATCCATTGAGGAACACGCATTAAAACATCAGGATATAGATGGACGAAATCCAGATATCGCTTTTCGGCCTGAGCACCAATCAAGAGATCAATGCGGTTTTGCAGGTGCCGAATGTGGTTTTGAAGCAAGTATTCATTGTAATTTCTGAATTCCGGAGATAGATTAGAAGCACGTTCGAAAAAGGCTTGGTCAAGGAGCACCACCCTGCTGTCTTCCACGCAATCTATAAAAAAATGTGACGGCTGATTGAAAAAAACACTGCCCCTGTCACTGATGAACCAATTTTCTGGTGCGAACTGTAATACGTGTTCTTTTCCATCATCATCAATGGAAAACAACCTGAGCAAACCACTCTCAACAAAAAAAACATGGTGGCATATCTGGCCTTCTGAAAGTACGGTTGCGCCTTTCTCAAACTCTTTAATCACCAAGTCTTCAGTCAACTCCAGCACATGCTGTTGGCTTACCAAAGCCTTGTCTGTCAGATATTTAGTAAAAGTAGCCGCTATAAAACCTGTACTGTCACGCATATATTTTGGTTGAAAAACAAAACAATTTAGAAAAAAAACCAACAAATACTTGCATCTCAAGATTACATTATCGTAATATTGCAATAAATAAATATTGTGGGAGTAACAAAAACAGATTTATTCACAGATGCGCAAAACGAATTGGCTGAAATAGCCAAAGCGCTCGGCCATCCTGCAAGAATTGCCATCATACAGCATTTGCTTAAAATCAATGCTTGTATCAATGGAGATCTGGTGCAAGAACTGGGTCTGGCACAGCCAACCATTAGTCAACATTTGCGCGAACTTAAAAATATTGGAATTATACAGGGAAATATTGAAGGTACAAAAGTGAGTTATTGCATCAATCCAAGGCGTTGGAACGAGATCAAAGTGCTTTTTAATGTTTTACTCGATCAGTTCAAAACCGTTGATGGCGGAAAAGGCTGTTGTTGATTTGATTTTTTTTATATTTTATTATCGTAATATTGCAATCTAATAATATCATGAAGACAGAAAATGAACTAAAGGAAGACGTGAGGTCTCGTTATGCAGCAATTGCGCTCCAGGGAAAGGCTGAAAATGCGGCTTCTTGTTGCGGTGCAACTACCCCATCCAACAAGGTGTATAACATCATGATGGATGACTATTCTACTACTGAAGGCTACGTCGAAAGTGCTGATCTCGGCCTCGGTTGTGGACTTCCAACACAATTTGCCAAAATAAAAGAAGGCGATACCGTCATCGACCTGGGCAGTGGCGCAGGAAACGATTGTTTTGTGGCCAGACATGAGACAGGAGTCACGGGCAAAGTCATCGGTATTGATTTCACGCCGGAGATGATTAAAAAAGCTAGAGAAAACGCAGAAAAGCTCGGCTTCAACAACGTAGAATTCCGCGAAGGTGACATCGATCAAATGCCGGTTAGCGACAATGTTGCAGATGTGATTGTCAGCAATTGTGTTCTCAACCTTGTACCGGATAAAAAGAAGGTCATTGGAGAAATATTCAGGACCTTGAAACCCGGTGGACATTTTAGTATTTCAGACATTGTATTGGTCGGATCATTACCTGAAGGGCTCAAAAATGACGCCGAAATGTATGCAGGATGTGTCGCAGGAGCTATTCAAAAAGATGCATACCTCAATTACATCAAAGAAGCTGGATTTGAAAACATTATTATTCAGAAGGAAAAAGTCATCACCATTCCCAATGACATCCTCGAAAACTATCTCAACGAAAAAGAGATCAAGGATTTTGTTAATGGCAATACCGGAATATTCAGCATCACAGTATATGGTGAAAAGCCTGGAGGAATGCCTAAGATAAATCTCGTAGAACTTGCCACTGCAAGTACTGAAAAAGCCTGTTGCGAACCAGGTTCTGGTTGTTGTTAAGTATAAACCTGAATTTTTGGGAAAGCGCTATCGTTCGCGATGGCGCTTTCTTTTTTTCTAAATGTACTTCTATGTGCAGAAGATCAATATTCAGGTTTGCACTAAAGTTTTACCAGCAAGCCTTTGCGCTTGACAATGTTTTGATAATCCCACTGGATGCTGCTGGCCTTATTTAACCATACAAGCAGTTCAGATAGATTGATATCATTGACGGATCGGTAAAAAATGGAAGCGTCTTTAAACTTACCTGTCCCTGCCTGAAGTTTTGACTCCTCAAAATCGGCACCACTCCAAAACATGAGCCTTATTCCGGCTTTTTGTCTGCTGTAACCCACAATAGGATTTCCTTCAATAAACCAGACCGGATGTTTGTGCCAGATTTTATTTTCAGCTCCTGGGAGGTTCTTGTCAATCACATCGTAAAGTTGGTCGCAAATGGCTTTATACTCCATTTCAAGGCCTTCATGGTATGTTTTTATACCTTCGTTCATATCTTTTATACTTTTGGCGTTGTTTGCCCTTTCAAAAATAATAGAAAAAATCAAGAATCAATCCAGGAAAATTGCAGCGCTTCTAAAGGCCTTAATATCAGGAACTAATAATTGGTTTAAGCCAATCAAAATCAATAAATCACTGTTATGTAATTACTAACACATGATTTATTTTTTACATATGATAAATAAAATCTAAGTTGCCTTTTTATCTTAGCGCAAAAATAGTCAGTAGCTGAGGGCATTCTCATGGAATCAATCCGTAAAAACCCGAAGAAAAGCCTGTTTTTTTAATATAAATTTTAGAATTAATTGCGTTTAAGTTTCGTCTTCTACAAAAAAGAGTATGTATTACTACAATGCCATAGCTGCTGAAAAAGCCAATAAATCAAGAGGGGTGAGAATTTCTGTTGTCTTTCACACCCTTTTACTGCTTATTGCTTTTTTTTATTACTTCCAGGTTGAGGTCAAAGACCCTGATCCTGATAAACCTTACCGCATCCTTGTGGAATACAGAAATTTTGAGGAAAGCTCATTGTCTACCTACGCACATGCCGATGTTGGTGAATCAAGACCCAAATCTGAAGAGGTGGAGTTGCTGGCACCAAAAGTGTTGGAGCACGTTGTAGAACAACACCCTGAAATGGAGGTCCCGAAACCTGTAGTAGACATCAAACCTGTTACGCCTCCGGTACCTGAAGTAGAAGAAACTGTGGTGGACGAGAGTCCTGTTGTTGTAGAAGAAAGTAAGGAAGACTTCAAGGATGAAAAACCCATTGAAGTGCCTGTAGTCAAACCGGTACCCACTCCTCCGGCACCTACTCCGACGCCAACTCCAACGCCGTCTCCTCCAAAACCGACCCCAACTCCAACTCCCACAAACACTAAACCGACGCCAACTCCAACTCCTCCAACCCCTCAGTCAGGAGGAAATACCGGCGGGACTGCTGCAGGCGATAAACCTGCATCTAAAACCGATGGCAGTGGCTCAGGCAAATCCAATTCCGGAACAGGCCCGGGCAGTGACTCAGGTCCTGACAAAACATCCGGCAAAGCCAACGGACAAGACGGTTCAGGCGAATACGATGGATCAGGCAATGGCATTTTTGGAAGGAAAGTAATCAAAAGGAATTATGCTGACATTCCACTCACCAAGTCGGGCAAAATAGCGATGAAGGTCTGTGTTGACCGTTCTGGCAACGTCACATATGTCGAACTGCTCGAGCTTGAAACGACCATTCGCGACAGGGAAATTCTGAGAAAAACGCTGATAGCTGCCAAAGGCTACAAATTTGAGCCAGACGCTAAAGCTCCAAGAGAAGAATGTGGTAAGCTGAATGTCATTCTTGATATCAATGCGTTTAAGATTAAATAGGTCTTTGGTCTTTGGTCTTTGGAACTTTTGGATGTGGGCGATTTAACAAGTTGGCAGAAAATCCCCCACTACAAGCCTTTAACTTTTAACCTTTAACACTTAACCCTTTTTCTCTCGCAATGGCGCAAAGTGGTGGTGAAGAATTGGGTGCGCAAAGCATTCGGATTGTATCATTAAGACATTAACTTTCATGAAGGTTTTAATTACTCCTAAACCTTAAAGCTCCTTAGCTTAAGCAAAAAAGTCCTTAATTCGTAATTGAAGATTCGTAATTGAAAAAAGGTGGCTGAGCGGAGCCGAAGCCAGCGAAGCTGAAGCCAGTCTTTGGTCTTTGGTGATGGAAAATCATGATACCTCAATTTGATACCTCATCGCAAAAACCTTCTCCACGAACCTTTAACTTTTAACCTTTAACAAATAACCCCTATTCTCTCGCAACGTCGCAAAGAGGTGGTGAAGAATTGAATGCACAAAAAATTCCGTGATTATCATTAAGGCATTAAGATCCTTTAAGTAAATTATTGACCTGGGCAATTAGCTTCCAAATCCTAAATAAAATAATAGATGTTTAGAAAATTGGAGAACAAGTTCATTAAATCATTTCACCATTAAATCATCGGATCATTGGATTATCCCCTCAATGAATCACTAGATAATCAGATCATTAGATCATTAAATCATTAGATAATTAGATCATTAGATCATTACCCACCTACTCCACCTCAGCCACCGTATGCTCAGAACATCTGAATACCCTGGCCGGGAACTTATCAATGATGCGGTAGTCGTGGGTAGCGAAGATTACTGCTGTTTTATGGTCTCTTGAAACCTTGTTGAGGAGGTATAAAATCTCATCGCTGGTATCCGGGTCCAGATTTCCTGTGGGTTCGTCAGCGATAATTAAGGCTGGTCTGTTGAGGATGGAGCGGGCAATTGCTAGCCTCTGCTGCTCGCCACCCGATAGCTGAAATACTTTTTGGTTGAAATATTTGATGAGGCCTACTTCTGTCAAGACCTCTTCAACGCGTTGTTTGATCAAAGTCTTATCTCTCCAGTCAGTGGCGGTCAATACGAAAGAAAGATTATTGGCTACTGTCCAATGTTTGAACAACTGAAAGTCCTGAAAAACCATTCCCATTTTTCTTCTCAGGTCAGGAACTTTCGTTCTTTTCAGCTTTCTGAGGTCATATTCAAAAACCCTGGCCTGACCTTCTGTGACAATGGCTTCTCCATACAAAGCTTTCAAAAGGCTCGATTTGCCACTTCCAGACTTGCCGATCAGATAAACCGACTCGGCTTGTGCAAGGTTGAAATTGATGTTTCTTAGTACAGAAATGCCCGACTGCTCAATGACAACATCCCTAAGTTCTACAATTAACTGATTGTCCAATGGTTATTGTTATGAATTCGGACACAAATTAAAGAAAAATATATATAGCGTGTTTAAAAAGGGGGAAGCGATTGAAAAGTGGTGTCAAAATTTCAAAAATCCAATCTCAATTATCAAATCAAATGTGGCGCTAAGTGTGATAGATTGTATGCTTTTGAAACTTTGACACCCGTCCTGGCAACCAGGAAATCCGTTATTCCTTTTCAAAGGATTTTGCAATGAACTTTCCTTTGGACGCCATTTGAATGATGTAGGTCCCTTTTTCCAGAGACTCCGTTTTCACTTTAATGAGTGACTCATAAACATTGCTGAGTATCTGTTTAATAACAACTTTCCCTTCCAGGCTAGAAATACTCAACTCGATTTCCGGATAGAAAAAATCCGGTAGTTTTAAGAGCAAGACATCCTTTACTTTCTCGTTCAAGATCATAATTCCTGTCAAGTGGCTGTTTGTTATCATTTCAAAATGGTTTTGTTAATTACAAATACAGTTATAAAACACAATTGTTCTTTTTATATTGTAAAACAAATGTTAAAATAATTAATATTTGGCAAAATTGGGGTTAACCATTATAAATCAATGGTTTACACCCTATTTGTCTGAAAACCCCTCGTTTTAATCTTCAAAATTTTAACACATTCATATCATACTTTTTATGCATAAAACCAGTCTTTAAAATAACAAAATATGATCCCGATTCTCTGGTCTTTTTATGCTAGGTTTTATCACAAATCAAGCAAAAGTGGGGCATGCAGTGGTCTGAAATGAGGGGGTAACACTGCTCTAAAAAGCTTAAAATTATTATCTATGAAATGGACATTTTACACGATTGCTTTGCTGACTATTCCAAGCCTTCTCCTGGCAAAAAACTTTAATACTTTTTTTGGTGAGTTCCATTCGGCTGACCATAGATACACTTTCGACATCAGGAGTTCGGGAAATAAGTTGCAGGTATATGATGAATACATTCGCGACCATGAAACCTATCGGTATGTGGGCAACAATAATTATCAGAGCAAAAATGGTCATATGATGAAAGTTCTCAACAGGGATCAGATTTTATATCGGCCATGGAGAAGCAGAAGAGTTGTAAAACTTTACCTCCACAATCAATGTGGGCAGGATAACTATTACAGAGACCGTACCACCACAAGGGACTATTCTGAACGTGATAGGTGGAACCATGGATATGAAGACAGAGCAGGTGAAATAGAAGATGTACCGCGTCGTCGACCAAATGATACCGATCCGAGGCGGACAGACAAAAACCCTCCTTCAGTCAAAAGCCTTGAAGGCACTTGGGAATCTGACTATCCCCGCAAATCTGTTGTCATATTGTATACGCGTGAAGGCATCAAAGCAAAGTTTAGTGGAACCACCAAATGGGTAGATTTTATCCAGGATAATTATAATGCTTCGACCTATATAGATAAAAATGGAAACAGGTATGAGGTGAATGGAAATGACCTCGTTTGGATATCGCAAAATGGTACAGACAGGGTTTTCCTTCGAAAAATTAGTGATGATTTGAAGTTTTGAATGATGTTCGAAGAAAGGGGCAGTCAGGACTAAGCTGACTGCCCCACTTTTTACTTTATGACTTCAGCACCATTCTCTTTCCCCCATTTTCCATGGATTCAAAGATGGCGTCAATATAGGTCAGGTCTCTTTTCCCCATTTGCCCGGAAACAGGACTCGGTCTTCTGTCTTTGATGGCCATAGAGAAATCGTCCATATGTGCAGATTGTTCTCTGGTCTGACTGAAAGTCATAGGACCATCAGAAGTTGCACCTTTAAGCCCATCATACCCGAAGGCTGAGGTAAGTTCAAACCAACCTTTCTCGGCATCAGCATGGACAAAGTTATAATTTTGATCATAGGCAGACTTCCCTTTTCCAATCAGGCCATTAGGGAATTCAAATTCCCACGAAAGGCTTTGCTCCACCGAACTGAACTTCTGAAAATCTGTCTTTTTGCCCTCAATAGCTGTAAGAGCGACCGGGAGCATACCTGTAGTGTAACACAGGGCCTGGATGCTGTAAATCCCAACATCCATCAGAGGACCACCTCCAGCCATTTCCTTTTTCAATCTCCACTGTGTAGGATCTCCAATGGTAAATCCAAATCCGGATTCTATGGCTTTAATCTCTCCATAGACCTTGTTCTGGCCAAGGCGCATCATCTCTTTGTTGAAGGGCTCAAAATGACACCTGTATCCAACCGCAAGTTTGACCCCTGCCTTATCACAGGCATCGATCATTCTTTGACAGGATGCTGCGTTGAGTCCCATTGGCTTTTCTGTGATGACATGTTTGCCGGCCTTGGCTGCGCGGATAACATATTCCTCGTGCATGGAATTGGGCAGCACTACATAAACAATGTCAATTGCCTTGTTTTTGGCTATTTCGTCAAAATTTTCATAGTTATACACTCCGGTATCCGGCACTGCATATTTTTCCTGCCACTCCGGAATCTTTGATGGTGTACCGGTTACAATGCCGGCCAATTTGCAATGTTCTGTTTGCAAAAGTGCAGGTCCGAGCTGACCTTTACTGTAATTGCCTAAACCTACGAGTGCAATACCCAACTTGCCATCCTTGGTTTTGGTTGTTTCAGGTTTGGTCTTGCAACCTATAATGTAGGGCATTCCCAAGGCCAAAACACCAGCTGTTTTGATAAAGGTTCTCCTTGGTGACTTGTTTGGCGATTGAATTTTCATGTTGAAGATTTAATTTTGAATGATTAAAAATATAAATGATTGCCGATAATTCAGCAATTTCTACCATTCAAAAACCAAATCCTTCTCAAATGATGGGCCCGAAGTTGCTCCAGGACATTTAATTCCTTTCCCGCTATTCCCGGAAGATCAAAAAGAGGGTATAAAGGACATACATTGCTATAAGAAAAACTCCATGCCATCTCAAAATAGCGTGTCGCTTACTGATGCCCATAAAGATGAGTAACATAAGGGAAGCAAGCACAACTACATAAATGTCCTGGTTAGATATAACATTCATTGGCGTTGGCAAAATCACCGAACTCAAACCCAAAATCCACAACAGATTGATGATATTTGAACCAACAACATTGCCAATGGCAACATCAGCATTTCCCTTCTTCGCAGCAACGATAGAAGTCATCAATTCCGGGAGCGAGGTCCCAATGGCGATGATAGTCAAGGATATAAAGGCCTCTGACATCTGCATTAGTTTGGCCAGGGCAATAGCACCATCCACTACCCACTTACCTCCAACAAACAAAAGTGCCATCCCTGCCAATATCAAGCCGATCGATTTTGGTAAAGACATCATAGTATAGCTTGGTCCACCGGTTAATGTTTTATCGGCCTTCCTTTCTTCTGCTATGAGTGTAGTGATGTAGAGAAAAAATATTCCCAGGAACATCAGTACTACAACGCCCTCAAACCGATCAATGCCCAATCCCGTAAAACTGCTTTTAAATACATTGGTATTGGCCACAAAACCAATCACCATAGCTGCAAGGATTGAAAATGGAATTTCAGAATAAACCGTGCTCCTGCTTACATTGAGTGTCCTAATGGTTGCTGTTATTCCAAGTATCAATAAGATATTTGAAATATTGCTCCCCAAAACATTCCCTACCCCTACATCTGGTTTGCCTTCTACAACAGACAAAATAGTAACTACCATCTCAGGCATGGAAGTACCCAGAGATACAATCGTCAGACCTACTACCAGGTCAGATATGCCGAAGCGCTTGGCAATGGAAGAAGACCCATCCACCAAAAAATCTGCTCCTTTAATCAGACCGTAAAACCCCACCAACATCAAGGGATACACCAGAAATTCCATCATAATCTTTTCATTTCATCAAAATACAGCAAGCAAGCCTGCAAAACTAAGTTTAAAAAACATCTTTCAAAATCAATTCAACTTTGGGCTGAAACTGGTTACCACTGCGCCTATAAAACAATACTTTTTGATCCAAAAAATAGCTTTTTAAGAAAAATTTTACTGTGGCACCTTTCAAAAGATTAGGTCATAAATCAAAATAAGAGATGACCAAACCGTTACAAAAAGTTTAATGACACTTTTTCAGTCTTTAATACGTTATGACTCTACTATATTTGTCCTATTCAAGTTTAAAAATTTAAGATCTGAACCACGGTCTAAAAAAAGCGCAGAACATGATTAAAAAATGGATTTTGAAACCCTGGGTATGGCTGGCTCTTTGCCTTACCGGTGTTTCTGCAACCGTATACAACAACGATAAGTTATTTGAGATCGCTAAAAACCTGGAATTGTTTGCCAATGTTTTTCGCGAGGTAAACACCAACTATGTTGACGAAGTTGATCCGGGTACACTGATGAAAATCGGAATTGATGCCATGCTCAATTCTCTTGACCCATACACCAATTATATTTCTGAGTCACAGGTGCAAAGTTACCGCATCTCTGACGATGACAGATATCAGGGCATTGGCACTTCATTTATGGTACAAGGCGACCATGTTTACATCAGCGCTCCATTGTCCGGCGGTCCTGCCCACGAGTCAGGATTAAGAGATGGTGATGAATTGCTAAAGGTGAATGGCGTGCCTGTGAAAGGAAAGTCAGCCGATGAAATTTATGCCATTGTTAGAGGCGTTTCGGGTACAGAAGTAGGACTTGAAGTTAAAAAGTACGGATCTTCAGAGGTTCAGGATCTCAGTATCAAAAGGGACGAAGTCAACATACCTAATGTTCCTTTCAGTGGATTTGTATCAGAAGGAGTGGGTTACATCAACCTCACCACATTCACCGATAAAGCCGGAGCAAACATCTCCAAGGCATTGAAGAAAATGAAGAATGAAGATGAAAACATGGAGGGACTCATCATAGACCTGCGTGAAAACGGAGGTGGTTTGTTGAGAGAAGCAATTGCCATCTGTAGCATCTTCCTTCCTAAAGGTGAAGAAATCGTCACCACAAAGGGCAAAAACAAAGACAAAGATTTCTCGTATAAAACATTTGGCACTCCTGAAGAATTGGAAATGCCCATAGTAGTTCTGGTGAATGATCACTCAGCATCAGCCAGCGAGATCGTTTCCGGGGTGCTCCAGGATATGGACAGAGCTGTGATTCTAGGTCAGCGTTCCTATGGAAAAGGATTGGTGCAGAATTTCTTTGAAGTGGGCTATAACAGCCGTGTCAAAGTGACGATTTCAAAGTATTATGTACCTAGCGGTCGTTGCATCCAGGGCGTAGAATACAGCAATGGTGAACCCATCAATATTCCGGATTCAAAGCGATCAAAATTCAAAACAAGAAATGGAAGAATAGTACTCGATGGTGGAGGTATTACTCCTGATGTGAAAATGCCAAAACCTGAAGTTGCACCAGTAACAAAGGCTTTATTGTCGCAGGGACTGATCTTTGATTTTGCCAATAAATATGGAGAAAAGTTGGATACAGTGGATGTAGAAACATTTGAATTCACAGCCTATGATGAATTCTTAAAATTTGTCAAAAACAATAAGTTCAATTACAAAATAGCCGGCGAAGAGCAAATTGACTCACTTTCGGGTATTGCTGCTGCCAGCAACGACATGTCGGGTCTTCTGATGAGTGAAGTCAAAAGCATGAGACAGAAAATTGAGACCTACAAAAATAATGAGCTCAACACCCACAAACAGGAAATCATACATGAGATCGAAAAGGAGTTAGCCGCCAGATTTGGTTTCCAGCAAGGAAGAACGAAGATGAGTCTGAAGAGGGATGCCGAAGTAAGCAAGGCCATCAGCCTGCTGAAGAATCCTCAGGAATACAATGCTTTGCTGAAGCCATAGTATATGATTCAAAACACGCTGGTCAGAATCTTATTGTTTCCTTTTTCGTTGGTCTATGGCTTCATCATGGAAGTCAGGAACATCTTGTATGAGTCCAACATTACCAGGTCTAGCCGATTTAGTGTGCCCATCATTTCTGTTGGCAATCTTGCTGTTGGAGGTGCGGGCAAAACGCCGCATGTCGAGTATCTGGTACGATTGCTCAAACCTTATATAGACGTTGCTACCCTTTCCAGGGGTTACAACAGAAAAACCAAGGGATTCCGCTTTGTTCAAGTCTCTGACAATGCCGATGCAGTAGGAGATGAGCCATTGATGTATGCCCGAAAACACAAGGACATCGTTGTTGCTGTTTGTGAATCGAGGGCTGAGGCTATACCACTTATGCTGCAAAAATTTCCAGGATTACAGACCATTATTTTAGATGATGCCTACCAACACCGCTCCATCATTCCTGATATGAATATCCTCTTGTCAGCATATGACTTGCCTTTTACAAGGGATTATATCTTACCCGCAGGAAGGTTGAGGGAAAGAAGATCTTCCTATGAAAGAGCCGATGTAATTGTGGTGACCAAATGCCCTCCGGATCTCTCAGAAGAAGCGAGAACCAAAGTCCTCAAGGAAATTAAACCTTACGACTACCAAAAAGTATTCTTCTCTACTTACAGCTATCTCCACCCCTACTCCTTCTTTGATGGAACCATCAGAATAGAACTTGAAGATGTACGACACATGGTCGTCATCAGTGCCATAGCCAATACGTCTCATTTGATGGAATATCTGGATTCGTACCAAAATGAAGTGATCTCCATGGAATACGAAGACCACCACTATTTTACGGAGTACGACATCCGACAGGTAAGAAAACACCTCGATGTCCTCCCTGAAGGCAAATCTATTGTCATTACGACTGAGAAAGACGCAACGCGCCTGGCCTTGCACTATGCTTTGATCAGGGAATTGGGCATCCCTCTTTTTGTCATTCCCGTTGAAGTAAGCTTTCTATTCGATGAGGGCAAGACGTTTGATGAATTGGTGCAGAAATTTTTACTCGACAAACAGGTTTAAAAGTCACCTTTTACCGCCCTAGTCATTTCCCGCTTGCCAACAGGACCTGAAAGTGCCTCAATTTTGAAACCCACATCCTTTAGTGTTCTTTTGAAAGCACCTTTTGCACAGTAAGTCACCAGAATCCCTTTGTTTTTTAAAGCACCAAACATCAATTGCAAAATATCTTTTTCCCAGAGATGATCTTGTGAACTTGGTGCAAACGCGTCGTAAAATATGACATCAAACTCCTCTTTAACATCAAAATTTTCAACAAACCCGATCACCTTATTGAACTGAAATACAGGAGTTTTGAAGTTGGTTTCCGTGTGCATTTTTTGAAAAATAATACGGGCTTCATCGTCAGCATTCAAGACCTCAATATAATTGAGTTGCCCGGCCATCTCAGGCACGATTGGGTAAGCTTCAATGCCGGTGTATTGAACCTCACATCCATGCTCGACTGCCCATAAATAAGCCATAAGCGCATTAAGACCACTGCCAAAGCCCATTTCAAAAACTGAAATCTTTTCATATCCCAATGATAATAAATGGTCGAGTCCGGCATGGATAAAAACAGTATTGCTTTCCTGGATGCTGCCATGTGAGGAATGATAAGTGACATTAAACTCGTCAGAAATAAGGGTGTGTGAACCGTCAGAAGAGAGTATAATCTTTGGCATATTATGCTTCTTTAAATCAGAAAGTTGCACCTTGTGCAATCACAAATGTCGATATCATTTTCCAGACCTGTACTTGAAATCTTCTTCCACCATTTCCTGAATGCGCTTGACAATCTTCGTCGCCCCTATCTTATACAGATGACTGTAAATATTGTTCACGAAAGCCAGCGACTGGTCACCAACGTGATTATTGAGGTATTCGTGGACCAGGTTTTCATACATGACCGTGATCAGATTGGGCCTATGGTCATAGAGGATCTTGTCAAACCTCATCAGCAAATCCAGCGAAGGATTGTTGTTTAGATATGAAAGTAAGCCGTCGAAGTCTCCTATTTTGGCGAGGTAGTAAGGAAAGTGAAATGACAACTCCAGCGCCTTATAATCCTTATGGCTTTGTATGAGATTGACCAAAGCCTGCAAATGCTCCTTGCCTCTCTTTTCCACAACATCAAAGAATCTCAAGTCTTTGTACTCCATAAAATAATGTGCGACTTCGTGATATGCAGCTTCGCCATCTCTTCTGACAAGCAAATTGAGGTATTGTCGTACCAGATCGGAATCTGTTTTCCTGGAAATGTTTTCCTTGAGAAATTCAAATGCCATCTCCTGGTTGGCATTGTCCATCAAAAGTTGGGTGATGCGCCCTGTGTGGATGGCATGGCGGCTTTCGATATCTACATTAGAACCAAAATACTTGATTTTCACCGCATAAACGATGGGAATTTCCTGTTCGTTTTTTGAATTTTTAATGCGCTGATCCAGAGATTCCCTTGCATAATTGATGTCGAGGATATCAAAATCCAGACCCGTGGAAATGAGGTTATACGTTGGCGTCAGCAATTCGTAATAAGAAAGTTCCAGCGTCGATTTGATAAATTCCTGGATTTCTAACAAGAGATGTGGTGCCGGTTTTTGTTTGAGCAGCTTATTGAGACAATGGTGAAGTCCATGATAGTTTTTGTAAAAACCCAGTGGTATTTTTTCGCCGAAATGTTTGAATACATAAGCAGATTTGACAATAGCTGCTTTCAAAATGTAAAAAGCTTCTACAAAATCCTGCAGGACAAGCGCATCTTCAGCTTGGGCGAGGAAGTCATCTATTACCTGGCCAAAGACTTTAAGATCAGTCTTGCTGTTGGCTTTCATTCCGGTACCGGTGACAGGCTTAACCAGACCATCTAAAATGAGCCGGTATTTATCCTGGTTATTCTCAAGTTCGACCTTTCGGGCAAAATGTATTTTAAGGGCGTTGGCAAACTTTTTGTCCTTGAGTGCATATGATTTTACAAAAGCCTCCAATTCCACAGCATCGATGTTCAGCAATAGGGAGTTGATATTCAGGGTTCTGGGCTTACCAGTCTTTTTGATTTTGTCAGGCTGTTTTAAGTCCTTATAACCCAACAATGCCGCGACGAGGTGCTTACAGTTTTTGTCCTGTTCAAAAACACCACACTCACATTGAAATTTTTGTTGTTTGGTAAAAGGCTTAAACAACTCAACCTCATATATATCTCCATCCTTGATGAAAACACTGTAGGTATTTGCCTCTCCCTTGCTGATTTCCAGGACGGATTTATTCTCAAATAATACCTCCCCCGAAGCATACACATCAGGTGGAAACATAACATCCAAAGAAAATCCGATTTCTGAAGACAAGCTGATTAGGTTTGCTGGAATGCCAAAGATAGGTAAGTTTGCCTTAATCATCTTCAAATATTAGAAAAACTAACAGATCACTTTGATTAAGAGCGTGATGTGATTTTAAAATCATAAAAAAATTTCCACGTACTTAAATTAATTTTTTAGATTCGCTACACCAAATAGCTATCCAAACCCAAAAAACAGCGGCCACTAAAAGCATGAAAAAAATTTACATCGTCCGACATGCAAAGTCATCATGGGAAAGTCAGGGGATCAATGACCATGAGCGTCCATTAAATCAACGAGGGATTAAAGATGCGCCCATTATGGCAAAACAATTGGCAGAAGAACATGGTATTCCTCAAAAGCTGATATCTTCAACTGCAACCAGAGCCTTTCAAACAGCCAAAATTTTTGCAGAGGTTTTTGGTTATGAAGAAAAAGATATATTATCTGAAAAGCAACTCTACCACGCAGATATAGAGGATCTTTTGGGTGCCGTCAACGGAGCTGATGAAAAATACGACTCCATATGTATTTTCGCTCATAACCCGGGTATAACCTACTTTGCAAATCTGATATGCGAAGCCAATATTGACAATGTAGCTACTTGTGGCATTCTGGTCATGCACGCACAGGTAGATCATTGGTATGAAATTGATGCGAGCGACGTTATTTTGGATGCATACTTATTTCCAAAAATGGGGCTGTAGACTTGTGCTTTGGAATTTGCCCCTTCAAAATCATTTCTGAACATTAACTTTGTCTCAAATTATTGCACATTTTGATTCAACGAATTCCCATCTTTCTCTCCTTACTGATTTTGCTTTTCTCAGCCTGCGGAAAAGACAAAAACAAACAGGAAACACCTGAGTATAACCTTCCAATTCCAAGAGAAAAATTGGTCAATATTCTTGCAGACATATATGTTGCGGAGGCTTCATTAATTGAATATACGGCCGACAAACAAGACAGTATGAGGAAGCTGTTCATTACAGAAATATTCACCATTCACAATTTGGACAAAACTTATTTTGATTCTATTCAAAGAGTTCTCTCGAACAATGTGGATCTTTTTAATGACGTTCACCACGAAGTACTCGACAGTATAAATAAGCCTTCGGTAGAATAAAATCTTGTTTTAAGTCATGCAAAAAAGCAACTACATTTCATCCAGAACCGGATTGTCATTGTCTGCCATCAATAATATACTGAAGTTGAGCAATGAAGGAGCTACAGTGCCTTTCATTGCCCGGTACAGAAAGGAATCTACCGGTAATATGGATGAAGTAGGCATCAGCAACATCATTGCTGCAGCTGCGGAATATGATCAGTTACTGGAAAGGAAAAACACCATCCTCAAAGCCATAGAAGAGCAATCTCTTTTGACACCGGATCTCAGAAAAACCATCGAAGATTGTTATGACAGCACGAGGCTGGAAGACCTTTATTTGCCCTACAAAAAGCGCAAAAAGACACTTGGGGATAGGGCCAAAGAGAAAGGTTTGGAAGGGCTTGCTAAGATCATAATGGCCCAAAGAACCTATAACTTTGAAAACGAAGCCGAAAAGTTTATATCTGCGGATGTGCCAGATATAGATGAGGCCATTGAAGGCGCTTGCCACATCGTTGCAGAATGGGTCAATGAAAACATTCAAACCAGGGAATATTTGAGGAACCAGCTTGTAAAATATGGCAAAATTACCAGCAAAGTGGTGGCCTCCAAAAAAGCAGAAGCAGGAACCTATAACGATTATTTTGATTTTTCTGAATCACTACAAAGATCTCCATCACACAGAATTTTGGCTATGCTCAGAGGCCGGGAAGAAGGATTTTTAAGAATTGGTATTGATGCCAGCCAGGATAACCTCATTCAACGGGTAGCAGAGCGGATGATTAAACCTGGAAGTACTACAGCAGAATACATCCATAAGTCCGTGAAAGATGGGCTTCAAAGACTTACTTTCCCAAGCTTAGAAAATGAGGTGATCAATCATTATAAAAGCTTGGCCGACAAGGAAGCCATAGATGTATTTTGTGATAACCTTCGCCAGCTTTTGCTCACCCCTCCTCTCGGATCAAAAAGAATTTTGGGCATAGATCCTGGATTTAGAACAGGGTGTAAAGTAGTGGTCTTGTCTGAAAACGGAGAATTCGAGCACTACGAAACCATATTCCCCCACCCTCCCCAAAATGAAACCTACAAGTCGGGGCAGCAGGTTTTACATCTGTGCGAAAAATTTGGAGTAGAAGCCATTGCAATTGGCAATGGTACCGCATCGCGGGAAACAAAGGATTTTGTCGATAAGCTCATAGCCTCGAGTCAATACCCCATTGACGCCTATGTAGTATCTGAAAGCGGCGCGTCAATTTATTCGGCCAGCCAGATCGCCAGGGAAGAGTTTCCTCAGCTCGATGTGACCGTGAGAGGAGCCATCAGTATTGGCAGAAGGCTGATGGACCCACTGGCAGAACTTGTAAAAATTGACCCCAAATCCATAGGAGTCGGACAATACCAGCACGATGTAGATCAAAATCTTTTGCGGCAGGGCCTGGATCAAACTGTAGAATTTGCCGTCAACAATGTAGGTATTGACATCAACACGGCAAGCCCACATTTGCTGAGGTTTGTATCAGGACTTGGGCCCGGATTGGCCCAAAACATAGTTGATCACAGAAAAAAAATAGGAAGCTACTCAGACCGGTCCCAAATCAAGGAAGTGCCCCGTTTGGGGCCAAAAGCCTTTGAACAGTGTGCAGGATTTCTTAGAATAAGGCAGGGCAAGAATTCTTTGGATAATACTGGCGTGCATCCTGAAACCTATGGCATTGTCAAACAAATGGCCGCTGATCTTGGAGTGAAAACAGATGATTTGGTCAGCAATACCGCATTGATAGAAAAGCTGGTACCATCCAAATACACGACAGAACACTTTGGGATGGAAACCATTCAGGATATTCTCAAAGAATTGAAGAAACCGGGACACGATCCAAGAGGAAAGGCAAAAACATTTTCATTTGATAAAAATATTCGCACCATAGACGATCTGGCTGTCGGAATGTCTTTGCCCGGTCTGGTAGGCAACATCACAAAGTTTGGCGCCTTTGTAGACATAGGAATCAAGGAAAATGGACTTTTGCACATCTCGGAGATGTCTGATACCTTCATCAATGACCCAAATAAAATTGTTAAATTGGGGCAGCAATTGATGGTCAAAATCATAGGAATCGATAAAGAACGTGGCAGAATCAATCTGAGCCTTAAAAGTAAATAATCAAAAAATGATCAGGAAAACACTAGCATATTTAGCAATATTAACTCTAATAATACTATTCCTTCCGACATGCAAAGCAGGGAAATCTGCTGCTGCGGCAGAGATGGTCGTTCAATATGCCGACAGCATCCAGGCCATCGCCCTTATTCAGGAAAATGACAGAGATGGATTTTTTGACCTCATTCAGGTGACAGACATGGCCATTCAAATGCATGCCTTACCTCCCTATCCTGATCGTGCAGTTATGTTGGAAAAATACAAGGCATTTCTGGCAGGACAGGTAAAGCCAATGGAACCTAAGGACAAAATCTGGCTGGATTCTACATTCCTGTTGGTAAAAAAAGGGATTAAAGACCTAAATCCCAAATTGGCACCACCTGCCATCAACATAGTCAAAATCAGAACAGACCATTATGGCGAGGGTACTTTTTATACCCGTGGTTACACGATTTTCATTCCTGACCATATCTTTAATGAAAACTTCAAAGAGCACGTCAATGTCATGTACCATGAATTGTGGCACATCATTTCAAGAAACAACAAGGACATCAAAACCAAAGCATACCAGCTCATTGGATTTGAGCCCCATGGGAAAAGCTTGAAGATCGCGGACAGCCTTCAACAAATCATCCTCACCAACCCCGATGGATGTGTGAATGATTATGCGCTTAATCTGAAAGGAGAAACCATCATTCCGATCATCCACTCAAAGTACAAGGCGTACAATCCAATGCTGAAGGAGTTTTTTGAATACCTCAGCTTTGATTTTTTCCCAATAGATGAGCAAGGCCGGGTGGGAAATGTCCCTGCAAAACTTGGTTCTATGGAGGGTTTATATGACAAAATCAAGGACAATACCCAATACATCATCCACCCCGATGAAATTATGGCTGACAATTTCAGAATGTGTATCAATTCCAATCAAAGCGGTGATTATTCGATGTATTCGACTGGTGGCAAACAGTTGATCCAGGACTTTACCCAATTGTTAAAAGAAGTCAAAAAAGTAGATTAGTCCCACTGATAAGCAAAATACCTTGCCTGTGTGTCTCCTACATTTTTGATGGCATGAGGTACATTGCTTTCCAGAAAATAGATATCGCCTGGTTTTGCGACAACCGTTTCATTTCCGATCTCCATTTCTGTATTACCTTCTACCATAAGCACTATTTCTGCGGCCTTATGCGTATGAGGCTCGTGGCTTTTAATACCTCCATTGAGGTTGGTCATATGCATTTCATAATATGGGCACATGGGCGTTGAAGTTCTAAAGTAATTTCTAATACCCCCCCGGTCATGTTTTACAAACTCTATGGTGGAGAAATCCTTTACAAATGAAGGGCTTACATCATTTTCAGTTTTTACAGGATCTTTCCTTGATTTGTAAACCATTTGATAAATAACCCCATCGCCTTTTGGACTCCTGATGGAAATCTTATCCCCCGCAAGCACAAATACTACACTTCCGGGTCCAACATTTTGCTTCTTACCGTTGAGATCCACTTCTACCTGGCCTTCCTTGATGATCACCATTTGCTCTTTTTGAGCATTGGTAAGGGCAATGGATGATGGGGTAAGTTTTTGAGTGCTCAGTTCCATTTCTTTAAAGTGAACAGTATGTCCGTCGTAGAATACATGTTTTCCCTCAAACTTTTCCGGAAAAGAAAAGACGCCGGATGGTATGCCAGTGGTAACCTGGTCACTCCACAACCATTCAAGGCTCTGTGGCAATATCGAACCAGCATGTTTGCCATTGTGGCCTCCATCGCCTTTATCAAAGGTATATTCATAGTTCCTGAATTTTAGTGCAGCCTCCATTTGTAGATTGGCCAGCCACCAGTTCCCAAACTGATTATCAAGATCGGCAGTGCCGTCCTGCATGTACATTTTTATGTTCTTTTTGGGTTCTTTTCTGATCATAGACGGATAATTATGTCCCCCTCGAATATCTGTGAAACTGCCGAAGTGACTCATAACTTTGTGGAAATACTCATTATGAAACCAGGCTGCAGAGAATGCACAAATTGCCCCTGAAGACAAACCCGCAATGGCATGCATATCGGGATCATCTGAGATATTGAATTCTTTTTTCAAAGCAGGTATCAGTTCATTGATGATCATCTCACCATATAGCCCTGAAACCTCATCATATTCCACACTCCGGTTGCTCGCCCGAAAAGGATTGCTGATGGAATCTTTATCCATGCCATGTCCCGGGTTTACAAACAGTCCGATCGTTACAGGCATTTTACCTTGAGCAATAAGGTTATCAAATACCACAGGTACTTTGTACTCACCTTCGTTATTCACATAAGCATGTCCATCCTGAAATACCATCAATGCTGCCGATTGACCATTGTATTGCGCTGGAACATATAAGTAATATGCTCTGGTCGTGCCGGGATATGTCTTACTTTCAAGTGTAAATTTTGAGACTTTGCCTTTGGGAATTCCCGGGTATTCAGAAGAGTTAGGCCCGGGAACATAATTCGTTTGAGCAAATAAAAAGGTTCCTGTCAGGACAAAGTGAAACAGTAAAAAAATTCGTTGAAACATGGACTAAAATAATTTTATTTCTCCTAAGTGAATTTACAAATGTTTTTAATCGCTACCTGGGTTCCCACACTAAAAATTGGTTAAAAAAAGGAGAACATGATTACTATATAACATCTAATGTTAAAGATATTTTAATTGAAAGGCCATTTCAGTATCTTGTCTGGTAAAGCAGTAGTTTCACTTTTTGATACTGCCAGCTAACCACCCATATTAATATCCAACATAAGAATACCTTCTTTTACATGAGATCACTTTTAATCGTTGCATTACTCATTGTTGTCCTGATTGCAGGCAAATTTTTATTTTTCAAAAAAGATGCAAAACCAGCAGGTGGCCCACCTGCAACCGGAATGCCAAAAGGTGGCCCCGGCCAGTCTGGTCCTTCGGCCATGGATGTTGATGTAATTATCGCCACTGAATCAACGAGTACGGGTGCCATCACCTCCACAGGAACGGTAGTTGCAAACGAGGTGGTTGACCTTCACCCTGAAAGCTCTGGCTTGCTAACTCAACTGAACATCAAAGAAGGTACCTTTGTAAATAAAGGGGCACTAATTGCCAAGATTAAAGACGATGACATCAGAGCAAACCTAAGAAAAAACAAGTACGAAGAGGAACTGGCTGTGCAAATCGAAGCGCGACAAAAAAAGCTTTTGGACATCAACGCCATCAGCAAAGAGGAGTATGATATATCGCTCAACAACATCAACACCTTATCTGCAGACAGGGATGCGTTGTTGGTGGCTTTGAGAAAAACAGAAGTGAGAGCACCATTTTCCGGGAAAATCGGATTGAAAAACATAAGTATCGGTGCTTATGTTACTCCTGCAACATCTATTGCTACCATGGTGCAGACCAATCCAATAAAAGTAGACTTTTCTATTCCGGAAAAATATTTGCAAAGAGTAAAAGTAGGTGATGTTGTAAAACTGACAGCTGATGGATCGATCGAAGTATTTGAGGCCAAGATTATAGCCATTAACCCAAGTGTAGATGTCAATTTGAGAACCGTGGGTATCAGGGCTTTGTTGTCCAATGCCACAGGTAGACTTGTGCCAGGAATGTTCGTCAAAGTTGACGTACCTCTTGGAGAACACAAAACCATTATTTTACCAACTGAGGCCATTGTTCCATTTGTTGGAGGCAAAAAAGTATACGTGAAGGAAGACGGAAAAGCCAAGGAGGTGGCTGTTATTTCCAGCACAAGAACAGATAAGAACATTGAGATTTCAGAAGGCATCGTCCCTGGTGATACCATTATCGTTTCGGGGCTTATGAATCTCAAAGCCGGCCAATCTGTAAAGGTTTCAAAAATTCAAAATCTGAACTAGGATGTCATTATCAACATTATCGATCAAGAGGCCTGTACTGGCCATCGTGCTCAACTTGCTGATTGTTATATTTGGATTGATTGCATACCAATCGCTTGGTGTGAGGGAATTCCCCTCAATCGACCCTCCTGTGGTCAACGTGAGAACGTCATATCCTGGTGCAAATGCTGACATCATTGAGGCCCAAATTACTGTTCCGCTTGAAAAATCGCTCAATGGTATTGAAGGAGTAAAGACCATCAGTTCAGCCAGCAATCAGGGCAGCTCCAGCATCACCATTGAGTTTGAAATTGGAGTGGATATGGAGCGGGCAGCCAATGATGTCAGAGATAAAGTATCACAAGCTGTAAGACAATTGCCCACTGACCTCGAAGGTCTTCCCGTCGTAAGTAAGGCGGACTCTGACTCCGACGCCATTTTGGCAATGTCTCTGAGAAACAATGATACCGATGTAGTAACAATCAGCGATTACGCAGAAAACGTTCTGGGTCCTCGATTTCAAAATATTTCAGGGGTATCCAACATCCAGTTTTGGGGCGTAAAAAGAATCGCCATGAGATTGTGGATGAACCCCGATAAAATGGCAGCGTATGGCATCACAACTCAGGATGTAAAAACCGCCCTTGACAGAGAGAATGTAGAATTGCCCTCCGGAAAAATCGAAGGTAAATCCACAGAATTGACCGTAAAAACTACCGGTAAGTTTGTGAATGAAGACGATTTCAACAATCTCATCATTAAATCTGATAGTGAAACACGCATCATGTTCAAAGACATTGGATATGCTGCAATTGAAGCTGAAAACCAGCAAACTATTTTAAGAATAGATAACGAACCGATGGTGGGTTTGGCCATCCAACCACAACCTGGTTCAAATTATATTGAAATTTCTGATGCTATCAACCAAAGAATGGAGGAAGTCAAAAAAGAATTGCCTGCAGGATATGAGCTGGGAAGGATTTTTGACAACACAGACTTTGTGCGACAATCCATTTTTGAAGTAAAAGAAACATTGCTGATAGCCATTGGACTGGTGGTCATCATTATCTTTTTGTTCTTCAGGGACTGGATCATTGCCATCCGGCCATTGATAGATATTCCCGTTTCCTTGATAGGCACCTTTTTTGTCATGTATGTGATGGGCTTTTCCATCAATGTTCTCTCTCTTTTGGCCATTGTGCTTGCAACGGGCCTTGTGGTGGATGATGGAATCGTTGTGACCGAAAACATATTCAAAAAAATAGAAGAGGGCTACTCCCCCATTCAGGCGGCAATCAAGGGTTCAAATGAGATACTATTTGCCATCTTATCTACTTCCATCACACTCGCCGCAGTATTTCTTCCTGTAATATTTATGGAAGGATTTGTAGGCAAGCTGTTCAGAGAGTTTGGAATTGTTTTGGCTTCTGCCGTTCTGATTTCTGCCTTTGTGTCGTTGACCCTCACACCAATGCTGAATGCCTATCTGGTCAGAAAAAAAGACAAGCCCAACAGGTTTTATGAAGCCACAGAGCCATTCTTTAGAAATATGGAAACCAACTATGCGAAAGGTCTTACCGGCTTTATAAAGAAAAAGTGGATAGCAGTTCCCATCATCGGCGTTACTTTGGCCATGGTATATATATTTGGTAAACCGCTCCAATCAGAATTGGCACCTGTTGAAGACAGGGGTGCATTGAGGCTCAATCTTTCAACTCCGGAGGGTTCGTCTTTTGATTTTATGGACAGGTATGTGTTAGCGGCTACAGAAAAGGTTAAAGCTTCTATTCCTGAAACCCAGGATATGCTTACCGTGACTGCACCAGGTTTTTCGGGATCGGGAGCACCGAACACTGCATTCGGACGCATACTTTTTGTAGACAAAGCCGAGAGAGAAAAATCTCAAACCGATTTGGCCAACCAGGTCAACGGATTGTTCAGGAGTATGAACAACGGGAAAGCATTTGCAAGTGAACAACAAACCATATCAGTGAACAGAAGAGGGGGACTTCCTCTCCAGTATGTCATTCAGGCGCCTAATTTCCAGAAACTGAGCGAGTATCTTCCAAAATTCGTTGAAAAAGTCAATGAAGATCCAACCTTCGTTGTGTCGGATGTCAATCTTAAATTCAGTAAGCCAGAAATTGCAGTCAACATCGATCGCGACAAGGCCAAGTCTATGGGAGTGACAGTGGCTGATGTTGCACAGACCATGCAACTGGCTTTTGCCGGTCAACGATTTGGATACTTCAATCAGAATGGAAGACAATATACCGTCATTGGCCAGTTTGAAAGTGTCAACAGAGATGAACCGCTTGACCTCAAAAGTTTGTACGTAAAAAACAATAGAGGAGAGTTGATCCAGCTTGACAATTTTGTTCAGGCTGAAGAACAAAGTTCCCCACCTCAATTGTACCATTACAATCAATACATGAGTGCCACAGTTTCTGCAGGTCTTGCTCCAGGTAAAACTATTGGAGACGGTATTGCAGCAATGGACGCCATCAAGGAAAGCATTGGAGATGAGTCCATAAAATCAGACCTTTCCGGAGATGCCAGAGACTTTGCAGAAAGTTCATCCAATACACTTTTCTCATTCTTCCTGGCTTTGATATTGGTATATCTGATTCTTGCAGCACAGTTTGAGTCTTTCATTGATCCATTTGTGATCATGCTCACAGTGCCATTGGCTCTGGCCGGAGCTATATTTTCACTATGGTTTTTTGATCAGACGCTCAATATATTCAGCCAGATTGGTATCATCATGCTGATTGGACTGGTCACCAAAAACGGTATCCTGATTGTTGAATTTGCCAATCAGCTCCGTGAATCAGGAGTTGAGAAAACAGAAGCAGCAATCCAGGCAGCAAAATTGAGATTAAGGCCTATTTTGATGACTACACTTGCTACTGTACTTGGTGCAGCACCAATAGCATTATCTCTCGGCGCCGCTGGAGCCAGCAGACAATCCATGGGTATTGTTGTTATGGGAGGATTACTTTTTTCACTGGTTTTGACATTGTATGTAATCCCGGCCATGTACATCCTTCTTACTAAAAAGAAGACATTTAAAGTAAGAAAAGAAATTGAACAAATGGAGTTGCAGGAAGCACGCCTACATTCTTAATAAAATAGAGCGTTCTGCACATTAAACGAAGAATTACACAATGAGACTAAGATATATTTATCTGTTTTTATTATTGCTTTTTACTTCTGCAATTTTGAAGTCGCAGAATATTCTTTCCTTAGAAGAAGCTATACAAACCGCAAAGAAAGAAAACCTCAATATTGATATGACCAAAATGCAGGCTCAGCTTGCAGATATGCAGGTCTATCGTGCCAACGCAGGCCTCACACCAAGGCTCGATTGGAATACAGCCTTCAATGGTTCGGGCAACTTTGTCAATCAAACCTTCTTTGATGGCAGAAGCATCAACAGGCTCGGAAGAACCCTGGCCCCATCCACCAACCTGGCACTCTCTTATACCATATATGATGGCAACAGGGGTAAAACCAGACTCAGCCTCCTTCAAGCGCAGGCTGACAGATCACATATGATGATTGAGGGAATTGAAGAGGCAGTTGAGTTTGATGTGGTGCAAACCTATCTTGACATTGCCAAACAAAAGTCTACCATTGCTTATCTCAACAAAACCATTTCTTTTTACAAAGAAAGGATGGATATCACTGAAGAACGCTGGATCGTTGGACGTGGCTCAAAACTTGATTTCCTGCAGTCACAAAACGACATGAATGCTCAGAAAGCAGCACTGACCAATGCAAAGGCGCTTTTGCAAAGCCTAAAACAATACATGAATCTGTTGCTCAACAGAGATGCCAATACTGACTTCGATGTGGATGAGACCCCTCCTAGTTCCAATCTTTACAGCGCTGATGAGATGCTGGCCATGGCCATTGAGAACGACGAGAATCTTAAGCTGATCAAACAAGACAGAATCATCAATGATTTGAGAAAGACTGAGTTGAAAGGTGCAAAATTGCCACTTGTCAATCTCAATTCTACTTTTGGATACAGTTTGAGTAATTCTAATGCAGGTTTGTTGTTGCTCAACCAAAACCTTGGACTCAATGCTGGTGTCACGGCTTCATGGAACATATATGATGGCAACAACATCAATACACAGATCAAAATAAATGAGTTCCAGAATAACGTTTTGGACAAACAACAAAACCTTGAGGTCGAAAACCTCAAAAACAGGATTGCTGTAGCCATCTATCAATGGGAAAATGCAAAATCCCTCCTTGAACTGGAATCAACCAACAAAGCCATCGCCGAAGAAAACCTCACCATTTCACTTGAGAAATTCAGATTGGGTGGATCAACCATCCTGGAAGTGAATGAAGCACAAAGAAGGTATGATGATGCACAGTTTCGACACGTCAATGCTTTTTACGGTGTCAAATATGCGGAACTGGCATTAGAAATGATCATCAAATAAAAAGCCTAAAGCGCAACATAAAAAAAGCCCGAAGGAAGATGCCCTTTGGGCTTTTTTAATTTACACCTGATAATTGACTATTTGTATGGATCCAATGTAATGATTTTACCATTTTCATCATAGTTGATTTCAACCATCTTTATGGATCTCAGGTGTGTAACGCCTTTTGAAAGTACGCTGTCGTGGTAAAACAGGTACCATTTTCCATCATATTCACAAATGCTGTGGTGGGACGTCCAACCCACTACCGGATTCAAAATACGACCGCCGTAAGTAAAGGGTCCGTATGGATTGTCACCAATGGCATAACACAAAAAGTGAGTATCACCAGTGCTGTAAGAGAAGTAATATTTCCCATTGTATTTGTGCAGCCATGAAGCTTCAAAAAATCTGCGATCAGTGTCACCCGATAATAGCGGATTCCCCGATTCATCAAGAATGAGGACGTCCCTTACCTCTTCATCAAATTGAAGCAAGTCGTCGGTCATTCTGGCTACCTTCGCACAAAGGGCCGGTTCATCGTCAGCTGGCAAGTGAGCAACGGGACTTTCAGGCTCAGATGCATTGAATACGCCTGCTCTCCAGCGTTGCAGCTGACCGCCCCAAATTCCTCCAAAATACATGTAATATTTGCCGTCGTCATCCTTGAAAACCGCTGGGTCAATTGAAAAACTTCCCTTGATCGCTTCTGGTTCCGGTTTGAACGGCCCCTCAGGTTTATCCCCTATGGCCACGCCAATTTTGAAAATGCCATCATAATCTTTGGCCGGGAAAAACAAATAATATTTCCCATCTTTTTCATTGGCGTCAGGAGCCCACATTTGGCGCTCAGCCCACGGGACGTCGTTGACATGCAGCGCACAACCATGGTCTATGGCAGGAGCCCCGGGAGCGTCAAGAGAAATGACATGGTAGTCTTCCATCGCAAAATGGCTACCCAAATCATCGAATGCATCACCTGCATCAATATCATGTGATGGATAAATGTAGATGCGTCCGTCAAAAACATGGGCAGATGGATCTGCAGTGTAAATGTGCTCAACAAGAGGTTGTGAGATCGCTCTCTTCTTTAAGTCATCAAAGTCAATGTGGTCAATGCTATCTTCCGGCATATTGATTTATTTTAAATGGATTTTATTATTCAGCTCTTCTTACCTTGAGTTCAGACTCCAGTTTTACTTCCATCTTTTTATCAATCACGTAGAAAAACAAAAGTCCTACAGCAAGTAAAAACGGTATGGATGGAAAGATACTCACCAGCATCTTTGTACCCTGGATGGCAGATTCTGCCTGAGGTGCATTGCTCTGTGGAACATAATTGTAGGCTCCAAGTATTCCGGCAACGAGAGAACTTCCCACGCTGAGACCAGCTTTCAAACCCACCATCATAGCAGAAAAAATAATGGCAGTTGCCCTTCTGTTGTTTCTCCATTCAGAGTAATCTGCTACGTCTGCTATCATCGCCCATAATATTGGTGTGCTGATGCCATAGAAAAACATGTGCAGGATTTGAGTGCCAAACATCAAGCCAACAGACTGAGGTGGATAGAAGTAAAACATTATGATGAATAATGTTGAAATAAACAACGAACCCATAAATACATTTCTTTTCCCATACTTATCCGCCAATGACTTTGACCACCAAATGCCAATCAATCCAACAAGGATTCCACCGCCATTGAATACTCCAAGTCCAAGGGCTGTGTCATTTTCAAATGTGGGTAAAAACCCTTTCATCGGATCAAGAAAAGCTTTGAGTTGAGCCTGATCCACATAGTTTTCAAAATAATATACATATGATCCGCCTTTCATCGCAAGTGTGATAAAAATCAAAAAAGTCGTGATCAACATGAGTATCCAGGGAACATTTTTTGATAAATCTTTCAAATCCTCAGCAAGTGTCGATTTTTGTTCAGGTTTTGGAACAACACGCTCTTTGGTAGTAAAAAAGGTAATGAGCAACATGATGGTACCAATGATGGCCAGGTAGGTGATGACGCTCTCCATACCGGCTGCTTTATCTCCATTACCTGCCTTTATGATGAGGTTGTACATGAAAACCTGGACAAAAAACTGAGCAAACATTACAGCAATGAACCTGTAAGCAGATAGACTGTTTCTTTCTGACATATCTCCGGTGATAACACCACTCAGTGCTGAATATGGAAGGTTGTTTGCCGCATAAAGCAGCAATAAAAACGTGTACGTGATGACTGCATAAATCACCTTTCCTTTATAAGAAAAATCAGGTGTTGAGAATGCCAATAAAGCAACCACTCCCAGCGGAATTGCCGTCCACAAAATCCATGGCCTGAATTTGCCCCATCTGGTATTGGTTCTATCAGCAATGGCGCCCATGATCGGATTGAAGGCAAAGGCTGCAATCAACCCTACAATCAAGGTTACGAGTGTTGCATCTTCCGTCTTAAGCCCGTAAATGTCTGTATAAAAATAAGCAAGGTAAGTCACCAGGGTCTGGAACACCAGATTGGCAGCCAGGTCTCCGAGGCTATATCCTATTTTTTCGAGGACAGACAGTTTGTGTGATTGAATACTCATAATGTGTGCTTTAATTGAATTTATTCATACAATATTATTGCTCAGCAAGGGCCAAACAAAACCTATGGTCTTTTTTCTTCATCTTTTACTGACATTACCCGGTAGTAAGCCGGTTTTGGCTGGTAATTTCTATCAAATAACAAAGGATAGTTGGTCCTGCCTCTGATAGGCCATCCATTGAGCCAGGATGATTCATCATTTACACCCCAGAAAGTAACCCTGCTGACTTTATCCTTATGCTTCACCAAAAGGTCAAACAATGATTCATACTCCATTGCCAATTTCACTTGCATACTATCAGGTAAGCCCTGTGGATATGGGTTCATCATGGCACTTCCTTCAAAATTCTGGTTGACATCCGCTCCCCTAAGATCCCATGGATTGGGTAGAACGGTGATGTCTAGTTCTGTGAGCATAACTTTAAGACCAAGAGCTGAATAGTCAAGAATGCTCTGTTCTATGTCCTCCAGGGGCAAGCCTCTGATGCTCCAATGACCCTGAATCCCCACTCCATCTATTCTTATACCTGCTGCCTGTATTTTTTTGATCAATTCAATCGCACCTTTCCTCTTGGCAGGTTGCTCGATGTTGTAATCATTGTAATATAACTCTGCCTTGGGATCTGCAGTTTGGGCCAATCTGAATGCATCAATGATGTATTGGTCACCCAGGAGGTTATAAAAAATGGACTTTCTCATAGTGCCATCTTCATTAAGTGCTTCATTAACTACATCCCAGGCATTGATTTTTCCTTTATATCTGCCCACTATGGTGCTGATGTGCTCTTTCATGAACAACCTCAAAGAATCTGCACTTGTAATTTTAGTCACGAATGGTGCAAGCTGACTGTGCCAGACCAGGGTATGTCCAAGTAAAAACTGATTGTTTTCTTTACCCAATTCAACAAATTTGTCGGCAATGTCAAAATAGTATTTGTTCCATTCAGGATGAATCAACTCACATTTCATATCATTTTCAGGTGAAATGGTGTTGAAATGCTTTTTGATCAGCATATCCGCTACGCTATCCTGTCCTAAAATGTAAGGTCTCCCCAAAGCAGCACCAATCAAAAAATCACCTTTGTAGGCATCCTTCAGACCTCTTCCCAAAGATTCCTTTTTGCCATCAGTTTTCGAACATGACGCCATAAAAACCATACTGGAGACAAACATGAGAAACAAACAAAACCTTGCAAAACCCATTGAAAACACTTTAACGAATTATTTGACTTTAGGGCGCTTTGCCCAGCTGTAAAGATAGATGGTTTCAATACATATTGTAAAATTTACAGACATCTTTTTGTGAATTCCCATTAGAGGTTAGATCTTCAAATTATTCATCCTATTTCTAGTATGAACTATTGTTTTCAAAATACGCTGAAACAATGACTTTTGCTGTTTTTCTTTGGCTACCAGTCTATTGCAATCAAATTTTTCATAAAAAATGGACAACGGGCCTGAGCCAAAATATAGGTGTAAAAAAGCATTGGATATCAGACTGAAACATTATTGTTAAAATTTTATCACAATACAAGGCAAAATATTTCTTGACTTCAGACCTTTAAATTTACATTTTACTACATTTGCCACGAATTAAAAGACTTCACTTCTCTTCAATGCAGAAGTTTAAAAGACGGTCTTTTTATACAGATGAGGCTAGAGAACAGGCTCTATGAACCTCAGGCAACCTACACGTGCAAGGTGCCAATTCCTGCCCGATATTGGGAAATATAAAAATGTACAAGGTACCGTGACAAAACGCTCTGCGCATTTACACTCAAGACATTTTAGCTCAGGATTTCAGTGCCAATATTTGTCCGATGCTTTTGGAAAACTTAATGGTTTATGATCATCGAAGGAAGCAAGTTTCATTATCCCAAAGCCCCTATTGTTCTTGAATCCGGACGAGAACTACATGGAGTACAGATCGCCTATCATACATTCGGCCAGCTCAATGAGCGAAAGGACAATGTGATCTGGATCATTCACGCGCTGACTGCCAATTCCAATCCCATGGACTGGTGGCCGGGAATGGTTGGTGAAAATGCTGTCATCAACCCGGGCGAGCATTATATAGTTTGCGCGAATGTTCTTGGATCTCCCTATGGCAGTACCTGTCCGACAGACATCAATCCATTGTCAGGTCAGGCTTACTACAGAGACTTCCCTATGCTTACTATAAGAGACCTGATCAAACCATATGAGAGTTTGGCAGAAGATCTTGGCATTGAAAAAATAAAAATGCTGATTGGTGCCTCTATGGGAGGTCAACAGGCTATGGAATGGGCCATTAAGCATCCCGAAAGAATCGAAAAACTGGCCCTGCTGGCAACCAACGCCAATCACTCTCCTTGGGGCATAGCATTCAATGAAAGTCAGAGAATGGCCATTGAAGCCGACCAAAGCTGGCTCAAAAACTATCCTGATGCCGGTGCGAAAGGATTGATGGCCGCCAGGTCCATAGCCCTGTTGTCGTACAGGACAGTTAGCGGTTATAATTACACACAGTCAGAAAGCGAATCAAAAATTGATGATTTTAAAGCCAGCAGTTACCAAAAGTATCAGGGAGAAAAACTGGCCAAAAGATTCAATGCTTTTTCTTATTACATATTTACCAAGGCCATGGATAGCCACGACGTTGGCAGAGGAAGGAAAAGTCGGGAGGAAGCTTTGGGACGTATTAAGGCAAAAACAACTATCATCGGCATTGAGTCCGACATTTTGTTTCCTTTGTTTGAACAAGAGTTCCTCCACGCCCATATTCCAAACAGTAAAATGTTTGCCATCCAATCAAAGTTTGGACACGATGGATTTTTGGTTGAAAAGGATGTGGTAGGCCAAATTGTACTTGATGCATTATCTGACTAAACTTAATATGCTGTTAATGCCTTGTTAACCACGGTACAGATGCTTGGATATTATAATATTTCTAATATTTTTGTGGGAAATTTAAAACTGGTGATAAAATGAAACAATTCATTCTAATTCTGGCAATTGCCTTTTCTATCATTTCTTGTAAAAATGAAAAAACTGACGCAGCAGTAGAAGCGACTACAGCTCCTGCCGCAACGACTGAAGCAATGGCAGAAGCGCCTGCAACTGATGCTGCTCCTGCTGTTCCAACTGGTCCTACTACAAAAATTTCTTTCGCTGAAACTGACTTCGACTTCGGTACAGTAAAAGATGGTGAGAAAGTAACCCACGTTTTCAAATTCGAAAACACTGGTAGCAATCCATTGGTAATCAGCAACGCACAAGGTAGCTGTGGATGTACTGTTCCTGAGTGGCCAAAAGATGCAATTGCACCTGGCAAATCTGGTGAAATCAAAGTTGTATTTGATTCAGCTGGAAAAGGTAGCCCTGAAGGTTCACCACAAGCTAAAAGAGTTACACTTACAGCAAACACTGACCCTGTTGAGACTTACCTCAACATCAAAGGTATTGTGAAAAAAGATGGTGACAGCTAGTCATCAAAAATCATAAAATAAAAAGGCGTCTCGGTCAACCTACCCGGACGCCTTTTGTTTATATACTATTGTGTATCTATATTTTTTGTACATAGTATACTCCACAAAATCAACCATCAATCCTGATTCTTCATTGAATTATTTAGCCAACAAATGATAAGAAATTATCTAAGCCTTATCAAGTTTTCCCATACCATTTTTGCGATGCCTTTTGCACTTGTTGGATTTTTCCTGGGCATTTACCATTCGGGGCAAGGCTTTGATTTTCAGAAATTGATCCTTGTTTTGCTTTGCATGATATTTGCCAGGAGCGCCGCAATGGCTTTCAACAGATGGCAAGACAGAGACATTGACGCTAAAAATCCACGGACTGTGGTCAGAGAGATCCCATCAGGGGTCATCAAAGAAAAAAACGCTTTGTTCTTTGTGATCATCATGAGCCTGGCGTTTATCCTCACCACCTACTTTATCAACAGACTTTGTTTTTATTTAAGTCCGGTCGCCTTATTAGTGGTATTGGGATACAGCTATACCAAAAGGTTTACCTTCTTATGTCATCTTTTTTTAGGTCTGGGACTCGCCCTAGCCCCAGTGGGAGCCTACCTTGCCGTAACAGGCGTTTTTGATTGGATTCCTGTCTTATATGGTATTGCTGTGCTTTTCTGGACGGCCGGATTTGACATCATTTATGCGCTTCAAGATGAAGAATTCGACAAAGAAAACCAACTAAAATCCATGCCTGCTGTTCTTGGAAAGAAAAAAGCACTTATGCTTTCCAATCTTTTACATGTATTATCCGCATTGGCCATGATATTGGCAGGAATAACAGCAGGACAAAATTATGAGCAGCTGCATTTGATCCATTACATAGGCTTGGCAGTTTTCATTCTCATGCTCATTTACCAACATACACTGGTTAAGCCCAATGACCTATCCCGAGTAAACCTTGCATTTTTCACCACCAACGGCATAGCCAGCGTACTTTTCGGAAGCCTTTTTATTCTTGATTTTTACATTTAAGCACTTCCAAAAAAAGCAAACAGACCATTATGCACATACAAAATATCTCCTTTAGCAAAGTCCAACAATTTTCAGACAGAGACATTCATTATCAGACCAAGCCAGAGGACTTCCAGGAATTTATTGCATATATGCCTACAGAGACAGAACTGATTAGAGCAGCTTCAGACAGAAAATCATTTCCGGTTGACAGAGCATTGCTCAGGGAAGTATTGCTTGACCAGTATAAAGATGTAGGCCTTCATCCATTACAAAAAGAGCATATCGATCTTCTGGAAAACGAGAATACATTTACCCTCGTCACAGCACACCAACCTTGTTTGTTTTCAGGACCACTGTATTACATCACTAAAATCCTTTCCACTGTAAAACTTGCCGCCCATCTCAATAAGTCTCAGGACCAGTTCAGGTTTGTGCCGGTATTTATCAATGGAAGTGAGGATCATGATTTTGATGAAATTGGACATCTCAATCTCTTCAATAAAAGGGTAAGTTGGCAAACTGGTCAAACCGGAGCCATTGGAAGAATGTCTTTGGAAGGCATTCCAGAAGCCATCCGCGAAGCATGTGACATACTTGGAGCCGGAGATGACGCCCAAAACATCAGTAAGTTGCTCCATAACTCTCTGGAAAAAAGCGCAGACTATAATGAATTCGTGAGCCATTTCGTCAATGGTTTGTTGGGTCATACCGGTATTGTACTTTGCATGATGGACGATGTAAGAATCAAAAAAGCCATCATCCCCATCATCAAAAAAGAAGTGCTCCACGCAACCAGTCAACATCTGGTGGTAGAAACTCAGGAGGCCATTGAGTCCAGATTGGGGTACAAACCACAGGCATTTGCAAGAGGGATCAATATGTTTTACATGACCGATGGCCAAAGGGCCAGAATTGAAAAAGAGGGCGGTGTGTATAAAGTATTGGATACCAATATCTCCTTTTCTGAGGCAGAAATGGAAGCGGAAATCGAATCCCATCCAGAACGATTTTCGCCCAACGTGGTCATCAGACCTCTGATGCAGGAAGCTATTTTGCCGAATGTCGCCTATGTCGGTGGTGGGGGCGAATTGGCTTATTGGATGGAAAGAAAGTCGCAGTTCGATGCTTTTGGATTGTTTTATCCATGTCTGATCAGACGAAATTCACTGATGATTCTCTCAAAGAGCCAGTCTGCTGCTATTGAAAAACTCGGTCTTCAGGTGGAAGAGCTATTCGAGAAGGAGGACGATATCATCCGCGATTTTTTGCAAAAACAAACTGACGTCGAACTTGACCTCAATGAAGAAATCAGTATGATCACCAAAGCGATGTCCCTCATCGCAGATAAAGCTGAAGTCATAGATCCAACGCTCAAACCTGCAGTACTTGCAGAAAGCAGCAAAATCGAGAAGCAGATAGAACAAATCGAAAGCAGAATAAGAAGGAGTCTCAAAAAGCAGGAAGAAACACAGGTCAATCAAATCAAAAATTTGAAGTCAAAACTTTTCCCCGGAAACGGACTTCAGGAACGGACCGACAACTTCCTCCAGTATTATGTCCTGTTTGGCCCTCAAATAGAACAGAAGTTGATGGAAGAATTAAATCCACTGGACAAAGCTTTCAAAGTATTTATTGATAAATAAGCTCAGAGTCTCAAATAATTTTTCTGCCATGATAGACCGGGGCACCGATTTTTTGATGTACCTCAACAAGAACATCCTTTGTCACTTTTCCGGCTGCAATGATGTCGATCCTATTTTGGGCGAAAGATACTATTTGCTTTAACATAGCTGAGCCTTCCATAGCGGTTGCAGCACCACCCGAAGACAATACTTCTTTCACATTTTCTATATTCAATAATAAATTCAAATCACCTATAATATCTGCAGATTGGTCTATTGCCTTGTGAACGCATAATTCCTTTCCCTCCAATAAACCTGCAATAGTCATAATGGCTTTTATGTCCAGTCTACCCTTCTTGATGGCACCAAATACAAACCTCTTGACTCCCATCGTAAGAAAGGACCTGACTTGAGCTTTCATGACTTCCATGTCTTCCTCCGTGTAAACAAAGTCTCCCGGTCTAGACCTGATCATGACTTTTACATTGCTGATTCCTGCCTTGAGAATTTTTGCAACATCATGGACAGAGGGAGTTAGGCCATCCAGCTGCAGGTTTGCACAGAACTCCAGTTGATTGTACAAATGAGCATATGCGATGGCCTGGTCTACATCATCGGTGCAATATTCAATTTTATACGCAGGTTCTTTCATCATATATTTTTAAGCTTGCTTAAATTTATTTTTATGCAATGCTAATTTTTTGTAATTTTGTTGCATTGCAGGTATTGAATACTGACCTGAATCTATAATTTGAGATTTTAAAGTCGGAATCCAACACATGTTTACAAAGATATCAAAGCATGCAGGAAATTTTACAAACATTGGGTTCAGAATGGGCCATCAGAGCAATGGTAACTTCGACCATGGTAGGCATCACTTGTGGTACCATTGGTGCATTTATTGTTTTGAGAAATATGTCTTTGATTGGGGATGCCCTCTCCCACTCTATTTTACCAGGCATTTATTTTTCCTTTTTGATTGTTGGCTACAGTACCCTTGGTTTTTTTATAGGTTCAGTGATAGCCGGCATCATCACAGCTGTTGCCATCACCTACATCCAACAGACATTCAAAACCAAAAATGATGCTGCAATAGGCATTGTCTTTACTGCCATGTTTGCCATTGGCGTCATGGGTATCTCCAGACTCAACAATACCCAGGGCAACCACCTGGACTTAAAAGACTTTTTATTTGGAAATGTATTGGGCATATCAAATACCGACATCGTTTTGAGTGGTATTGTGATGATCTACACCATCTTGTGCATCCTGCTTTTTTACAGATATTTTTTCATCACCACCTTCCAGCCAACCATTGCTGCTACTATGGGCATTTCGACCAAGGCAGTTTATTATTTTTTGATGTTGATTCTGTCATTTGCCGTTGTAGCTGCTCTCCGGTCCGTTGGTGTTATCCTTGTCGTAGCCATGCTGATCACACCGGCATCAACAGCACTGATGTTTTCCAACAGGCTTCGGCGGGTTTTGTTGATCTCGGCCATCACCGGGGCCATGTCAGCGCTCATTGGCTTTTTCCTGGCGGTTGTTTTTGATACTACCCCGGGCCCGGCCATGGTCATTGTAGCCACTTTGATTTATATCATGGCAGCACTTTTTTCACCCTTAAAAGGACTGATTCCTGCCTGGATTCGCAGCAGAAATCAAAGAGTAAAAATAGCGAGAGAAGACATTCTAAAATACCTCCATAAAAATGGAAGCGCAGCTGATGGCAAGATTGCATTCGACCTGGGTATGCAGCAAAACGATGTCAAAACTCAACTTTCCATCCTTAAAAACAAAGGACTCGTTACCAAATCCAGTCAACCTACGCTGAGCTCAGAAGGAAACATAGCAGCAGAGGATTTGATCAGGGCACACCGTCTGTGGGAATCCTATCAGTCTAAAAATATGGGATTGAATTCTGAGCAAATCCATGAAGATGCAGAACGCCTTGAACACCATATGACTCCGGAATTCCTGGACGAACTCGACCAAAAATTGGGATATCCTAAAACCGATCCCCACGGTTCACCCATTCCTCAGGGTATTGGGGGTATCAAACTGATGGACGTTAAAGCAGGGGTAGATTACACCATCGCGCCCAATCAGGAAAACGACCACATAGAAGCACTGCTTTGGGAACTGGGCCTGCAAGCCAATGCCATTGTGAGACTCATCAAAAAGGACAAAAACAACGTTTGGCTGGAATCACAGCAAAAAAGACTCAGACTCAATGCCGCAACCGCCAGAAGAATAAAACTGGAAAGCAAGGTAAATTGATGATTGAAGCTGTTGATTCACTAAGCTGTCCGGGACCACTTTAAACAATTCTGAGGAGCAGTGCATTTATACTTATTGGAAATAGAATTGTCCACTTCCATGCAAAATGGACATTCCATATTCCAATAAGTAAATATTTGTGGCACAATGCCACCTCCTTTATCTATTAGAATTGAAATTTTGGCTACAATGTAAGCTGCAATCCTAGTTCCGATCAGGATAACATTTATATTTGCACGAATTTTGATGAAAAATACAAAGTTGGTAATTAAAAAAACTGAACAAACATGTTTGAAAGTTTAAGTGAAAAACTCGAAGGTGCGTTAAAAACCATAAAGGGTGATGCTAAGTTAACGGAGATCAACATTGCCCAATCGATCAAAGAAATCAGAAGGGCTCTTGTTGCAGCCGACGTCAACTATGCAATAGCAAAGGACTTTACAGACAAGATCAAGGACAAGGCTTTGGGTACAGAAAATGTGCTCCAGTCTGTAAAGCCGGGAGAACTCATGGTCAAAATCGTCATGGACGAGATGGTCGAGCTCATGGGCGGTCAGTCGGTAGGCATCAATGTCAAAGGAAGCCCGGGAGTGGTATTGATCTCCGGTCTTCAAGGTAGTGGTAAGACAACATTTACTGGAAAGCTTGCCAAACACCTCAAGGACAAGAGAAACATGAAGGTGTTGGTCGCTGCGTGCGACGTTTACCGACCTGCGGCCATCGATCAGCTGACTGTCGTTGCAGAAAGCGTTGGTGCTGAAGTTTATAAAGAAATAGACAACAAAAACCCTGTTGACATTGCGCTCAAAGCGGTAGCATATGCACAGGCCAATAAGTTTGATGTCCTTATCGTGGATACAGCAGGTCGACTTGCCGTAGACGAGGACATGATGAATGAAATTCAAGCTGTAAAGAATGCCATTCTGCCAACGGAGACATTGTTTGTTGTGGATTCGATGACCGGACAAGATGCGGTCAATACAGCCAAAGCCTTCAACGAGCGCATCAATTTTGACGGAGTCGTCCTTACCAAACTCGATGGTGATACCAGAGGTGGTGCTGCCTTATCGATCAAGTATACGGTTGGCAAACCGATCAAGTTTATCTCTACCGGCGAAAAGATGGAGACGCTCGACGTCTTCTATCCTGAAAGGATGGCCCAAAGGATCCTTGGCATGGGTGATATTGTTTCATTCGTGGAAAAAGCTCAGGAGCAGTTTGACGAGAAGGAAGCCAAAGCGCTGGAGAAAAAAATCAAGAAGAACAAGTTTGACTTCAATGACTTCCTTGGGCAGTTGGCGCAAATCAGGAAAATGGGTGACATCAAATCTTTGATGAACATGATCCCTGGCATGGGCAAACTCACCAAAGACATTGACATCGATGAGAGTGCCTTTGCGAAAGTAGAATCCATCATCCAAAGTATGACTCCTCAGGAAAGATCAAATCCTGAATTGCTCAACATGAGCCGTAAAAAAAGGATTGCTTTGGGTGCCGGAAAATCCATCCATGAGGTAAATATGTTCATCAAACAATTTGAGGACATGCGTAAGATGATGCAAATGATGGCTACCGGCAAAGGCATGGGCAACATGATGAAAAACATGGGGGGCATGGGAGGCATGAAAGGCTTCAGGTAAATAGCAAACTTTAGGTCTTAGGATCTGTAAGCGATCATAAACAGAAAAGGGCTCTTGTGGAGCCCTTTTCTGTTTTATATCTCGTTTAAATGATTATGCTTCGAGTGTATAATCTACGCTGATGGCTGTGTCCAAAAGAACAGAGATCGGACAATTGGCTTCTGCATCACGAACTGAAGCTTCAAAAACTTCAGCAGAAATGCCCGGCACATTTGCTTTCAAATCAATGTGAGATGAAACTACCTTACCGGCGTCCAGGCCTACTGTACACTTTGCTTCCAGGGTCTCAGGAGTGAATCCTGCAGCGCCAAGCACAAAGCTCAACTTCATTGCAAAACAGCCTGCGTGAGCTGCTGCGATCAGTTCTTCAGGATTGGTACCAATGCCATCCTCAAATCTTGTTTTATACGAATATTGTGCCTCGCTAAGCACACCACTTTGTGAACTTACGATGCCTGTTCCTTCTTTTCCTGACCCTTTCCAAAGGGCTGTTGAATGTCTTTTTATCATTAGCTAATTTTTTTAAATTGATGCTTTAATTTGAACATGCAATTTAATTTAATGTTCAGACCTATCCACGAATTGCCGGGAATTTATTGGAATCAATTAAATTTAGTGCTCAAATAATTTTATTGCAATGAATGCCATCGTTAAGTCCGTTTTTATCACATCTTTTGCTCTGTTTTTATTTTCCTGCAATTCCAAAGAGGGAGCTCCGGAAAGTGATGTATCACAATCCTCAACACCAACAGATGGTGCTTTGAAAGACCTGTTTGCCGATGCGTTCAAAATCGGAACTGCTATGAATGAAGCCATGGTAGATGGCAGGGATTCCCTGAGCAGAAACATATTGATGGAGCATTGCAACACTGTTACTGCTGAAAACGTAATGAAGGCAGCTTTAGTTAATCCGGAGCCGGGAGTATTCAAGTGGGAACCCGCTGATGCTTTTGTAGAATTTGGACTCGCCAATAAAATGTTTATCATAGGCCACACCCTGGCGTGGCACAATCAAACACCGGATTGGTTTTTTTTCAAGGAAGACAAAAGTCCACTGCCAACTGAAGTGGTGAAAGAAAGATTGCGCGAACATGTAGAGACCGTTGCCGGAAGATATACAGGCAAGGTCAACGCCTGGGACGTTGTCAATGAAGTCATAGACAATGATGGATCTTACAGACCGACAAAATGGGTAAAAGGCGTCGGCGATGGTGATGAATTTGTAAAAATTGCATTCTCAAGTGCACAGAAAGCTGCCCCTGATGCAGAATTGTATTACAATGATTTCAATGCATGGCGCCCCACCAAAAGAGACGGCATCATGAGAATGGTGAGAATGCTGCAGAGTGCCGGCATACGTATCGATGGCGTTGGTATTCAGGGTCACTGGGGACTCAATTATCCCAAAAACGAATACATCATTGCAGCTATTGATTCCTTTGCATCATTGGGAGTAAAGGTCATGATTACTGAGCTCGATGTGGATGTGCTTCCATTGACCAAAGAAGGTCAAATCATTGGTCAGGGTATGTCTGATCCTCAATTCCAGTTGGAAGAATTCAAAGAATATTTCGACCCTTATCAGGACGGGCTTCCTGCCGAAGTGGATCAGGCTCTTGCTGACCGATACAAGGAACTTTTTGAAATTTTTTACAGCAAAAAGGACAAGATTGACAGGGTTACTTTTTGGGGCTTAGCAGACGATATGTCCTGGAAAAATGGCTATCCAATTCCGGGAAGGACCAATTACCCATTGGTGTGGGATAGAGACCGCAAACCTAAAATGGCATTGGAGGCGATCAAGTCAGTAGCTAAATAGCCTCTAAGTCTCTATAGCTATTTTCAATACTTATTCAAAATTCTTTGTAATCAAAGTCTTATTTTGACTTGGAATTGTCAAACAATACAAATAATTCTAATAATTGACTTGGGCCTGCAATCTTAAAAAGTTCCCAACTTGTAGATTATCAGGCCTTTGTGCATCCTCAAATCGTCTATTAGACATAGTATATTGCACTGTTAGTTCTAATGCTCTATTAATTTGCCACTCTGCACCTATCTCAAGTTCCTTTACTTTATAACTCCTTGCATCTAATTCTGCTTTCTTTCCACCTTCAAACAATTGATACTTGATAAACGGGAATAGCTTATAATGCCTTAATTCCAATTGATAATTTAACAAGCAATAACCTCCATTGGAAGGGGAAACGGCAATGGAATTTGTAGATTTATTGAACTTTGGACTTTCACCAACTGAATATTCCAATTGAATTCCAAATGGTTGAGGGTACAATATAAAACTTCCAGCCAGATGTTGGTCATCAAATAGATTGTTGCCTGGTTTAGTGGTAAATGCATCCAAAGTATATTTTCCTTTAATTCCTTGGACTGACATTTCCAATATCTGCCCTCTATATTCCAAAGGATACGTGAGTCTTCCTACCAAATACAAGTTATTGTTTCTCGAAACTTTGTTGGCAGTTTCACCATTATATACCCCAAAAGCCAACATTCCATAATTGCCACTCCCCTTTAATCCATTGTTGACCAACCTATCAAGTAGAGAAGTTATTCTTTGCGGTGTATAATAGAAAATGGCAGCAAGATCTCTCTCATTTGGCAGGTGTGCATTTATACCATCTGCTCTATCAAGCGCGAGCCTGTTTGAACTAGATTGCATATTTTCAAAACCAAACGGTATTTTGGATTGTCCAATTCTTATTCTATACTTGTTCCTTTTATCAAAAGAGATGTCAAAATAAGCATCCCTTAATTGCAATAGATGGGTTACAGATCCAATTGATGAAGCCAGATCTGGTTGTATATAAAAGCTTACTTTCTCATTCAGCTTCCCTGAAAAAATCAAACGCGATCGTCGAATGAAAATGCCCCCGCCATCTCCTATACTACGGTCACATTGCTCGCATTTCAGATCGGAATTGGTTTCCAGAAGTCTATTGAATCTTACTTGAGTATAACCCCTAAGATTGATCTTTTCAAACCATTTAGTCGGGATTTTCGATTGTTGTAATGAGTCCTGGGCAGTAATGTTCTCCTGAAAAACTCCAAATAATACAAGTATCAAAGCACTGGCTTTGACTACCTTCTTAGAAAGTATCATAAATCGTAAGCATGACCGGTGATAATCCTAGGTAAAAGATTGGGAAGTTACCTGCGAATACCCTGGTCCTTTAGTTTTTACAAAATATATTATAGAATTCCAACCAAATTTATAATGTAATAGAAAAATGCAGCAACAGCAGCGCTTACTGGAATAGTAAGAATCCAAGCCCATAATAGATTTATGGTTACACCCCATCTTACTGCACTTAACCTCTTAAAAGCACCTACACCGATAATCGACCCGGTTATAGTATGTGTTGTGGATACAGGTATACCCATTTGGCCTGTAAAAAACAAAGTGAAGGCGCCTGCAGTTTCAGCTGCAACACCTTCCAGTGGTGTCACCTTGGTAATTTTGGTTCCCATTGTTTTGACAATCTTCCAGCCACCACTCATAGTCCCCAAACCTATTGCAGCATAACATGCAAGAGGAACCCAAAAAGGCAGTTGACCAAAATCACTGATGCTACCATTGGCTATAAGTGCTGCGCCAATTATTCCCATGACTTTCTGTGCATCATTACCACCATGTCCAATACTGAATGCTGCAGATGAGAACAACTGAAGGCTCTTAAACATTTCAGAAATCTTATATGCATTTGGAGTCCTATAGACCTCAACATACAAATATACCAAAGAAAATATAATAGCTGCGAGAACAATTCCCATAACTATAATGGTATTATCTTTTGCTTCTATTGAAGATGCAAGCTTCTTTTTTACATCAAACTCCATTAGCTTTTGTTTGACATCTACAATATTGGTGGCTTCAACTGGAAAAATCTTATCCAATTCTACTATGGTCTGATCAACAGAAATTTCATTTTTCAGATAAGCACCGATTGGTTCTTTATATAAAGCAGTTTTTTGTTTTGCTTCTTTAAAAATTGGTATTGTCGCTGGATGATTGGCTGCATTTGATTCGAGTATCAGATATCCATTTGCATTCTTTACTTCATCAACCAGCATACTAACAGCTATATCATTCACCAAACCTTCCTTAAAAGCAGTTTCTGCAATTTGCTCTGCACCAAGCACATCATAATCCTCAACCAAATCTTTGACTCTGGATGCATTGGCTGTCGCTTTGTCAAATTTTTCTTTTGCTTTATTGAGTTTTTCTGTTAACTCTGCATCATTAGGATTCATCTTGAGATCGATTGTCAACTGGTCAACATCCTTTTTTGCCTTATCAACTTTATAAAATTTTTCAACTCCTTCGGCCATTTTAGAATGCTCAAACATATCAAACATAAAAACAGCAACAGATGTCACAACAGCAATGATGCCAATTCTAAGCCAAACATTCCTAATTACAGTCACGAATGTGATGAACATGGATATGAGCATCCCAATCATTGGAGCAAGAAAAATAAATATGACGGTACTCCATATTACTTTATTATTGACTACATCCCCCCAAGAAAAGCCATCAAACTCGATGATGGCATGACAAATAGCAGCACCGGCAAAACCTCCGATCAAAGTATGGGATGACGAAGAAGGAATGCCAAACCACCAGGTAAGCAAGTTCCAAAAGATTGCGGCCAGCATACCCCCAAGTATCACTCCCAGAGTTATAAAATCAGCATTGACTGTTTTTGAAATCGTATTGGCTACAGCATGGTCAGAAAAAATAAAATAAGCAACGAAATTGAAAAATGCTGCCCAAACAACTGCCTGAAAAGGAGTAAGGACCTTAGTTGAGACGATGGTTGCTATTGAATTCGCAGCATCATGAAAGCCGTTTATGAAATCAAAAATTAGGGACAATACTATGATGACTACTATCAGACTCATTTTATAGCTTTTATCTAGTTGGTTTGTTATTTAAAAAGCCTATGCGTATTTGATGATAATGGACTCAACAGTATTTGCTGCATCTTCGCACTTATCGCTTACGCTTTCAAGTTTTGAGAATATTTCTTTTCTTTTGATCATTTCCTTGGCATCAATAGAATCATCACTATAAAACCTGGCAATGGCTGCATCAAATACATCATCACTTCTACTTTCTATTTCTTTAATGAGTGTGATCGCTTCGGTCATTACTTTGAGATTTTTCATATTTTTCAGCTCATTCACTGCTCTCTCTACCTGATGGCAACTTTCTAGAATTAGATCCGCCATTTTTTGAATTTCCGGAGTAACCGGATTGAATTGATACAGCAGCATCTTTTTTGAAGCAATGAATATATTATCAGAAATATCATCAAGCGATGTTGCCAAAGCATGGATATCTTCCCTATCAAATGGCGTTATAAAATTTCCACTTAATTCGTTAAAAATGCTGGAAGCAAGTACATCATTTTTCTTTTCAGAATCTTTAAGCTTGGCAATAATTTCTGCTCTGTTATCGATATTACTCTCAAAAGATAAATCCCGTAAATTGGAAGCCATTCCTTTGATTTCCGCTGCCAACTTATCAAACAAAGAATAAAAAATATAATCTCTGGAAATAAATGATCTTAAAAACGACTGTAAACCCATGATAAAAATTTGCGCAAAATTAAGTGATTACATATTGATTTTTTTTGTTTCTATCAATTGTTTACAATAAGTTAACTTTGGAAAACATTTAGGTATATCATAATTTTATACTGAACCCACATCAAATTAAAAGTTTAACGCCAAATCAAATCGTTTTTTAAGAAACTAAATTGGTTTAAATGCTAAATGAAAATGAATTGATTTTGTGTAAATTGAAGAATTATATTGCATTGATTGGAATATATCTTTTGATTTGCCCCAGTCTTTGGGGACAATACAAAACACTTTTGGTGGTTGGAAAAGGAAGTGGTGCAGAATTTTCAACCATACAATCTGCAATTGAGGCTGCTAAAGCGTTTCCTGACCAATCTATTGTCATATACATTCAGAAAGGTGTTTATAATGAAAAGGTAATCATACCCGAATGGAATCCCAGACTAAGGCTTGAAGGTGAAAGCATGGAAGAAACCATCATCACTTACAGCGACCATTTTAATGGCATCAACAAAGGTAGAAACAGTACATTTTATACCCCAACACTTTCTGTGGAGGCAAATGATGTTGTCCTCAAAAATCTGACCATCACCAATGACGCCGGTCCTGTTGGTCAGGCCATAGCGCTTTCGCTTACGGGTGATCGAATCACAGTCCTCAACTGCAAAATAACGGGCCACCAGGACACAGTATATTGTAATGGAGAATACAGGAGGCACTATTTTGAAAATTGTTACATCAGCGGAACTACAGACTTCATCTTTGGAAGTGCTACAGTTTGGTTTCAAAATTGCGAAATCCAATCAAAATCAAGCTCATATATCACAGCTGCCTCGACGCCGCCGTCAGTAAAATTTGGTTTTATTTTTATGAAGTGTACAATCACCGCAGCATCCGGCGTAAAAAACGTCTATTTGGGTCGGCCCTGGAGGGCTTTTGCAAAAACAGTGTTCATAGATTGTCAATATTTGCTTGACCTGCATCCTAATGTTTGGGATGACTGGAACGACATCAATAATCGTAAGACTGCCTTTTATGCGGAGTATGGTGAAAACGGATTGGGGAAAAGGCCCGATTGGGTCCACATCCTCTCAAAAAAACAAGCCGGAAAATACACCATAGATCGCGTATTTTCCGGCTGGAATCCTACATCAACTAAGTAATTATATAAAAATTATTCCAGTTCGCTTTGTTGCAATTCAGCCAGCGCAGCGACAATATCTCTGATTTCTCTTTTCGATAAAATGGGGCCCATGGTAGGCATGCTGGATGCGCCATTTGTTCTGTCAATAATATTCTCTTTCTGTATCACCATATCGTCTTTTCCAGCTTCTCTCAGAGTAATGGTTTTTTGATCTTCATTGACCATGATTCCCCCAACAGATGAGCCATCTTTAAGGTCAAGAGAAACATAGCCAAATCCCGGAGCAATGACAGCACTTGGTTCAATCAATGATTGCAGCAACTCCATTCTGGATAGCCTGCCTCCTACTCCGCTGAGATTGGGACCTGCATTTCCACCATAATCTCCGACTGCATGGCAACGCACGCATTGAGCCGTCTGGTTTCTGTACATGATGTTTCGTCCTCTTTCAGCATTACCACCTTCCAGACAATCCTCAAAGTTTGCAATGGAAGTCAAATTTTCCTCTGCAGGCTTGAGCATTTTTACTTTTTCTTTGAGCGCATCGATTCCACTGGTGTCAACAGCTTCCTGGAGCTCAATCAATAAGCCTTTAGAAATTCCTCCACTTTGGACGGCGGCTATATATTTTTCAAGGCTTGCCTGTGCCTGAGCCGCCGGCAATTTCCCTAAGCCCAATATGGCTGTTTGTTGTTCCTGAATGCTTCCGTTCTCTACCACCTTTTCCAACAAGGATTGCATGACCGTGGCGTCAATTGGAAGAGAAGTCACCTGTTCCAATCCTAGGCTTCTCACTTCAGCGTCTTTGTCATTGATGGCCATGGTCACAGCATCCTGGATTTTTTCTGACTTTGCTTTCACCAAACCTGTGAAAGCCGCTCCACGAACTGCGGCATCTTTATCCTTGGCTAAAAGTACCAACATTTTATCATCACCGCCCTTGAGCTGCAAGTCTCCATAAGCAAGTGAAGCTGCTTTTCGCAATGCGGGTGATACGTCACTCAACAAAGCAATGACATCATTTTGTATGGCTTTTTGGATATTGGCCAGGTCCCTGGTAATCACCCCTCTGTAGCGGCCATCAACCCTGTCAAATACCGAAGGTTCGGCCCACACGGACAAAGTCGCAAGAGCCTCAACGCGCATCGCTTCAGGTCTTGACTTGTCTTTTGCATATGCAATAAGTCTGGCTACTGAGGCATCGTCTCCAACTCTGTTGTTGGCATTGATCACTCTTCTGATCAATGCCTCATTTGAAAAACTGGTTTTTCCCAGCAGAGCCGCTAAATCATCAAGGGCATCTACAATAGAATGATCATCGTTGATGGCTCTCGCAACTTCTGTAACTATATCTTCATTCGCGTCATTGAGAAATGAGGCAACCGATTTGTGCTGCATTCTTCTCAATGCCAAAACAGCACCCATTCTTACTGAAGAAGAAGGATGTTTGGAAAGTGCGCCCAATTTTGTCGCATCTTTAATGGAAGCCAATGCAAGACTGGCGGCATGTCTGATATACGCATCTTCGTCATTGTTGGAAGCAAGCAATTCTACAAGACCTTCAAATGCAGGGGCATGTTCCATTCTACCAAGGGCCTCAGCAGCAAAAAATCTTACCCTGGCTGAAGAATCCTTCAACATGGGAATTATTGAGGGTGCAGCCTCTGCATACCTGATATCACCCAGCCATTTTACTGCCTGAGCTCTGATTTCTTCGTCGGCATCGGTTAAAACTGTAGTTAATCCACTTGCTTTGTCTTTTTGGGATCTTGCCATTTGTGCAATACCCCAAATGGAATGTATTCTTGCCAGCTGTGATTCGCCCTGACTCAAATACTTTTTGAACTCGCTCATACCTTCGTCCCCACGCTTTACCAGTTCAAATTGTGCCTTTTGGCGCACTCTCATGTCTTCATAAGTAAGATACTCTCCTAGGGTTTGCAGATCCACTTTGGAGAAATCTGCCTTAAGAAGTTCATTTGTTTTCTTACGTAATGGGTTTCTCAGCGCCTCGTGTACATCAAATTTCCAGATTCTTCCCTGGTTTTTGGAGTTCCAGCCATTGACCCAGTCGCCGACATACATGGCGCCATCTGGCCCCCAGCTCAAGCCCGTTGGAAGAAAATTGCTCAGCACTTTCTCATCGCTGTCGAAATCAAAAGTTGCTCCTTTGGGTTTTAATTTAAACGCGTGTATTCCTGAATTTGCCGGGTTGCCCACAAATTCCACAAGGAAAAATGTATTGTTGTATTTCTCACTCAAAGCTGTGCCTGGATTGTAAAGCATACCTGTTGGCCCATTCACATAGTTTCGGATACATGGAGTTATGTATGCTGCTTGTTTGTCCCATCTGGGTGTAAACATCTTCTCATCCATCCAAACTTTATAAGTGTTGTTCTTTGGATCTCTGTACTTCCCAAACTGCCAGTTGATCCTCCAGCCGGAATCAGAACCATAAGTAATGTATACCAATCGTTCACTCTCACCTCTATGGTCACCATCGTTGTCTTCGCTGATGATGTTTCCATATTGATCAAAAACAAATTCGTGGGTATTTCTCAAACCAGAAGCATACACCTCAAAATCAGAACCATCCGGATTGCTCCGTACAATCACACCCATATTGGCATAATCATGCTTTTTCCCTTCCTTGTCAACTCCATTAAAACCCGGATCACCAATGCCCCAGTAAATTTTACCATCGGGGCCCATAATAGCGCCTGACATACCATGACCGCTGAAACCAATGTGGACGTTAAAACCATGGGCAATTGATTCTTGCTCATCGGCAACTCCATCTCCATTTTTGTCTTTGAGCCTCCACATATCAGGGCCTACCCCAAGAAAAATATTGTCTTCTTCGACTGCAATAGCACCGGTGACATCTGAGATCTCGTCATTGTAGCCTTCGCTTACAACTACAGAATAATCTGCCCTTCCGTCGTTGTCTTTGTCCTCCAACCGGATCAATTGGTTCTTTTCAATCGTAAGGTCTTTCCAATCCCTGAAACCATCCCCATTGACGTCGTCCAGCCAGTCATTTTTGTCAGAATTTTCCTTGGATAACTCCTTATGGATAAATTCCCTTCTGTCTTCAACCGTCTGAAAACGAATGGCATCGGTTTCCCAATCTCTATGTCCACGAATGTCAAATTCACTGTTTGCTTGTCGGTCGGTTCTGGTGTAATAAAGCCTTCCGAAATTGTCCATATCTATACCGATCGGGTCTCGTGAAAGGCTATCTACTGCCCATAAATCAATTTCAAAATCGGGGGTCATCTCCGGCTTGACCTGACCAATGATTTGTGCGGCCATAGAATCGACCTCTGCTTTGCTGTAACTTCTTGTGATGATTTTGCTGTCGGCGGATTTTTCTGATGTACATGAAAACATCAATAACGCTAATCCAAAAATCCAGATAACTTTCATTTAATGTGACTTTGCCTGATAATTAATTAAAAAATTGTGACTATATCGACTACTCATTGAGTTGGCAATATTACTGAATAAACTGTAAATAATACATTTCTAAAGTCCAACGAAATTTATTTGTTCTTCATTTTACACCTTATTCAAAATTCCTGAGAGCCATTCGTACATTTTATCGAATACATCCCTCTTTTTATCCTCGTTGTGCAATTCATGAAAGTATCCGGGCCACTCGACAATTTGGATATCTCCATCCATTTGACTAAACTTTTCCTTATTGATCTTGAAGTTGGTAATTCTGTCCTCTGTTCCTTGCATGATCAATGTCGGAACAGCAATCTTTTCTGCATGGTTTTGATACCACTCTCCCCATTCCAGAATTCCCATTCCGACCAGAGCAGAAAGTTTATCATGGACCAGCGGATCATTGAGATATGCATTGATGACATTCTGATCGTGTGACAAATGCCTTACTTCCAGGCCATTTGGCTGGGTGAGTGAAGGCATGATGGCTTTGCCTATCTTACCCGCCAAAAGTTTAAGGGCGGGCACTTTAAATCCAGGAGCCAAGGCTGGAGAAGTTATCATCATAGCAGAAAAACTGCCCCTCCGTTTTTGCTCATACATCAAAGCCAATAATCCTCCCATGGAATGACCGTATAGGATATTGGGAAGTCCTGTGTCATTTAGCCCACATTTTTCAAGCGTAAAATCGATGAGATCGAGGTAGTCTTCCATGCTTTTGGTATACCCTTTCGGGCCTTCTGTTTTCCCATGGCCGAAAGTATCCGGTGCCAGGAATTCAAAACCTTTAGATGTAAAGAATTCAGCTACGTGATGATAACGTCCAGAGTGTTCTCCAAGTCCATGTACCAGGATGATGGTTCCTTTTTTTTCACCTTCAGTTGTCCAATGGTTGAAAAAGATCTTACGCCCGTCCTTGTAGTCCAGTAAAAATGTATGATGCTTCATTTCATTATGATTTGAGGTACTAATGTAATGAAGATAAGTTTTGAGACAGAAAACAAATAAAATTTAATCCAACCATGTACATCAACTAGCTGTTTTAAAAAATAATATACGGACAATTCCCTGATAAAAACTTTTCAACTCTTAAATTCTACCATCAAAATAAAAACTAATAAAGCTGTTTTTAACCACACCAAAATATAATATTTGGTTTGAAGATTATACAAAATAATTAACTCTACTACATTTATCAATTTCGTAATATTAGAGAGAAGAATTGAGAAAAACCTTTACTTTTGTGTTGGATGCTATTGGTAACTTACACCTTATGGAGACCCTTTTTTATGCCAAAGGTTAAGTGCAAAATACACCTGAAATGACCTGAAATGAATGTTTCACATTTCACAAAAAAGGCAGTAATTAGTGTTTCAAAAAACATTATTACTGCCTTTTTCATTATAAAAACAGTTACATTTGCATACCCAATTAACTGTTTCATTTGAATTACAAAAATATCTATGTATGGTGTTTGATTTAGAAATGATCAAGTCAGTATATGCAGCCATGCCTGCGAAGGTTGATGCTGCCAGAACTGCGCTTGGCAGGCCGCTTACATTAGCGGAAAAAATCCTTTATGCCCACCTTCATACTTCCTCACCGGTGCAGGCATACAATAGAGGTAAAGATTATGTATTTTTTGCTCCTGACCGGGTAGCTATGCAGGATGCCACCGCTCAGATGGCCTTACTGCAATTCATGACCTGTGGTAGAAAAAAGGTAGCTGTTCCTTCAACTGTTCACTGTGACCACCTGATTCAGGCAAAGGTCAACGGAGCAGTAGATTTGAAGGGCGCTCTAGATATCAACTCAGAGGTGTACGACTTCCTCGAGTCAATTTCCAACAAATATGGCATCGGATTCTGGAAACCGGGCGCAGGTATTATCCACCAGGTAGTTTTGGAAAACTATGCTTTCCCAGGAGGAATGATGATTGGAACTGACTCTCACACACCCAATGCAGGCGGTCTTGGTATGGTTGCCATTGGCGTTGGTGGTGCTGATGCTGTTGACGTGATGGCAGGCATGGAGTGGGAACTGAAGATGCCTAAACTCATCGGTGTAAAACTTACCGGTAAAATGAGTGGCTGGACTTCACCTAAAGATGTCATCTTAAAAGTTGCCGGAATCCTTACCGTTAAAGGTGGTACCGGAGCAATCGTGGAATATTTTGGAGATGGTGCTAAAAACCTCTCTTGTACAGGAAAAGGCACCATTTGTAACATGGGTGCTGAAATTGGAGCAACCACTTCTACATTTGGTTATGATGCATCCATGAGCAGATATCTTGCTGCCACTGGAAGGGCTGAAGTTGCTGCCTTGGCAGATGGCATCGCTCCGTATTTGACAGGTGATGAAGAGGTGTACGCCAACCCTGAGCAATACTTTGATCAGGTCATAGAAATAGATCTCGACCAACTGGAGCCGCACATCAACGGACCATTTACACCAGATCTGGCCACACCTATTTCACAAATGAAGGAAGTGCTCAAAGGCAAAGACTGGCCGGTGAAGATCGACGTAGGTTTGATTGGCTCTTGTACCAACTCTTCCTATGAAGACATTTCAAGAGCTGCGTCTATCGCACAACAAGCCATAGATAAAGACCTTAAAACAAAGTCAGAATTTACCATCACTCCAGGTTCTGAACAAGTAAGATTCACCATTGAAAGAGATGGCTTTATCGATATTTTTGAGCAAATTGGAGCATCTGTCTTTTCCAATGCCTGCGGTCCTTGTATCGGACAATGGGATCGAGCAGGAGCTGACAAGAAAGAAAAGAACTCCATCATTCACTCTTTCAACAGAAACTTCTCCAAGAGAGCTGATGGCAATCCAAATACCCATGCTTTCGTAGCTTCTCCGGAGATTGTTACTGCAGTAGCCTTGGCCGGAAGATTGGACTTCAACCCACTTACTGACAAACTTGTCAATGAAAAAGGTGAAGAAGTCATGCTGGCAGAGCCAACCGGATACGAGTTGCCATCTAAAGGATTTGCTGTTGAAGACGCAGGATATCAGGAACCGGTAGCCGATGGTAGTGGTGTCGAAATCAAAGTCGATCCGGCTTCTGACAGAATTCAATTGTTGCAACCATTTGTGCCCATCACCAACGATCAGGTACAGGATATGCGCATCCTTATTAAGGCAAAAGGTAAGTGTACTACCGACCATATTTCTATGGCAGGTCCATGGCTGACCTACAGAGGTCACCTCGAGAACATTTCCAACAATTGTCTGATTGGTGCAGTCAACTATTTCAATGACGAAACCAATAAGGTCATCAACTTTACAACCGGCGAATATATGGCCGTGCCTGATTCTGCGAGAACTTATCAGAGCAATGGAATTGGTACCATCGTATTCGGTGAAGAAAATTATGGCGAAGGTTCATCCAGAGAGCACGCTGCAATGGAACCAAGATTCCTTGGTGTAAAGGCAGTAGTTGTTAAATCATTTGCAAGGATTCACGAGACCAATCTTAAAAAGCAGGGCATGTTGGCTTTGACATTTGCCAATCCTGCTGATTATGATTTGATAAGACAAGATGATAAAATTTCAATCCTTGGATTTGATCATATGTCAACAGGTGTTCCTTTACAAATCAAACTAAGCCACGTTGACGGTACTGAAGACATCATCACTGTGAACCATACTTACAACGATGCCCAAATTGGATGGGTGAGGTCTGGTTCTGCACTGAATGAGATCAGAGAAAAACTAAATGGTTAAAAGCGTTTGGTTTTGATAAATAAAAAAGAGGTCAGGCTAATGTCTGGCCTCTTTTTTTTGTTAATTATTTGGTAGAGCATTATATACCCTTCCACATTCAATTGAAATTAATGTTCCGGGAATCTGAGCCGGGCTTCTCCGACCAACTGTACGGTTGAGCTGGTCCCAATCCTGGTAGCTCCTGCTTCATAGAGTTGTATCAGTGTATCTAAATCCCTGATGCCCCCGGAAGCCTTGATTTGTACTTTAGGATAACAATGCTGTCTCAGAAGTCTGATATCCTCCAATGTAGCCCCTTTGTAATTGTAATCTCCAGAAGCCTGTTTTACAAAACCAAAACCCGTTGACGTTTTTACAAAAGCCACTCCAGCCTCAGAACAAATATTGCACAGCTTTATTTTGAGCAGCTCATCAGTGATAAAATCGGTTTCAAATATGACCTTTAATATTGCGCCCCTATCTACGCAGGCTTTGTTAATGGACTCGATTTCATTTTTTACATAGGCCCAGTCATGTTGGAGCACTTTGCCTGCATTTACTACCATATCCACTTCTTGTGCGCCATTGGATATCACCTCTTCTGTTTCTGCGACTTTCATGGCAATGGTGTTGTTTCCATGAGGAAAGCCTATGACCGCACATATTTTTACAGCGCTTAAAGCCAAAAGGTCAGCGGCCATCGCCACGTGATAGGGTTTCACACACACCGTTGCAACGCCATATTCATCAGCGATAGCACAATGCGCTTTTAAGTCATCATCCGTCATTGTTGGATGAAGAATAGAATGGTCAATCAGTCCGGCAATTTTATTTGCATTCAACATTTTCAATTCAATTTATGCAATAGTACAATACAGCTGACTATTGAAATATGACCATGATCATATACTTATCAGAAATAGATTTGTCCATTTTCCGATAAGTATATCAGTCATTGAATATTTTAATCACTTTCTCACCCGGTTTGGCGTATGCTCTGTACATACCTTCAGAATTGAATTCCATGACTACATTGCCATCTTTATCCAATGCAATCAAGCCTCCTTCACCTTTGACTTTCTTCAATTCTTCGTGTATGATGTATGAAGCTGCCTCCTGGCAAGATTTTCCTGCGTATTCCATCATGGCCGCCACGTTTCTGGCCACGGTGTGTCTGATGAAAAACTCCCCATGACCTGTACAGGAAACACCACACGAAGCATCGTTTGCATATGTCCCGGCACCAATGATAGGAGCATCTCCGACTCTTCCAAATTTTTTATTGGTCATACCCCCCGTAGATGTACCGGCAACAATATGGCCGAACTGGTCGAGTGCAACACAACCTACGGTTCCACGCTTTTTATCGGGATTGTCACTTTCATCTTTTAGTGCTTTTTGCAGGGCATTGTAACGTGCTTCCGTATAGAAATAAGAAGGATCTACTATTTCGAGACCTGCTTCAGCGCAGAATTTTTCAGCGCCCTTCCCTGCAAGCATGACATGGCTTGTCTTTGTCATCACGGCAATGGCTGCACTGATGGGATTTTTCACATTGGTCAGACCTGCTACAGATCCGGCCATCTCACCTGAGCCCATCATGATGGAGGCATCCAGTTCATTTTTGCCCTCGTTGGTAAAAACTGCGCCCCTTCCGGCATTGAACAAAGGGCTGTCTTCCATAAATCGTATCGTTTTTTCAACCGCTTCAAGGGAAGTACCTCCATTGGCCAGAATTTTTTCCCCTATGGAAACAGCAGAATCCAATGCCAATATGTACATTTTTTCTCTTTCCGGGCTCAGGTTCTGTCGGGTGATGACACCTGCACCTCCATGTATCACAATGGCATAAGCCGGCTTTTTAGCCTGTGCATGCATATTGACATCAACAAAGAATTGGACCGAGATCAACAAGGTCAGTTTGATCAATAAACTTCTGGTAAACATATCAAACGTTAATGGTTAGTAAATTTCAATATGAAGATACGCAACCCATCACGCATTTTACATGCCTATCGCAAATTCTAATATCTGTCTTGATAATTGTTACTTCTCCGGACAATACAATTTGGTCACACCAACCGCATATCCGCCCCAAATGCCAAGTCCACCGTTGATATTGGTCTTCACCCTGATGTAACTGCTGAAAGGGCCACCACTATTGGCTCCATTGTCTCTTGTATTCCAAAAATCAAAATGGGCCTTGTCTATGGTACACCATTTGATGGTGACGCTGTCTCCCCGGGTATAGTATCCAAAAGAATTGGGGTCAAAATCCCCGCCTCGTCTTTCGGCCTTGGTGAGTGGAAATTCAAATTCTTTACCATCAAAAAAGACATCATCGGTTACGGAGGTAAAAGGAGGAATCAATGATTCGTCACCCTGTGCTGTAAAATACCTGTAATAGTTTTTCCCCGGAGGATCATTGATGGTGACCAGCAATTGTGCCAATGTATCGTTGGGTTCACCTGGTAGGTCTGTCCATCGGAACGAGTCCAGGCCGACATAATTGGGTATGGTTGTGCTGGCAGTAATGGTTTTTCCGTCCACCAATACTTCGAGATCGTAGGTCTTTCCTATCTGAGGTTTGATCTGTTGTAAGAGGTCCACATAAGCACAAATATTTGCCGTGATGTTGTTTGGATTCAGGCCAAGCGCAATGGCCGCTTGCTTTTTAAGCTCTTCCGGCAATTGGTTGAGACACAACTGAGTGAGTGGCACCTTCTTTCCATCGCTGCTGACTGCGACAACAGCATTGCTGACGAAAAGAATATCAAAATCACCAGGACTAATTTCTGTTAGAAATGGCAGGCTTTTGGTGACCAGAACATATGGTATTCCCGCGCCTTGCCCAGCTTCAAGATATCCTTCGATCACAATTTGCGGCTCGGTATTAAAATCGGGTGGCGTATATGGCTGTTCGCATGAAAAAATTATGAATGCGGGGAGTATCAGCAACATGAAATGGGTTAACTTTTTCATTTTTGGTTCCATTTGAAATTGTATGTGATTGAAGGAATGATGGGGAATATTGTGATTTGAGAGCCAGTAATGGAAGATGAACCCGTCTCAAAATCTGTCTCCGTTTCAAAGTTGATGAAGTATGGATTTTTCCTGTTGTAAACATTATAAACAGAAAAATTCCATGAGCCCTGCCACTTTTTCTTGGAGTCAGGTTTTGGGGTATAGGTCATGGAAACGTCCATTCGGTGATAGTCTGGGAGACGTTCGCTGTTCCTGGGTCCGTAATAGGTATTGAGGTTTTGCTCGGTAAAGAAAAACCCGAGAGTTGGCGTATACCATTTGCCTGTTCCATAGATGAAAGCTGCACTGAATTCAATTTTTTTATTCAACTGGTAATTGGCTACAACAGAAAGGTCGTTTCTTCTGTCATAGGTAGCGGGATACCACCGACCACCTTCTATACCAGGAAATGATCGTTCTGTTTTAGATAAGGTGTATCCGATCCAGCCACTGAGGTCGCCCTTTGACTTTTTGAGGAAAAATTCTGCCCCATAAGCTCTGCCTGTACCAAATACAAATGCATCCTCCACTTCTTTAGATATGTCATTGACATAGTCATCTGCATAATCAATCTGATTGTACAGGGACTTGTAATAGGTTTCGAAAGATGCTTCATAGGAGTCGTTGAGTACATTCTGGAAGTATCCTATGGCGTATTGGACAGATCTCTGAGGTTTGACAGTCTCCGTGCTGGGCACCCATATATCGGTCGGCAATGTACTGGAACTGTTGGACACGAGATGAAGGAACTGATTGGCCATGGTGACGCCCCCTTTGATCGAGGAATTGTCCGAAAGCCCATATCTGAAACTGAACCTCGGCTCCAGGCCATTGTAAGTCACTGCCCTTTCAAAATTATCGAATTTTTCACCTGTGACTTTAGACGTATATGGGCCAAGCTGCGAAAACAAGACCCCTCTCAGGCCAATGTTGACTGAAAACTTGTTGGAGAACTTGATGTCGTCCTGTATATAGATGGCAGTTTCATCGCCATATTTGGGCAAGAAACCCGTTGAAAAATCCACATCACCATTGTTGGCCTGAGCTGTGTTGGGCGTTAGGGTATGGTAAGTGTAATTCAATCCAAATTTGATGCTGTTTTTGTTGTTGGGATAGTAGTCAAAATCAAATTTTCCATTCCAGTCTTTTACACCAGAAAACAACTTGAATTTGAAGTCTTCCTGTCCTCCTTCAAACGAAAACTGATAGTCATTGTAAATGGCTGAAGCATTGAAGAACAGCTTATCGCTGAAAACATGGTTCCACCTGAGTGTCGCTGTACTGTTTCCATATGGAAGATTAAAGCCAAAGTCTCTTTTGGGTTGGCTGAATTTGAAAACGTCCCTTCCAAAGTAGGCACTGAAAAACAAACGATCCTTGTCAGAAAACTTATGATTCAGCTTGGTATTGAGGTCGTAGAAGTAATAATTAGTGCCTTCAAAGTTACCTCCTTTCAAAAAAGGCTGTATAAGGTCGAGCGCGTACGTTCTCCTTCCTGAAATGATGAACGAACTCTGATCCTTAATGATGGGGCCTTCCAGAGTCAGACGCGAGGAGATGATACCAATGCCTCCTTCAGCAGCGAAATGTTTGTTGTTGCCTTCTTTCATCTGGATGTCGATCACAGAAGAAAGTCTTCCTCCGTACTGAGCTGGCATCCCTCCTTTAATGAGTGATGTTTTTTTGATGGCATCTGAGTTGAAAACCGAGAAAAATCCAAGCAAGTGCCCTGAATTATAAACTACTGCCTCATCCAAAAGTAGCAGATTTTGATCGGGACCACCACCCCGCACATAAAATCCGGAAGTCCCTTCACCTGCTGATAATACTCCAGGGAGCAATTGCAGGGTTTTGAGAATGTCTACTTCTCCAAAGAGGACAGGGAGCTTTTTGATTTCCTCCACCGGAAGGTCGATTGCTCCCATTTGAGTTGATTCTACATTTCTCCTGGCATCGTCTTTTGTAGCAGTAACCACCACTTCCTCAATTTCTATTCCTTCTGTCAGGATGAAGTTGTGCTTGACATTTTCCTTAAGGTCCACCTCAAAGACTCCATTCTGAAATCCGAGGTAAGAAGCTATGATGGTGTGTTTTCCGGCAGGCAGGGTTAGTGAATAAAACCCATAAGTATTGGTAGATGTGCCAATTTCGCTGTTGTTTCCGTCAACGATGTTTGCTCCGATCAAGGTCTCTCCGGAAGATTCATCGGTCACATAGCCGGAGATGGTGAAAGATTGGCCATGGAGCATAAGTATACCAGCAATCCATACTATAAGCGTAATCGCTTGTTTCATAAGTTATTCTTCAGTTATATCAAATGTAGGATGCTTAGGATCATATCCAATATCAGCATAGACCAATTAACAATTATTTTAGACGTAAGTTTTTAATGGTTTCATAAAATCTTATTTTACAGATCCCGACAAAATCTACAATATTCCATCATTTATTCTAAAAGCAATAGCAGCCAAAGTTTTGTTCAACCCTTCTCCAGAAGCTTTCGTCATTGAACCACAACGCACTGTAAAGCTTTAGTAATATTAATCCAAAATAGATTTGACCACTAAATTGCTGCCAAAAAATCAATCCATTTTCCGATTAGTATATATTTACAGCATCAAGCATCTGTTATGGCAAAGAAGAAACACATCAAACCCCGTGCATCAAAAAAAGGACTTCCTCCCGGATCTGCCATTTATATTGGAGAAGACAGAACGCATACTACATCGATTGAGCGTATATCTTACAACAGTTCTGAGATCATCAACGAACAAAATTTTAAGCTTTCTGATTTAAATCAGTTGGATGGTTCTATGGTGCACTGGCTCAACATCAACGGCATTCATGAGAATGATGTGGTGGAAAGCATCGGCAATTATTTCAACATACATTCTTTGACCATAGAAGACATCATGAATACCTTCCAGAGGCCAAAGAGTGATGAGTTTGAGCATTATATTTTCTTCACACTCAGAATGCTTGTGATTACAAAGGATGGAATAGACATCAACATCGATGATGAGCAAATCAGCTTTATATTGACCGAGAATGTTGTAATTTCATTTCAGGAAAAACCGGGAGATGTATTTGATACCGTAAGAGACAGGTTGCAGGATCAAACCAAACGGATCAGGTCAAAAGGCGCTGATTATCTTGCTTTTTCACTTATAGATCTTATCATAGACAGTTATCTTGAACACATCGAATATTTCAACAAGGAAACTGAGGAGATAGAAAACAAGATTCTGGATACGCCAAAGCAAATCCATTTGAATGCTATACAGGACATCAAGTATGAACTGATTACTTTAAGAAAACACATCGTCCCAACCAGAGAGGCAGTAGCCAGACTACTAAGATCGGAATCCAATCTTATAAAGAGGGACAACATCAAATATTTCAACGACCTTCAGGACCATATGTATCAGGTGGTGGATCAACTTGACATTTTGAGAGACCTCAATGCCAATCAACGGGAAATGTACTTGTCCATGATTTCTTTGAAAATGAATAAAGTCATGGAATTCCTGACCATCCTATCCTCCATCTTCATTCCACTTACTTTTATCGTAGGAGTCTACGGTATGAATTTTGTCAATATGCCGGAGCTGACATCCAAATGGGGATATCCCATAACCTGGGGGGTGATGTTATTGATTACAGTGCTGAATATTCTTTGGTTTAAAAAGAAAAACTGGTTGTAATTCAATGTTAGCTTACTGAAAAATCAATTTTAATTTTTCGGATTCAACTTCCCAATTGATATCTCGCATCATCTTGTATCCATTTTGCTGTTTTAAACGGAGCTCTTCCATGCCAGTACCAACAATGAGATTGGTGATTGCATCAATCTGCGGCTCCACCATGAAAGCATGGTCATATTTTTGTATCAAGTCTTCGTATTCCGGGAATGGACTATTGATGCTGATCACGCCGGCTGCAGCATAGTCAAAAAATTTGTTCGCCAGGCTGTAATAATAACTCTTACCCTTGTTTTCCAGGACGTTGAAGCCGAATGTCGCCTGTTGCGTCAGGATTTTCAAATCAGCTGGTGGAAGTTTTCCTGTCATTTGTACATTTATCAATACCTCTTTTTGGATCCTTTCAGATAGTTCCATTGCGATATCGCCGTCGCCTGCCAGCACAAAGTTGTATTCTGGAAGGTTTTTAGCAAAGTCAAGAAACAGGCCCAAACACCTGCCTTCATTCAATGCTCCCTGATACAATATCATTTTAGCCCTGGACTGGACTGGCGGCGGTTCATTAAAAAACGGAGTATTCCTTATGTATTGGAAAGGCTTCGCATGTTTTGAAGTGAATATTTCAGCCAGCTTTGGACCAACAGTATAACAAGCTTTGGCTCTTTTTACGCCGAATCTTTCTATAATGTCCCAAATGGTTCTTACTATAGGTTTTTGTTGTAGCTCAGGTACTTCAGAAAACCATTCATGGGCGTCATAATACAAAGGTATTTGGGTGATGTATGAAAAAACGCCCGATGCCAACAAGGTATCTGCGTCGAATGCAAGTACCTTGTTTATTTCTTTTCTAAGGCGCAACAATCTTATCAACAGACGTAAGTTGTACTCCAGATAAAAGAGCGGCCCTTTTTTGAAAGTCATTTTGAATCGAAAAGCCTCGAAAGCATCATCGGAAGCGCTGTATTCCCTTCCTCTGTCTACACCAAGACATAGTATTTCAAAGTTGAAATGTTTCCTAAGTGCATTGCAGGTTTTCAGAAGTCTTTGGTCATAGACCAGGTCATTGGTCAGGCATATGGCTATTTTTTCAACCATTTTTCTTCTTTAGCTGATTGACCAGGGTACCATCTTCAGAAAGAGAAACAATTCCGTCTTTGGCTAAGTCTTCAAGGCAGGTTTTGATCCGCATCCTTTTATTGAGGGGCCAGGCATTGAGAAAAACGGATATTTTTGACGTCTGGGGATACTTTTCCAATTGTTTCAGTACAGCCACATAATCTGACTTTGAGTATGAGGTGTCCTGACTACCACGGCAGACATCGCACCTCCCGCAAGGTTTGCCCACTTCGTCAAAGTAATTCAAAATTGTGGCTTGTCTGCACTCATTGGATGTAAAATATCGAATGATGGCATCCAATCTCCTTTGGGCATTTTCGCGGTCAAAGAGATATAGCTTTTCATTGATTTTGAAATCATTGTCTGCCGGACGATCTATGGTAAAGCTGATTCTCGGCAAACCAAGACTTTTGTCATATACAATCATGGCTTCGCGCTCCAGCATTCTCAGAATGAGGGTAACTTTGTCAATGGGCATGTCCAAAGAGCGCGCCATCATGGACTCTGAGATTTCTACCTGCTCGATGAAGATGCCTTCATAAAGTCTCAGCAATTGTGAAAGTACCTCATACCGCAAGTCATTTTCCGGGTATAGCGTATGCAATTCTCTCGGATTGGCTACCACCATAGCTCTTGATGGTACTTTAAGGCTTTCACTCAGTATCAACCATTTTTGTTTTTCAAGAATGCGGAGTGTATTATAGACTTTAGAGGTGTTGAATTTGTATTTTTTGCTGAACTCGATGAGATCGAAGAAATATTCTGAGCCGGCACCGCCTCCTGTTGCCACCCTGAGATATCTGCAAATGCTAACATAAATATCTTTGATCTCTTCAGGCTCCGGATATTGCGTTTCCATAGATTTTGAGGCAGAGATGATGTCACGGTGGTTGACAATTGACACCGCGAAGGATGGCTGGCCATCTCTGCCTGCCCTCCCTGCTTCCTGGTAATATTCTTCGATGCTGGGCGGAATGTCTAGATGGATGACAAACCTCACATCTCCTTTATCGATGCCCATTCCGAAGGCATTGGTCGCCACCATGATTTCGGCTTCGTTGTTGAACCACTTGTTCTGCGTATTTTCTCTCATTTCTGAGCTCATCCCCCCATGGTAAGCCAGTGCTCTAAAACCCTTCTGCCTAAGCAACTCGGCTGTTTTCATGCACTCCACCCTACTCCGCTGATAGATGATGCCACAGCCTTTCATGGACTTGAGTACTCTAAGCAACTCTTCGTGCCTTGCTTCGTTGCGGATGACGACAAAGCTGATATTATCTCTTGCAAATGATTTTGAAAATATGGCGGGCTCAGCCAAATGCAACTGATCAGAAATGTCTTTGATGATCAGTGGCGTAGCTGTTGCTGTAAGGGCAAGCACAGGTATATTGGGTTTGATTTGCCGGAGGATATTCAGCAGCAAATAACTCGGTCTGAAATCATGCCCCCATTGGCTGATACAATGTGCTTCATCAATGGCTACAAAGGAAACGTTGGCCATGTAGAATCTGGTTTGAAAAGTTTCATTCTGGACCCGCTCGGGCGAAACATATAATATTTTCAGAGGACCGTGCACAAAATTATCCAGGATGGCATCTATCATGCTGGCTGACATGCCCGAATAGATGGCTTTTGCCAGGATGCCTTTCTTCTCCAATTGGTTGACCTGGTCCTGCATGAGCGAAATCAAAGGGGAAATGACCAGCACCTTTCCTTTGGTCAATAATGCAGGCAACTGATAACAAAGGGATTTACCACCACCTGTCGGCAAAAGAGCAATGGTATCTTTACCGGAGAGGATGGATTCAATGATCTCTCCCTGAGGTTGCCTCAGACTGGAAAATCCCCAATATTGTTTTAAAACTTTTAAGATGGATGACACTTTAAATCTTTCTATGTAGACCGATTCAAAGATAATGGTCTCGCCGTCAAACGATAGAATTTTCGCAATAAGTTGTAGATAGTGCGATTATGATTTTGGAGCTGATACATCCACGAGGGTGGCATTTTTAAATATATACACCAATTGTTGGACCAGATCTCTTTTGTCAGAGCCGGGCCCATAAACAAATCCATCGAGGAAAATAATCTCGCCCTTCTTTTCATTGAGAATGGCAAAAGATACAAATGGTCCGCCCATATAGTCATCGGTCATTTCCCATGTTCCTCTGAGCTCTATGGCATAATGCCCATCCACCTTGGCTTCATAATCATATACCGGCAATACTTCTCTGTGCGTCCTCATATATGAGCCTTCTGTACTGGAATGTATGTACTTCTGCCCATATTCATCCCTCATTTTGATGAGATTGTCCAGGTTGAGCTGAGAAGGGTCGGTATACTTGAATTTCCTTACAACGATATCTTGTTCGACCGAATTTTTGTCTCTCTTCATCCAGATGATATTGTCATCATCCACAGTGTTTGCTCTTTTGTAATCCGGAGGAACATTAAAATCAATACCAAATCTGGCAACAACTTCCTGATTCAGCTCGGCATTGTTGTTTTTGACTGCATAAATATTGGCCTTTAGCTGAGCTTCATCGTGTTTGTGGATTCTTGCAGCTACTGCAGGATAATTTTGTGAAATGCTCTGACATACCTTATTGGCACCTCTCCCAAATAAATAGATCAGGAGTTGCCCGTTGGCCCATTTGTCCATCCCAACAGAACTATTGAATTCGTCCAGGCTTTTCGCCCTCAAAAACCGCTCTTCACCTAAATCTTTTCTCAGCATTTGAGTGGTAGGACTGCTTTCATTGTTGACATCCGCAACTATGACAAATGTGCGGAGCTCCTTTCTGAGTTTTTTGTCCTCCAGTTCCTCAGGTGAAAAGGTCCTGATGTCAAACATGGGCTCAGGCGTTGGCATAATGGGATAGGCAGATTCAAAAAAGTAAGATAGCGTATCCCCCACTATTGACTCCATCAGGTTCTTATCTGCAATCACAACAACATCATTGAGCTTTCCAAAAGCATTGGGCTTGGGAACAAAACTGCTTCTTACCTCTTCGCTACATGAAGTGATCAGAAAGGAAAAAGCTAAAAGAATTAAAAAATTATATATACGATTTATTTTCATGCTACATTAGATTCTAATGATTCAAACTCGTGTCATTCTTTAGTTGAGAAAATCCCGTCCATTAAATGATCTTCACAATCTAATAGATGAAGAATCTTGCTCTTTTGGTGTGTCAATATTCCATTTCAACAACTGCTTTCTCTACTTTTCCACCCAGCTGAGGTCCAATTTTTTCCATTTTCACTTTAGCTCCTATGACTGTGGGATGTTCGTTCTTTATCCTAGTGATGATATTAAAAACAACAGTTTCCAAAAGTTTCTGAGTTTTTTGCATCTCCTGGTGACAAACATTAAAAAGTTGTTCATAGTTCACCGTGCCATAGATGTTGTCGTCATTGCTGTCGAAGGTTTTTAAACTCACCTCTGCGTCAATGATGAACTTGTTTCCAGACTTCCTTTCTTCTTCATAATATCCATGGAATGCAAAAAATTCTGCTCCTCTGATGGCTACTTTTGTCTTCATGACGGATTGCTGTTTTGATGCCGCTAAGATAAAAGTAAGTCAACAGCAAAATACTATTCACCAAAGATTTAAGACCGAATCGACTTATTTTGGAATATTACAGGGTCGCTCTGGGGTCTATCCTGCCATTGCCGATTCTACATCATCGGCAGAATTGACCAATTTATTGTAACCTATCCTGCTGCTGCCCTCCTTTTCAATCACATAATTGTCCTCAATTCTAATCCCCCCAAACGAGCGGTACGCTTCCAACGCATCATAATTGATAAAATCTGGATGTTTGCCTTCAGATTTCCAGAGGTCTATCAGAGCGGGAATAAAATATATACCAGGCTCTACCGTCAGCACATACCCTTTTTTGAGTTGCTTGCCCAACCTGAGTGAACGGAATCCAAACTCTGTCGGCCTTGTCACGCCATCTCCGTAACCTACCTTGTTTTCGCCAAGGTTTTCCATATCATGAACGTCCATGCCTATCATATGTCCAAGACCATGTGGAAAGAATAAGGCATGTGCCCCTGCCATTACAGCTTCGTCTGTATTTCCTTTTGTCAGTCCAAGCGATTTGAGGCCTTCAAAAATCACAGTGGCACTAAGCAGATGCATATCTCTGTAATATACGCCTTCCTTCAAACCATCAACAACAGCATTCTGAGCATCCAGGACGATATCATAAATTTCTTTTTGCTGGTTGGAAAACTTACCGCTTACCGGAAAAGTACGCGTCAAGTCTCCTGCATAGCAAGACACATGCTCAGCGCCGGCGTCGAGTAAAAACAGTTGGCCATCTCTCATTTGATGGTGGTACTCGTGATTGTGAAGCACCTGACCATTGATGGTGGCAATGGCAGGATAGGCAAAACGGGCATTAAAATTTCTTACCGCGGATTCTGCAACTGCCACCATTTCATATTCATACTTTCCTGGTTTCAGCGAACGCATTACTGCATAATGCAAGTCTTCACTAATGTCAACAGCTTCATTCATCAATGCAAGCTCATCGTCACTTTTCACAGACCTCAGCTGGATGACCGCTTCTATCATCTTATCAGAGGGTCCAGATTTAATGGCTGCAACCGGCAACCCCAGCCATTCTGAAAGCAATAAAAGGTGCTTATTTCTATATGGAGGAAGATATGCTGTTCTATTGGAAATGTACGTAGGAAGCTTAGCAGTCGGCAAAACTTTGACTATGCCAGCCATCTCTGCGAGTTCACTTACCAAGGGTTGCGGACCAGTCCAGATCAACATATTGATATCAATGTCATCCGCAAAAAGGATGCATTCGTTTTTATCTGCATCAATGACGGCGAAGACATTGGGCAAGTTCACACCAAAAAAGTATAAAAAAGTAGAATCCTGTCTAAACGGATAGGTATTGTCTTCATAATTGAAAGCAACTTCATGGTTGCCGAGAAAAAGGTAGGTTCCACTGCCGACCAATTGGATAAATGCGTCTCTTCTTTGCATATACGTTAACGGAGCAAAAGGGAAATGGGTCATTGGATAAGGTATTTGATTCAAAAAAGCGAATCTATGGCTTTTCTGTTTCAGGCTGTTCAACAATCATCAGAAATTTCGAGAAAAGTAAGCGCCAGGGTGATTTAATTGATTTGAAAGGATGGGCTTCTCAAAAGCTGGTATTCACATCAAAACCTTACCTGGAGATAAAGAGAAGTCGGTGGATTGAACAGGATGCCAAAATCGTCGAATATGTTTCCTACGATGATACCGGTTTCTGTATTGATCTGTACGTTGGGATTGATATTGTATTCCAGACCAAAAAATTTCTGAATTCCGGCAATACCGGAATCTTGTCTTTGTTCAACCGTAAGCATCCAGCCGGTGGTATAGGCCCATTTTTCCTTCCACACAGGTTTTTTCCTTTCGATTCCCAGTGAAAGATGGAAAGAATTGCGGTTGATGGTGGGGTTGGCATTGCTGGATACGTCGGCACCCAAATCTATTCTGAATCCAAACTTTCTTCCATAAAATTTTGCTTTTAAGGCTACAGGCTGCGTGGTAAACGACTGCAAATTCAGAGGAACAAATCGCTGGGCAAGATTGGTAAGGTTGAATGCTACTTCCTTTTTATAGCTCCACAAAAAGGTTTCTTTTTCGACGGTGGCAGTGTCGGTCTGAGCCATCAGAAGGACAGGAAACAACAGCAAGATGATTTGTATTATCGAAAGTTTCAATTGGCAGGTTTTCAAAATGTTATTCCAATAAATAAAACTTTTGGTTCATTCAACATCAAACTTTGTTCGGTAAAGTTGACTGACGAAGGACCTTGTACCGGATCAAACTCTGCACGCTCCCCACTTGTTTTTATATAATAGAGCGGCACTTCTGTCATAAGACTGATTCGACTTTTGAATACATAAACTAATCTCAGTGCGGGACCAGCACCAATTTTTGACTCACTAGTAGTAAGACCAAATCCGTTGGCTGAGCTCTCGACGGTTTTTCCACCAAATAGAAAGTCAAGTGACGGCACGAAATAAAGGCCTTTGCTGATTTTGACTGACTTTTCAAAACCCGCTCTCAAGTCATAGGATGTGCTCTCGGCACGCACGCCCTGCACACTGCCATTATCGTCATCATCGTACGAGAATCCACCTCCAAATCTGAAACCCGTTCCTTTGGGCAGAAATAGCTTGTAGTTGAGCACATATGGACTTGACAGATTCTCGTTTTTGAGACTAAAAATATTGGCCAATAGGTTGGTGGCATTCACTGCAAGTTCATGCCTGATGGAATCTTGCGCTCTTACAGTTGTGGCTTGGGCTATCAGGCACCAAATCAAAGCCAGTAGAAAAAAAAAATTGTTCAAACGTATGGTCTTTATGCTCAAATATAAAAGATATAACAGACATCATGGTAGACGATGCCTCAATCCAATATGGTTGGCAGAAAACTGCATTTTGTAATATGTATAATTGATTGGATGTGAATAAGCTTTAGAGAATGTGCATTTTTACACAATATAAATATTTAACACATCTTTGGAGTGATGACTGATCAACATAATTTTGTTTTAAATTACAGGACTGGAGCAATGTAAACAGACACCGTATTTGAAGTTCAAATAACAAAATCTAAAGCCATGGGTATTACCATCGTAGTTTGTTTGTTCCTCCTTGGATATTTACTGATTGCTACCGAGCACATTATTAAGCTGGATAAAGCTGCTTCGGCATTGCTTCTGGGTGGATTGTTATGGGTTGGTGTTGTGGTCCTGCAAGACATCATTCCCACCTCTGGAGATGAAACGAAAGAAGGAGTTTTGCATCACCTCTTTGAAGGTCATGTCAGTGAAATTGCGAGTATCCTTTTTTTCCTATTGGGAGCCATGACCATTGTAGAGATCATTGACACCCATGAAGGATTCAAAATCATTACAGATCGCATCCATGCCAAGTCAAAAATCAGCTTGTTGTGGATCATTTCCATAGTAACTTTTTTCCTTTCTGCCATTCTGGACAATTTGACTACAGCCATTGTGATGACCATGCTGATCAAAAAGCTTCTTAAAAATAAGGATGACCAGTGGCTCATAGGCAGTTTTGTGGTGATTGCTGCAAATTCCGGTGGCGCGTGGTCGCCCATTGGAGACGTTACCACAATCATGTTGTGGATTGGGGGTCAGATTACATCCCTCCACATCATCAAAGAAATCTTTTTGCCGAGTGTTCTCAGTCTTGCCATTCCTCTGGCGATCATGTCTTATACTTTCCGCGGTGGTCAGGCATTTGAAATGAAAGGAAATAATGAAGCGGTGATGCATCCGATCAAACCTGAAATCAGCAGGAATGTATTAATTCTTGGGGTTGCTGCTTTGATTTTTATTCCGATTTTCAAATCACTGACACATTTGCCTCCATTTATGGGCATCATCATTGGGCTAGGTGTACTTTGGTATTATACAGATCTTGTGCACAAAAAACAGCACTTTGAGGTAAGACAGAAGTATTCGATATCCAATATCATCAGGAGAGTGGATACACCAAGTATTCTCTTTTTTCTCGGCATCTTACTGGCAGTTGCTGCATTGCAGACACTAGGTGTGCTGTCGGATCTAGCCAATTGGCTCAGCAATTCGATAGGCAATATTTACATTATCAATGTGGTCATTGGGCTTTTATCTGCCATAGTGGATAATGTGCCCCTTGTAGCCGCAAGTATTGCCATGTATCCGCTCGAGACTTTTCCTCAGGATCATGATTTTTGGGTCTTCCTCGCATATTGTGCCGGAACAGGAGGCAGTTGCTTGATCATCGGTAGTGCGGCAGGAGTTGCCATCATGGGCATCCTTAAAATCGATTTTATCTGGTACCTCAAGAAAATCAGCTGGCTGGCTTTAGCGGGTTATCTGGGTGGGGCTTTGTTCCATTATCTGATGATCAGCTAGAAGAAAATCAAAGTTGACTTTTGTCCAGCTTTAGGTACATCAGGTATTCCAGGTTTTTGGTTTTTCCGTCAGCTTCAGTTGGGACAGAACCTAAGTATTCCCACTTGTGTTGGAGTGCACATTTCTTGACTTCTTCGACAGCTTTTGCTCTGATTTGGTCATTTCTGATAATTCCACCCCTCGCCCGGCTTCGCAATGCAGTTTCGAATTGGGGCTTTACAAGGGCAATCATTTCTACATTGGGCTCAAAAAAAGGAGATCCTTGGATCCATGCTGTGATGTGATAGAGCACTTTTGTAATGCTGATGAATGACAGGTCCATCACAACCAAAGAAATTTTTTCATGGCTTAATTCCATGGAATGTAAATCCCTAATATCTGTTTCCTCAAGGAGGATGACTTCTTTTTTTGATCGCAAGGATGGATGGAGTTGATTTTTGCCCACATCCACACTAAGGACAGAGCGAGCACCATGTTGAAGCAAAAAATCTGTAAATCCTCCGGTAGAAGAACCCAAGTCAGCAGCATGTCTTCCCTCTACGTTAAATTGAAAATGATGGAATGCCGTTTCAAGTTTTTCGCCACCCAGACTCACATAATTGAGCGGTGGTTTGGCCAAGGCAACAAAGTCGTTTTCTTTCACCTGATAAGCTGCCTTCCTTATGAGCTTACCATTGACAAATACCAAGGATCTCTCCAAGGCCAGACCGGCTTTTTCACGAGATGGTGTCAGACCATTTTCAACCAGATAAACATCCAAGCGCATCTGACCTAAGCCTTAATAAAAACAATATTATCGGAGTCGAGACCAAGAAAATCGAGGTGCTCAGTGATGTCGTAGCATAAATCAAGCTCGCCCTTGTAATTGATGGTGTAGGCTTTGTACTCCCACTCATTCAGCAAGGAAGCTGCCCTCGTGTGTGCAGCATTTTTTCTTTCGGATGATAAAAATTCCATAATGATCTTTGGACCAAAAGTTTGTAAAAACGTCTTGCCACCATCGATGACTTTGTCTTCCGAACCTTCTACATCAATTTTTATGAAGTCAGGCTTTTTCTTATCTTCTTTAATAAAATCATCAAGATTGGTGGTATCAACTGTGATCACCTCAACACCTGAATCTGCAAACCAGGGTTCATCTTTGAACTGATCGACATCAAAGGAATTGTATTCTGCATAAATGGGAGGAAATTCATAAAACTTCTGTAAACCCACGGTATTGTATACTGCTTTTTGGTATACCTCTATGCAGGGAGTTGATCTTGCATTTTCGATCAAGAGCTGATGTGTGCCTCCAGTGGGCTCAAAAGCGTAAACTGTACCCCCTTCTCCAACCAAAACGCTTGCCAGCAAACTGAAATATCCGATGTGCGCCCCTATATCCATGAAAACCTGGCCTTCTGAAAGGTTTTTGATCAGATATTTCGCTAGCCTCAATTCACTGGGATGTGATTTGCCTCCTGTAAGAAAAATATCCACTGAGGCGGGCAAAGACAAATGTAGTGAATGACCAAAAAACGACTTCCTTTTGACTATCCTATCATTCTTTGAAATTGGGTAGACCAAACTTCGGTGACCGATGGCAAATATGTATTTGAGTGGATTGTTGATCAGTCTGCCAAATTTGGTTGTGTTGGCAAGATGCTCTACTTTTTCAAGTTCGTGTAGTAATGATTCTTTCCTTACAGACTGCTTCATGCTGGACCAAAGTTACATAAACAATCCTAACTGCCATGGCTTACACCAGTAAGAAATGAAGCAAAGGTGTTTTGGCTGAAGCGTCTTCTTCAAAAAAACAAAGCCTAAGTCTCTGATTTCCAAACTAAAAACAGCCTCCTCTTTTTGGATAATTTTTTTCCAGACTTGCTGCATTTCATTAGACCACAAGAGGTCATCCAGGACAATAACTCCATCTTCTGACATCTTTGGAAGTACCAAATTGACATACCTTATTGTGGCGTCATAAGAATGATTTCCATCAATATAGATCAGGTCGACCTTTTCTAATTTCTCCAATAATGCAGGTAGCGTATCATCAAAATTTCCTGCAATCGTCTTATAATTATTCAGTTTCAATTGTCTAAAGACTCCCTCAGCAATACTTAGAAAGTCCACATTTCCCTCCAATGTATAGACGGTCGATGACTTTCTTGCCGCCATAAGGTATGAAGTAGTGATGCCCAAACAAGTGCCCAATTCAATGATGACTCGCGGCTTCAACTTATTGACCAATTTAAAGAGCATCTGTCCTTGGGACGATGGGGCAAGGGAAGTTTTTGCAATTTCACTAACCACCCGTTTTCCTGACTTGTTGCCGGCTCCAAAATCAAGAAAATTGATTTGACTGTTATCATTTCTGAGTAACTTCCTCATGGCTTCAATGGGAGCGAAGTCATAGTAAACTTCACTCGATTGTATAACCTCTGAAATCAGTTCATATGCAAATGGAGACTGAACCTTGTAGATGGTAACTGCCCTTCGGAAAAATGACACATGCAATTTTACGCGTTCTATGAGGGTTGACAGTTTCACTTTACAGGAACTTTAAAACCGTTGTACAGAAATGATGGATATTGAATAGAATCCACGACAGAATTGGTTGTAGAATAATCAATGATCATGTCATCAATGATAAATTCCTGATTGGATATCAGGTGAGCCTCAATCAAGTATCCGGGAGCATAATCAAACAACGTCTCCGTCCTGACCCAGTCATCCTGGATTTCATAGCCATCCCTGGTAGCTATTGGGATATGGCTGATGACATTGTTTTGGCCATCAATGGTCTGTATGACCCAATCACCAATGCCATATTTATGATGGTCGATGTTGGTCCACACAGAAAAGCGCAGTTGGCAAGGTGCTTCAACGGGTATGATTGTACTGAGCACTTTATTTGATCCGGCCGGCAATCGGAGGGCTGGGGAAGCAAAAAAGAAAGTCTCCTTTTCATTGCCTGTTCTATCAAAACCCGTGTGATACAGTGGAGGTCTTTTGTCTTCTGAAGAGCGGAACAAATTGGCTGCATGGATGGCTTCTTCATTGTCCAGGGCTGAAATTGGCAATTCAAACAACGAATATCCAGCGGTCTTATATACCAGCTTAGCCCTCGAAAGCAATCCGGCTTCTCCCCGATATAAATTTGGATAGTCATCGCCCAGGACAAGGAGGATGGGCTTTGCGTTTGGAAACATTTTAACTCGTTCTTTTTGAATGACAGGATCAGAAAAGAATTGGATAGAACTCGTTGTCACTCCAACAGCTGCTCTGGACATCATGGCATTGATCAGAGGGAGCCCTGAAAAAACAGAAAGCCTGAACGAATGAAATTGAGTAGCCCAATGCTCTTTGCTCAAAAACTTATCTGACCACAATTCCAGCTTGGGTACAGAAAGTATGGCCTGGTATTTATCCAGATCTACTCCTGCCGATTTCATCTCACCTTGAAATTTTTGCTCTTCCACAGATGACCAAAAATTGGGGTTATAAATACCTAAAAAATTAGGCTTAATGTAAGTACCTATATCTATTAGCCATATGACAGACAATATTGAACAAGCTGTAATTACAATGGTTGTGCTCTTTTTCTTGGTCCATTCGCTTAAGACATACACTGCAAATAATGCAAGCACAAAATAGACCGGCCAGGCAAGTCGGGCCACTGCCTTAAACATCAGCAAAGGTCCGAGATGGTCTTCAACCCACGCCTCATTGAGTGGAATGAGCTTTTTATTCGCAGCAAATACAAATAAACAAAGTGCAGCCAGAAGTGCAGTTTTAAAAAACACAGGCATTGAATTGAAAACCTTGTGATCTTTAGTCAGTAGTGTATAAACTACCCTCCCCAAATAAAGACAAAGTATCAACAAAACAGTAATGCCCAAATATTGCTTGCGCTCAAATTCTCCCGCATTTACTACCAAGCCTGCCTTATTGAGCAAGGTATTCAAAAGCGAACCTTGTGGGGCAATAAATCCTGCAGGAGATGCGAAGTAGTGAAAAAAGCCCCACTGTTGCTCCACCCTGTCCGAGAAAGGATCAGTGGCTTTGAGGACCACATACACAATGACCACAGATAATAGACTAAGGGCAAAAACGCCCATCATAGTTCTTTTCGCCGGCTTGCCATCAGAAAACCACCACAAGATAAATGACGACAATAAGACAAATGCAGTAGCCGAAAAACCTACATAAGGATTGTTGAAAGAGAAAAATATCAGCGCCAGAAACATTCCTGCATCTATCAAACCCATTGCATGATTTTGGTGTCTGTAAATGACCCACCATATGGCCATTGGGATCAACATGGGATATGCAAGCCCGTAGTGGGAAAACATCCTGAGCATGATGGGATTTAAAAAAACGACCAGGACCGAAAATATTGCAGCTATCCACATACTTACGTCGAGCAATCGCAGCGATTTGTACGTAAAATGTGCTGCTACCCAAATGGCCAAAAACTTGGTAACGTGAACAAAACCAATGACCTGACCGGAAAGATCAATGCCCAATTTCTTCAATCCGAGCAGGAGTAAAGCCCATGCTCCTTCCCCTCCGGACATGAATGGATTTTCTTTCAGAGGGTATGCCATATTGGTCATATAATAGCCCGTACCATATTTGATGTGGTAGGCTATGTTGTAGTAAATCAGATAAGGGTCCCCGCCAAATGCGTACATGTAATCGTTGGGCCTCCATACTGCTCTTCCAAAGATGTAAATGAGCCCGCACAAAGTCAACAACGCAACGACTGTTTTACCTATGGTTTCATCAGATATATTTAATCTTTTGTACATCAGGGCTTTAGTTTAATCAACATTGTCCCTTCATGTTGGTACAAAATGCCATCAAAGTGCGGATTCAGACTTATAGAGTCGTTGATAGGCTTACTGTTGCTCCACATGTAGCGCACGTTCTTGTTTTGTACCATATCAGTGATCCAGGGATCGGGCAAATAATCATTGTTGAAGGTATAACCCTCTCTATCTACAACATAGGAGAAAATGCAATTGCTGACATCATTGATGTAAATGCATCTTCCGTCAGGTGGAATTAGTTTTTGTATTTCCGGTTTATTCAAAACAAGATGGCGGTCGAAATAGGTATGCTCAATGGACCAGAATCTGTTGGTGCGCATGAAAGCATGCACCGGCATAGCCAGAAGTATGGCCAACAATACCAACTGCGAACTCCTCCCCCAGCCGAGCATATATTTGATGCCGTAAGCCACTCCAATAAAAAAAAGGATTTGAAAAGGAAGCATATAGTAGTCATGGCCAACGTCAATCAAGGAAATTTCATACCCAAAGTAGGCCAGGATGGCAAAGGCATAGACCGATACATGCCCTGTCATTCTTTTATTGGGAAGATTCCTTTTCAGCATTTGAAAAAACGCTACCAATAACAACAGCAGCGAAGGATAACCAATGAGGATTTCGGGCCACATGACCAAAAGGTGGTACTTCAGGATAGCCAGAATTTGGGTGAAGCTTGCAGGATAATTCAAAATGCCGCCCACAATGGTAGTTGTCCCCCATCCTCCAATGACCCACCCATACCACAAAAGTGGAGGAAGTAAGGCGAGCCCATAATGGACCAACAATTGTTTGACTTTGACAGATTCCTTATCCCTGAGTGCCAGGATCCAGTCATATAGAAAAATGACGCCTATCAGGACATAAGGCAATTTGGCCAAAACTGCGAGGGATGTAAATACTGCTGACACAACCAATGGGGATTTGCCAATATTCTTGCTGTATCTGTAATAGAATGCCAGTGCAAAAACAGCGCAGGTCAATGCGAAGACATCGGGCAAAGGATTCATGGTATAGTAATAAAATACCGGAGCAAAATAAAAGGCAAATGCTGAGAGGAAGGCCAGAGTCCTGTCATTTGTGATGGCCTTGATCAAAAGGTAAAAGCCAACAAATGCCAATAAACCCAGGCAAAACATGTAGACTCTTGCAACCGTTATGCTTTCACCAAAAATATGGTGGGCGACCGCCATGGTCCATTGCATGATGGGAAACTCCATGCGGTCGATGTTGGTTTCGCCATTCCAGTTGTTGGTCCTTGGGTTGAGAATATTCCAGTCGTTTCTGTAAAATTGCTGCGTGTTGATGTAGGTTTTAGACTGTCTCCAAAAATGCCTTCCCATCAACTCTGTGGAAAAGATTTTCCAATGCATGCCAGCAGACAAAAGGGCTGTCAGGGCAAAAGCATACCATAAAGCCTTTCTATTTTGAAGGAAGTCAAAAATATTATTGTGCATATTTTCCAGAATAACAGCTCAAAAATAGCAGGACTTATGTTTTTCTTGAAAAATAAACGAAGGCTGGTGGAATATTTAATGGAGTAAACTCCAGTTTTGTGTCACCAAAGATAGATTTCACTAGGGCAAAATCACCCAGGGAATATTGATATTGAATAAACATACCTCCTGGCTTCAATGCTTCACGGGCTGCAATGAGTATCCGTTTTTTCACCTCTAAAGGCATGTTCTTCAAAGGAAGGCTCGATACTACGACATCCACTGAATTTTTACCAAATCGATGCACGATATTACCTGCATCCTCAACCAGCAAACTCAGCTTTGGATCTTTGATGGCCTGAAGGTAGACAATGAAATCCTGATTAATTTCGTATGCGTAAAGATGCTGATTTTGAGACATTTGATCCAATAAACCTAAAGTAATGGTACCTGTACCGGCTCCAAATTCTACGATATTGGTAATGGATTGAAATGGAATCTGGTCTAATATTTTTTGAACAAGAAATCTGGAGCTTGAAGCTATGGACCCTGTTGTTTTGATATCTTCTATCGCTGTTTTAAAAAAATCATAATGGGACCTGATTTTTTCTTTAAAATTTACACTTTGCTTTTTGATAACCCCCTATTTTGTCTCAAAATTACCATTTAAAAGCGATTCTATCAATTCTACAAATACTAATAAGACCAATTTATAGAAATCGACGATGAATAACACCATTGAAACAAATGAATGACCAAGATCTGAAGTTCCTCGAGCAATACGGCTTAGACCGCCAAATCCTCATTGAAATAGTGAGTACCAGGATGCCTTTTGGTAAATACCAGGGTGTTTTAATTTGTGATTTACCCGAAGCCTTTTTGATATGGTTTAAAGGGAAGGGCTGGCCTTCAGGAAGGCTGGGGATACTCTTAGAGAATACGCTTGAGATCAAAAGTAATGGTGCAAACTTCATCCTTAAACAGTTGCAACAAGCTTTATCAAATCAAAAAAATTAAAATGGATCCAATCCATTGCAAAGTTGCCTAAATATAAATACTATAATAATACATATAAGATCCTGAGAGCTTCATGTTGATAATGAAATGGTTACAATTGCCTTCATCAATGCTTAATTAATGTAGAAATTGACCGAAATTTCAAACTTTATCACCTAATGCTTTGAATATTAATGAAATAGCATATATTTTTGTGATCAAGACCTTCCCATGGTCACATATCAAAATATTTAAGCATTCAAATGGCAGGAAAAAAACATTCCGCTAGTGCTGTTGCTGTATCAAATTTCTATTTCCCTGAACTAGACGGACTGCGTTTTTTCGCATTTCTTCTGGTCTTTGTCCACCATCACCCATATTTCAACACCATTCATGAACTCAAATTCTTGCATGATTATGGATGGATTGGAGTGGACTTGTTTTTTGTCCTATCTGCTTTCTTGCTTACCCGTCTTTTGTTGTTGGAATACAAATCATTCCAGACAATCAGTTTCAGAAAGTTCTATTTGAGAAGGATTTGCAGGATCTGGCCGCTCTACTTTTTTATCATAGGTCTCACGGTGTTCCTTTATCTTTTTGAACACGGCAGTTTACCTGGTGAATACCAATGGCGGGTGGTGGGATTACTGGGCTTTACAGACAACTTTTTTACTGCCTTCCAAGGTTACAACCCCATTCCGTACACTGCACACTTATGGACCATCACCTATGAAGAGCAGTTTTACTTATTCATACCTCTATTGATGCTGATCCTACTTAAACAAAGTGTCAGGATACGAACCGTATTTTTTGTCATGATCTTTTTGACATTTACCATGGTACGTCTTTGGATGATTAATGAGTCATTTGCACATCCTGCCATTTGGGTGCTGCCTTTTTCACACTTTGAATCTATGGCCTTTGGAATTGTATTGGGTTTTGGAGGTTTTGAGTTCATCACTAGAAAATTAAGTCCTTTTGTCTACTTTTTCCTTTCTATAGCAGCATTCAGTCTACTTTGCTCTCTTCCCAATTTGGATAAAATCGGAACAGATCTCATGTATAGTTACCTGCTCATTGGCTTCTCTACAGCTTTTTTATTCCTTGCGGTTTACCATTCCAGGATCATCAAAAAAGTGCTGAGTGTGGGCATCCTGGTATTTCTGGGCAAGCGTTCCTATGGCTTGTATGTCTATCACATTTTGGCCAATGAGTTTGCAGGGCAAATCATATTGCGACAGGAAACCTTTCCAAAAACGCTGGCTTCGACTTTTTATCTATCCCTTGTACTAACTATCATTTTCGCCATCATCTCCTATATGATGATAGAAAGGCCTTTCCTTAAACTCAAGCATAAATTTGAACTGATAGCAACAAGGCCAGTATGATCAACCAAAAAGTCAATGGTCAGATAATCACAACTTTCCATTCCAACTCAAAAAAAGAGTAGTGCCGGCCCAGACACCAATGACGATCAGTATTGGTCCCGCAATCAGCCAAACCAATATATTGGCCAATGTTTTCTTTCCCATGGCCCACAATAAGAGCGAAATAATAGTAATAAACAAAAGGACTCCGGGAAGAACATACAACAATTGTTTACCCATTTCACTATAACCCTCCAGCTCGAAATTTGATTCATAGGCATACCATACGTTGGCTGCCATAAACCCAAGTAAAAGAAGATTCAGTAATGTTCCGATGATAAAAAGAAGACGTCTCACTCCCAACCAAATGTGCCACAATTTACATTGCTGGAAGAAGACCTGCAAGCAATACTTAGACTGATTGGGAAATAAATCTGACTATTTCAATATCGATCATTGATAAGAAAAATAACATTAGCTTATCACAACCAGGCGCAACTTTTTAAAGGAGCTAAGCAATGTTTTGGTTTGATTTTTTGCTTACAATCAATATCAAAATTTCTCACGATCAATTTTGGGATTCAATGGCCCTTTTACCCATTTTCTCTAATGATTTTGGCTGGATTCCCATAAGCAACCACTCCGGAAGGCATGTCTTTGGTAACCAACGAACCAGCACCGATGATCGTATTCTCACCAATCGTGATGCCATCAATCACAGTTGAACCGATGCCTATAATCACATTGGCTCCAATGTGGCAATTGCCAGCGATATTTACTCCCGGATTGATGGTGGCAAAATTTTCAATCTTAGTATGATGACCGATGCTCACGTTGCGATTGATGACAACGAAATCACCAAGCGAAGAGAAAGGGGCAATGACTGATAAAGGGCTGATGTGCAAACCAAGTCCCATAAGCACACCGTATCCGACGACAGCAGAAGGTGCAATAAGTCCTGGAAAGTTTTGGGGATTCAATTGAAATTCATCTATAAAAAATTTGAAAATCTTCCTTCGGGACCTGCCAATAGATGCCAGGAAATACTTGTCCGCATCTGAAGGTTTAAAATCTTCAGGAAACATGACCGTATCTATTATTTTTTCATTTTTATATGGAACGGATCTTGAATCATTTTCTTCATCATCGATGTTGGGCACAATGATGACCTTGTTCACAAAATCTGGCAGCATATCCAAAATGATACTGAGGGCATAATGACTTTTGCCTAGCAGCACTACCCTCGAGTTTTCTTTGATCTTCATCGGTACTTATTATAAAAGCCCAATGCACCAAATTGTGCCGGCGGCATGCAAGCTCTCTCATGCATTTCGGCAAGTCTGTTTACTCTTTCAAGCAATTCGATGTTGGTAGCAGTTTTCAACCTGTTTTTATCATAATACAAGTTGTCTTCCAGGCCTACACGAACTCCGCCACCGGATGCTATCGCAATACTGTTGGCAGTCAGCTGGCTCTTCCCAAGTCCACCAAATGACCAATAACTATTTTCCGGCAAGTTTTGTATCGCTACGCCCATACTGCTCAAATCTGCCTGGATACCTGCAATGTTACCAAAAATGATATTGAAATAAAAGGGCGTTTGTATGAGCCCCTTTGAAGCAAGATATTTTGCATAGTTGATCATCCCTAAATCAAAAACTTCCAATTCAGGACTGATGCCTAATTCTTTCATTTTCATGGCCAGTTTAGTGATCATCTCAGGAGTATTGACACTTGCCTGCTGTACAAAATTCATTGAACTGAGCGTCAGTGACCCCATGTCAGGTTTCAACTCCAGGGCTTCCGATCTTTTTTCGAACTCGTTGAAATTGCGCCCGCTGAGAGAAATACAAATGACCAGTTCAGGACAATGCCTTCTCACTCCTTCAATGATAGGACCATAAACTGACTTTTTATAAGTTGGAGCTCCATCTGCATCTCTTGCATGGAGATGTACAAGGGTTATACCTATTTCATTCGCCTTGTGAACTTCCTCTATGATCTCATTGACCTCTATGGGTACAAATGGATTCATATTTTTTGAAGGAACCATTCCTGTCGGCGTAAAATTTATTATCAAATCATTCATTAGAAGTGTGATGCTGCGAACAAATATAGTTCATATATCAATTTGTTTTTATATTAACTTTGCCATAATGTAATCATTCACCTGGCAGACTGGGATTTCCCAACAAAATCAAGTGATTATTAAAAAGAAGAACACGATATGTCAAAGGAGCAAGCCAAATTCGATCTGCTCGGTGGAATTCTCGAAAAGGTATTATTTATACTAGCCTTCAGTGTGTTGGCAACAACCTCAATCAGCCGCCTTATCCTTAGACACATTCCATTGAACAGGGATGAAGGAACATACCTATACCTGGCCAAACAAGCCACTTCAGGTATGCGTCCATATATTGACTTCTATGAAATGAAGCCTCCTGTTCTCTTTTATCTCACAGGAGTATTTGGCGCTTTATTTGGATTTGATGAGGCTGGCGGCAGAATGATAACGCTCATTTTTGTAACCATCTCCGCTCTTTTTGTCTTTCTAATAGTAAAGTACTACGCCTCAAACACCCTATCGCTGGCAGCTTCAGCCATATATGCCTTCTTTTCATTGAACTTGTTTTGCCTTGGATTTTCATTTGAAATTGAGCACCTTGTAAATGCCTTACTTTTAGCCAGCTTATATTTTGTTTTGAAAACCAGAGACAGGCCTACCCTACTCAATTTCGCATTGAGTGGTCTATTCTTTTCGCTTGCTGTCCTGACAAAACAAACTTCGATCATATTCATTTTGGTTCATGTGACCATTTGGTTTACAGGTACCGCAACAGCAAGGAAAAACTGGAAGAGTCCGGCTATTTTTATTGTTGGGGCTCTAGTACCCGCTATCCTGGTCAGCCTGTTGTTTACCATACATGGTTCTTGGGAAGATGCCTATTTTTGGCTGGTAACTTATCCCTCCTCATACACAGGAGGGGGAATCAGTGAGGAGAACAGATATCAGAATTTGAATTATTTTTTTGGAAACATTACTAAATTTCAGCTTGCAAGTTTTCTGTTGACTGGTCTGGCATTGGCCATAGGATTGTTGAGAGGAATGAGCAAAAACAAAGTATGGATTTTAATTTATCTGGCATTGTCGCTATTGTCAATCTTTCCCGGGTATAGATTTTATGGACAATACTGGCAGTTGATTTGGCCACCATTGGCTCTTGCGGCTTTCATTTTATTCCCAATGCCCAATCAAAAAAAGTGGATCGGTACAACTTTTTTTGTTTTGCTCATGCTGACCATCCTTTTTGATCTTAACAGGCAAAAAGGCTATTATTTCAATGAAAAATACAGCGAAGCATACAATGTTCTGTATTATCAGAATCCATTTGATGCCATAAAAACATTATCATTATATGCAAAAAAGCAAATGAACAGTGGGGATAAATTTCTCGTCATGGGCTCAGAACCTCAAGCTTACCTCTACGCTCAAAAGCAAGCGCCTACAAAACATATTTTTATGTCCATGCTGGCCAATCAAAGCCCGGTCTTTAAAAATTTCACACAAGAGGTTTTGACCTCGTTAAAAAATGATTCTCCGGAATATGTACTTTTCAATATTTTTCCTTTTTCGTGGTCGTTTACAGCAAAAGAAGACCAGACCATTTATAATCAGTCTATTAAAATGGTATATGAGAAATATACACCTATTGCATCGTATCAAATGGACAACAATAAGTATTCATTTGTGGGAGAAGGCGATGCCATTTCGATCTATCAGTCAAATCAGGTAATTTTATTTAAGTTGCGATAAAAACACAAAAGGCAAAATATGATGGCCATGCCGGAAGAAAAAATGCTAAGTATCATACTCTTGTCCTATCAAAGTGAAGACCGCTTGGAATGGGCTGTAGAGTTGCTGGAAGAAGGACTTAAAGCAGCTTCCATACCTTTTGAAATTGTGATCATTGACGATGGTTCGACTGACAATTCATTCGAAGTGGCTAAAAAATTGGAAAGTGAAAAAGCATTTGTTCGGGCAATCGGACTCGATGCCAACTATTCCAGCCCGATGGCACAGTTTGCTGGGCTTGAGGTTTGCAGAGGGGCCTGTGCTTGTCCTGTTCCTGATGATGGTCAAAGGCCAGTGTCCAATATCATTGATATGTACAGATCCTGGGAGAAAGGAAATGCGATCAACATCGCTTTCAGAGAAAACCGCGACGATGGCTGGCTCAATGATTTGTTCTCAGCGTATTATTATAAATTGATGAGGAAATTTAGCAAGATAAAGTTTCCAAAAGGCGGTTCTGACGGATATCTGATCGATCGCTCTGTAATTGACTACCTGACACATCACGCTTCAAAGAAAAATTCTTCGCCGGTTATTGAGTTGCTCAAACTCAGGAGACCCATGGTTTTTATAGGCTATGATCGTCCGAAGGCTGACCATAAATCAAGGTGGACCTTCTCCAAAAAAATGACACTTGCCCTCAATACTTTTTTTGCATCTTCGATATTTCCTTTGCGCTTGATTACCTGGGTCGGACTTATTACTTTTCTCCTAAGTCTATTGGCCATTGTTGCCATTTTTATCGGAAAAATATTTTCAGACAATACGCTTTTCGGCTTTCCCATCAGGGGCTGGGCGACATTGGTGGTACTCATCACTATGTTCAACGGAATGATGATGCTGAGTTTGGGCATCATATCAGAATACCTCTGGCGTATGTACGATGAAGTAAAGGGAAGTCCTCCGTATACTTTCAAAAAATAAGACCATGTTGAAGCTCGAACATCGCAAACAAACAGTATTACCTGTTGACCGATTCATACTACGAATGATTCGCTATACAATGTTTATCCTCATAATGTTGAGTATATCTGTAGGCATAGGCGTTTGGGGATACCGCACTTTCGGACATTTGTCATGGCTCGACAGCTTTCATATGGCGTGCATGATACTTACAGGAATGGGGCCTGTGGTAGAAATGCAAAGTGATGCTGCAAAGCTTTTCTCTTCGTTTTATGCACTGTTTAGTGGCGTTGCATTTTTGACGTTTACCGCTGTGTTTTTCACACCGATTGTCCATCGTTTGCTCCACATCCTTCATTTTGATGACGAAGCATTGCCATAAACTTTTTTCGGCTTATCAATTCCTGTAATCAAGTGCCGGCTTCCGATCCCCAAGCATGGCCTTGTATTCATAATCACCAACAGATGCCTTCAATTCAGCTTTTGCATCTTCGATGAGCTTTGGATTGGTGAATAGGTCTATGGCCATAGCCGCTACTGATTTTGCGGCCACCATCATACCTTTGGTGCCTATCTCTGTACCTCCTGAAGCTACAGCCTGCCAGCTGTGGGCTGAAGTCCCAGGCACCCAGGTGGCAGCACGCATACCGACGGTTGGCACAACATAACTGACATCCCCAACATCTGTAGATCCTCTGCTGTCTTCGATGTGCGGAGCCTTCATGACAGTGCCTGCTCTGGACACATCCGGCACTTCGCCGATGAAAGTTTTGCTGATTTTGGCAGCAAATTCTTTTTCTGCCTCTGTATATTCTACACCGCCAATTTTCAAAAGATTGGCCTGCATGGCCTCTGCAAGGGTTTTATTGATGAGCAAGTCATGGGTGCCCCCAATAATTTCATAATCTGTTGTCGTACCCGTCCCCAATGCTGCTCCTTCGGAAGCCTTTACAATTCTTTCAAACACACTCTCCGCCCATGATCGCTCAGGGTGACGCACATAGTAGTAGACTTCCGCAAAGTCCGGAACGACGTTTGGCGCTTTACCACCATCAGTAATAACATAATGAATTCTTGACTCCTGAGGTACATGTTCCCTCATCATATTCACCATATAATTCATTGCTTCTACGGCATCCAGTGCTGACCTGCCGTTTTGAGGAGCGGATGCAGCGTGAGCAGACACACCATAAAATCTGAACTTCGCAGATTTATTGGCGATCGAACTCGTATAACTGGTAGCGTTGATGTCGTCTGGATGCCAATGCACAGCAACATCAACATCTTTAAACAACCCCTCTCTGACCAAATATACTTTCCCACTGCCACCTTCCTCTGCAGGACAGCCGTAGACCCTTACCGTGCCTTTAATCTTTCCCTGAACCATGAGTTCTTTGATGGCAATGGCTGCAGCAACAGAACCGGTACCAAATAAATGATGCCCACAGCCATGGCCACTGGTCCTGCCTTCAGCCGGACTTTTCTCCGGTGAAGCATCCTGAGTCAGGCCCGGCAATGCGTCGAATTCTGCAAGTATAGCAATGACCGGTTTTCCGCTACCATAGGAAGACACAAATGCTGTAGGTATTCCTGCTACCCCACTTTCTGTTTTGAATCCATTTTTATTCAATACATCCTGCAGTAAGTTAGAACTTTTGACTTCCTGATAACCGAGTTCTGCAAATCCCCAAATGTCAAGTGCGACATCCTTGTAGGTGTCATATTGCTGCTGGATGGATTTTGAAGCCTCGGTTTTCAATTGCTCGACGTTGGGTACCGAGAGCTTTTGCGCTGCACAAGATGTGGCCAACAGGGCAATGGCAAAGCTTGAAACTATCGTTTGTTTCATCATTCACATGTTTCTTTTGGTTGAAAAATTAGGTTGACGTAAATATACTCATCCCTTTCAAAAACATATACTTATCGGAAAATGGATTGTCCATTTTAATCATGAAGTCAAAAATGTAAAGATCATATAGAGCATACGCTAGAACATTTGTCTTAGCTGTGACACAGAGGTCACAGTTCGGAGCTAAATTCATTTGCGATGAATTTTTAACGCCCCTCATGGCGAGGCTTTCTAACGAAGATATTTGCAGTTTTGACAATGATTATGTGGACAAATCTATTTCCGATAAGTATTTATAGTCCTACAGCTAGACTTGAGATTTCTCTCCGTTCTGGAAGGTCCAAATCAAAATCCTGCTCTTCTTTTGCCCATGATCCATATTGATGATCCATGATCGGGCAATTTTTGCTGATTTTAGTTTTTGAATCAAAGGGCTGAGGTTTTCTTTTTTAGATACCAGACTTGAAAAAAAGCGAATTTGATGCGCAAATGCAATGCTTTCTTCAATCATACGCTCAATGAATGATCGCTCACCTCCATTGACCCAAAGCTCTGAAGCTGTGCCTCCGAAGTTGAGTTGTTTGTTCTTATAATCAAGGTTTTGCTGTTTGCGCAGGGCTTCCTCTTTGGCCTCTGCTGCTGAGGCATGAAAAGGTGGGTTACACAAAGAGAGTGTATACTCCTGACCATGTTTTAAAATGTTTTGAAAATATCGGGAGGAGTGGGACTGTTGTATCACCAGAACTGACTTTTGCATGCCGTTGAACTTGGCAATGGCCGAGGCAATTTCCACGGACCGGGGGTCGACATCACTGGCCAAAAACTTCCAGCCTAAGGCTTTATTGCCTATGATGGGATAAATGAGATTTGCACCCGTGCCAATGTCCACGGCCCTTACATTTTTTTCAATTCCATTTTGCTGAAGGAAGTCCGCCATCCTATAGATGTACTCTGCCCTCATGGGTACGCCCGGAATCAGATAATCCTGAGGAATGTCCCAATGTTTGATGCCAAAATATGCCATCAGCATGGCCCGGTTGAGCTGGTAAACAGCCTCAGGAAGAGCAAAATCTATGGTGTTTCTGCCATCTGGCGACAAGATAAAGCTAGATAAAGACGGGCACTGCTTTACCAGAAGATCCATGTCGTATGGTGGAGCAGCCGGATTATCGGGATGAAATCCAGAAGTGGTAATTTCTTCCGGCTTATGAAATGGTTGTAATTCAGGCATTCATCTTAATAATAATCGAATGCATCAAAAGAAGTGAAAACTGCGTCGTCCAGCTTTTTGTATACCCTAATGTTGGATGGGCCTGCATTGTCAGATCTGTTACCGGACAAAAGCAATCCATCAAACGATTGATAATTGTCCCATGGCCACACCCTTGGAGGCTCGCTCTGATCGGCAGATTTATAATAAGCCCATTGCTTTACCAGATTGTTTTTGTCAACATAAATTTCATACTTATTTTCCGGAGTATTGCCTACCTGATTAAAGGTAAGCTCGAGTACTGAGGCAGCAGCCCCTGTTTTCGTGGTATCTTCACGCAGGTATTTTAAGTTAACGCCCGGATCTCTTAGTTTGAAGGGCATAAACAACCAATAAGAATCATTAATCCACATGCCTTTTGCCCTTTTGAGTCCGTCAGAAAGTGCTGTGGCGTCAGTGATTTCTTTTCCTCCTTTCGAAATTTTTCCGGTCATTTTCTCCAGGTCGATCAAATAAATCATGGTATCCTTTGGCATTTCAATGCGGGCGAGACCATTCTTTTTGTCCCATACCAAATGTCTGTTTCCAAAAAATGTCCAGGATACATATTGCAATTGGTCCCATTTTTTCTGACCGCCCATGGCTTTCATGACATCATCCGCAATGGCAATAGCCTTTGCATCTCCTATGCCTGTTGATGAAGTGCCTGAAGTTGTCTTACAAGCAAGAGATGTCAAAACAATGGCAAATAAAAAAATGTAAGCAGATTTCATTCAATCAATTTTTTAGTGTACAAAACGCCGGTATCTGCAGGTGTAAAAAACCAGACGAATCTATCAACCTGATTTATCCAACAAAGTTGGTATTATTTGCTATTTAATTTAGAAAGGAAGGAGAAAAATTTGGAAGACAATCCCATATTTTGGATTTCATCTTCAACCATCATAACCATTTCATTCCTAATTACTACCATAATCTTCCTTATCTTAGCCATTCATTCAATGCTTACGTAGGTAATTGCTTTTCAAAAGTTTGATCAGTTGTCGCTCACAGGGTACAATGTGGACAACGAAATCAAAAAATAAATGCAAGGACTGCACCTCATAGAAAAAGACGAACCATTTTACTCCAGCTGTATTTGGAAAATCAACCAGGACTATTACAGCGAATCCGGTATTGAAGCCTGGACCAAGGGCGTAGTACCCCATCACATCACCAGCAATGCCAATGTAGGGAAAATCTATGCACGCCTGCTGTTCTCCTTTCTCAAAGATCAAAGTATAAATCATGCAGGAGATCCTATCTATTTTTTAGAACTGGGAGCAGGGCATGGAAGACTTGCTTTTCATATTCTCACTCAACTGGAAGAACTCATTGCAAGCAGCGAAACTCCGTTGCCCTACTATTGTTATGTGCTTACTGACATCGCAGAAAACAACCTCGAGTTTTTCGCATCGCATCCGCAATTCCAATCTTTCTTTCAATCCGGGAAGCTCGATGTGGCATTTTTTGACGGAAGCAGTTCGACTTCTTTGGCGCTCAGGTTTGCTAAGAAAGAAATTGCTCCAGGTACCGTGGAACAGTCCATAGTTTGCATAGCCAATTACTTTTTTGATTCTATCCCGATGGACTTGTTCCACATCGATAAGCATATAGCGCACCTTTGCAGCTTGTCCACCTACTCGCCAGAGTCAGCCGTAGATGCCAAAATCTTCTTCAAATCAGCCACTTATGAAATTCATGATAAGGAAATCACAGATCATTATTATCAGGACCAACAGAAAGATCAAATCTTAAAATTTTATGCGGACAACCTCAACGACGCATATATCCTATTCCCTTCTGACGCAATCAACTGCATCAATTCAATACGACGCCTCTCGAAAGCTACCACCATGGTATTGATCATGGACAAAGGCTTTCACGAAATTCACGATCTGGACAATATGCAGCAGCCCGACATGATTACACATGGCAGCATTTCATTTTGGGTCAACTTCCACGCTTTGGCAGCATATTGCAGTCTGGAGGGCGGACAAAGTCACCTGTCATCCTCTTCTACCTTCAATGTCGACATGGCAGCGCTGATATTTGAACCCCAAAGCGATCATGGATCCATCCGGCAAACTTTCAAAGATTATGTCGATGATTTTGGGCCGGATGATCTCACAGCATTGATGAAACTATCCTATCGCCATTTGCAGGAAATGAGCCTGCCCGATGTGCTCTCTATGGTACGGCTCATGCAGTATGACTCAACATTTTTTATCAATATGCTTGGGAGAATCAAACAACTCATCCAGCAGGTCACCTTCAACGAAAGGTACCGATTGCTCCAGGCCATGCACCACGTTTGGAACAACTATTTCCTGCTTGAATCCCAGGTAGATCTGGCTTTTGAGATGGGTGGCATCTGCTACGACCTGGCTTTTTACAAGGAATCTGTGGCTTTTTTCAAAAAATCTGAGGCCATTTATGGTGAAAGTCCGGACCTGTATTACAACATGGCCCTGGCGTATTACCAGCTCAGGATGGACGACGATTTTGCTTCGACACTTCGCCAGGGGAAAAAGAGGTTTCCTGATTTCGAAGGCTTCAAAAGAATTGAGGCTCTGGATTTAGATGCGATTTAACATGTAAAGTATTGCCAAACAATGCGTACAATTATTTAAACAAGCTCATTCTCAACAAGGGATACGGATTGCCCTGATCATCGAGATTGGTGCGTTCATATGCCTCAAAGCCAAGTTTCTCATAAAATGAAACGGCCCTCCTGTTCTGCTCATTGACATCCACTTTATTGGCTCCCAGCTCATTGATGGCATAGCCCATGAGTTCTTTCCCAAGTCCAAAGCCCGTATAAGTGGGTTCGATAAAGAGCATTTCCACCTTATCATCCAGCACACCGATGAAGCCTAGTAGCTGAGCACCCGAAACTGCCAGAAAAACCTTGAAGTCATAAAAATCGATGCTTTGTACCAATATTTTAATGTGCTGAAAATCAGCTTCCAACAAAAAATCATGCGTAGCTAATACAGAAGCTTCCCACACCCGCAGTACATCGTTTCGATAATCTTCATTGTAGGGGATGATGCGTACTTTGTCTTCTTTCATCACTTCAATCTATTATCGTGAGGCCAATGCCCTTATGTCTTTTATTTCCAGAATTTTCTTTTCATATCCTGAAATGACGCTGTTGATCATAGCCTGGCCAATTTGTGACAAATCAAGACTGAAGGATGGTAAAATGACTGGGAAAATCAATGCAAGAATTTTGAACAGCAGCCCTACATTTTTTTGTCCCGGAATAGGTTTGATGATGCCAGGCCGAAAATTATATGCATCTCTGAAAGGCAGCCGCAGCAATGCATTTTCGGTCTTACCCTTGACTCGTGCCCACATGGATCTCCCACTTTCTGTGCTGTCGGTGTTGGCACCTGAGACATAAACAAATACCATATTGGGATTCTGTGTGGCCAACACTTTTGCAAAGGCTAGTGTTGTTTCATAGGTAATATGGTGATACTTCTCCTCAGCCATTCCCACAGAACTGACTCCCGCACAATAAAAGCAGGCATCAAATCCTTTGAGTGCATCAGCTTGATCCCGAGCCTTTGTAAAATCACCCATCAGCAACTGCCGGAGCTTCGCATGTGTGAGATCATACTGCCTCCTGTTCACCAGCAATACCTCCTTGATTTTTGCATCATTCAGGCATTCCAGCAAGACCCCCTCTCCTACCATTCCCGTTGCTCCGGTTATAATCACTTTCAAACCATCCATCATATACATTTTGCTTTTGCAAGTATACAAATCAAGGACTTAAGAAATTAAGAAACAGGGGTTAAATGAAATAAATAGTGGGCTCTATAAATTCGTTGAGAACTTTTATATTTTAGCTCTCTCAAATCACCTCTTCTGTATTGTCAATCATTCTAAAGCTGCATCTATGACGCCACCGGCATCCACATTTTCTGATTCCAAACAACACTACATCATATTAGATGCCCTCAGGGGAATTGCTGCTGTGTTGGTACTGATTTTTCATGTTTTTGAAACCTTTGCATTGGGTGACCCATTCAAACAGATCGTAAATCATGGTTATCTGGCTGTTGATTTTTTCTTTATGTTGTCCGGCTATGTCATTGGCTATGCTTATGACGACAGATGGAATAAGATGAGTCTTGGCGGCTTTTTCAAGAGGAGGTTGATCAGGTTGCATCCCATGATCATTATGGGCATGATCACCGGTGCCATTATGTTTTACTTCCAGGCTTCTGATACTGTATTCCCATCCATTGCGGGTACTCCGGTTTGGCAGGTTTTACTCACGATGCTGATCGGCTTTACTTTAATACCACTACCACCATCGTTAGATATCAGAGGATGGACAGAAATGCATCCCCTGGACGGCCCTGCCTGGTCTTTGTTCTTCGAATACATAGGCAATATTTTGTATGCCCTTGCACTTAGAAAAATGTCCAATAAGGTGCTTGCTGTGTTTGTCGCTGCATGTGCAATTCTTTTTGCTCATCTTGCACTTACCAAAGGAGATGTGATTGGTGGATGGTCATTTACCTTGCCTCAATTGCACATAGGGTTCGCAAGATTGTTGTTTCCTTTTGCAGGTGGTCTGTTGCTGTCCAGAGTCATGAAACCGTGGAAAATAAAAGGTGCCTTTGCATGGAGCGGCCTCTTGCTGATTACTGTACTCAGTTTGCCCAGATTTGGAACTGCCGAGACGGTATGGATCAATGGACTTTATGAAACCATTGTAGTTGTCATCTTTTTCCCTTTGATCGTACAGATTGGTGCTTCATCGATTTCAGGAAATGCACTCAGTAAATCCATAGCCTCTTTTCTGGGAGAAATTTCTTATCCGTTGTACATCACCCACTATGCTTTCATATACACTTTTACTGCCTGGGTGGCCAACAATGAGGTATCCCTATCATCTGCTACCCCCATGGCGCTGGTAGTGATATTCGGGTCGATCATTTATGCGTACCTATGTCTTAAGTTTTATGACATTCCGGTAAGGAAATGGCTCACCAAGAGGTTTTCACCTAAAATTTCAAACTCTTAGCAAGCCATTTTCAAAATCGCATTTTATACCTGATTGTACATCAATTCGTAGTACTCATGTGCCATACGTTTTGAATCAAATTGAGGAACCACATCAGTCATGCTGTTTTTCATGATGCGTGTCCACTCTGCCTGATTTTCATAATACATAGGTATGATTTCTTTTTCCAGCATTTCCATGAGCAGATAATTGTCGTGGTTGTCCTGATCATTGATAGAGGCTGTCACATCTGCCTCTGGAACAATGAATGAGTTTTCGCCATCTCTGGCAAACTCAGGGATCCAGCCATCATTGATGGAGAGGTTGATGGCTCCATTCATGGCAGCTGTCATGCCACTGGTGCCCGATGCTTCCTGAGGTCTGCGGGGCGTATTGAGCCAAAGGTCTGCTCCTTTTTTCAATGCAGCAGACAACTCAAGTTCATAGCCTGTGAGCACGCACATGCGGGGAACCTTGTAGGTCTGACCCACTATGTAATTGAATTGATTGACTCCCGCCATGTCTTCAGGGTAAGGCTTGCCTGCCCAAATGATTTGTACCGGATACTTCGGATTGCTGATCATCTTTTTAAAACGCTCATAATCCCTTAAAATCAAATCAGGTCGTTTGTACCCAGCAAATCTTCTTGCCCATACTATGGTGAGGACATTTGGATCAAAGAGGTCACCCACCTGATTGGCTACAATTTTAAAAAGCCTTTCTTTAAGCAACTTTTTTCTGGTGACCAAAGCAACGTCATCGTTGTTGTCCAAAGCTGCTTTCAAAGATTTGTCTGTCCAGAATTTTTCATCCTGGGCATTGGTGATGGAGGTGATTTCACAGGTATTGTCGTAGTCTTTCCACATGGTTCTCGATACTTCTCCGTGGAGCTGTGATACGCCATTGCTTTTTCCTGCCATTCTAAGGGCTGCAGGTGTATATTCAAAATCATTATACGGCATTCCTGTTACTTTCCTGACAGTTTCAAGCGGTATACCGTCGAAAAAGCCCATCTCATTCAGGAGGTGGATAGACATGACCGAGTTGCCCGCTTTCTCAGGAGTATGGGTTGTAAAAACCAATTCCTTTTTGACCGAATCCAGCTTACCATGGTGCTTTTTGAGTAAATGGAAAGCCACTGGTAATGCATGGGCTTCATTGATGTGAAAAAGTTCGACACCACCGATTGCTTCTGTAACTTTGGCACCACCTATTCCGAGAACAATGCTTTGTGCAACGCGGGTGGCGTCATTGGGGTGATACAATCTTTCCATGATAGATCTCGACAAGCCGTCATTTTCAGGGATGTCCGTAGTAAGAAAATACATAGGAATGGTTCCAAAAATGGCAGGGTCAAGGTAGAGTGCTTTTACTTTGACCGCATAACTTTTGATGAACACTTCCACCATGATTCCGGTATCTTTCAGAAACGTGTAATATTTTCTTCGGAATTGCGCGACCATATGACCGTGCATATCCTGATCCTGGTCGTAGTATCCATAGCGCCACAACATACCTATACCGATCAAATTTTGTTTCAGCTGGTATGCACTTCTCATGTGTGAGCCAGCCAGGTAACCCAGCCCGCCGGAGTACAGCTTTAATGCCTGGTCAATGCCAAACTCCATGCACATGTAAGCTACTTTTTTGGAGTACTCAGGTGCAGGTTCGTATGGCATGGCCAGTGTAGTTTTGTCAATCATAAGAATATTTTTTCAGTTGAGAAATAAAAAATATACTCTTCGGAAGACAGCTCAGCTTTTTGTGTGTGGCCAATCCTGATTCCGAAGAGTATTTCCATCAAACGACTATCCTATTAGAAAGTCGTATGATGGTGTAAATGTGGCTTTAAGATTTGAAATATTGGAATAACAACAAAAAAATCAAGTCCGGGATCATCAAAAAATGATGATCATATGCTTTCTTCCAGGTGGTGGTGCTCATCGATCAGTGGTCCACCCTCTATGATTTGATGTGAAGCCTGACTTGCAAATTTCTCAAAATTCAAATGGAAATAATGCGCCAGACTTATGCATTTGCTGATGTAGGCCCCTTTGTTGGTCCATGTATTCATGGGGTCCAGCATTTCTGTAGGTACGCCGGGAACTTCTGTTGGCATGAATAGACCAAAAATTGGATGTTGTTCAAACCTGACCCCTTCCAGCTCTCCTTCAAGAATTGCAGTTATCATCCTTCTGGTGTAACTCAGCTTGATTCTTGAACCAACACCATATGGACCACCTGACCAACCTGTATTGACCAACCATACATTGACACCGGCTTCAGTCATTTTTTGACTGAGCATTTCAGCATAGACCGTTGGATGCAATGGCATAAATGGTTCGCCGAAACATGCAGAGAAAGAAGGTACGGGCTCGTTGACTCCTGTTTCAGTGCCGGCTACTTTTGCGGTATAGCCAGATATGAAGTGGTACGCGGCCTGCCCTGGTGTGAGTTTTGACAAAGGAGGCAGCACCCCAAATGCATCACAAGTCAGGAAAAATATATTTTTAGGATTATCCGCCAGCGATGGTCTTACAATATTGTCGATGTGATCAATTGGATAACTTACCCTGGTATTGAGGGTGATGCTGCTGTCTTCAAAATCAACATCGAGCGTGCCTGGTTTGAAAACTATGTTTTCAAGAATAGCACCCGGGCGGATGGCTCTGTAAATATCCGGCTCTTTCTCTTCAGTAAGGTCAATGACTTTAGCATAACAACCTCCTTCAAAGTTAAAAATCACGTTGTCTGCAGTCCATCCGTGTTCGTCATCACCGATCAATTTTCTGGCAGGATCAGCGGACAAGGTGGTTTTACCTGTACCCGACAATCCAAAAAATATGGCGGTATCGCCATTCTCTCCAACGTTGGCAGAGCAGTGCATAGGCAGCACATTTTTTTCAACTGGAAGGATGAGGTTCAAAGCGGAGAAAATTCCCTTTTTCATTTCACCAGTGTAAGCTGATCCACCAACGAGTGCAATTTTCCTGGTAAAATTGAGGATGCTGAAGTTGCCTTGCCTGATGCCATATTCTGCAGGCATATCTGCTACATATCCCGGGGCACAAATGACGGTCCAGTCGGGTTCAAAGGCATCTGCTTCTTCGCCATCCACAGGAATGAACATGTTGTGGACAAACATATTGGACCATGGAAATTCTGTAATGGTGCGAACATTGACTTTGTATCTCGGATCCGCACAAACATAGGCGTCCTTGACATAAATGGTGCTGCCGCTGAGATAGTCAATGATGTTGTCATAAAGTTTGTCGAAGTTTTCCGGACTGACCGGCTTATTGATTTTTCCCCACCAAACCTTGTCTTTGGTGTAGTCATCCTTTACAATAAACCTGTCCTGAGGAGACCGGCCAGTGAATTTTCCAGTATTCACCACCAGAGTACCATTGGAAGTTTCTGCGCCCATTCCAAGATCGAGAGTAATCTGCTGTAGCTCAGTAGCATCCAGATTGTGGAGCACATTCACCTCTTTCAAGCCATAGGCTTCCGGCTTAAATTTTAAATTTTCTAATACGTTTTCCATATCAAATCTCTTTATGAATGATGTAATCTGTTAATCTATTGTAAGCAGTGGTATATCTGTTTTTAAGGTCAGCAATTTGGTGAGCCTGCCTTCAGAAGGTTTGCCTTTTGAAGAGTGGTTTCTGGGCAGTATTGCCAACAGGTCCATTTCCTTCTCTTTTGCAAAGTCCAGGATGGCGTTGATCAGGTCATCGCTTTTTTTGAAGGCATGACTTTCATAAAAGCCGCCCAGGTTGTATTCCAGCAGATCTTCAATTTTATCGTCGTCGATGTCTTTTTCAAATTCTTTTTCATCAGCAAAAATCGTGAGGACCTGGACCTTGGAATCAAACCTTTGTGCCACTGCCAATAAAACCCCTAATGCGTTTTTATCTTCTATTTCCTGGCGGTCGATGACCAGGATGATCTTTTTCAAATTGAATTCTCCCGCACTTATAGGTATGACGATCACCGGACAATCGGCAGCGAGGACCAGTTTGGAAGTATTGGAACCATCTTCTCTATCGACCCGACCCTGGTTGTTGGTGCCCATCATGATGACATCTGCTCCCAGCCTCTCCTGGCTTGTAAGCACATTTGGGATGAGCTCACCTTTGCAAAATTCGAAGTGAATTTTACCCCTGAAGGCAGGGCACGAATCCACTATTTCTTTGACATATGATTGAAGATCAGCTGCATCGTCAACATCATCTTTCTGCACATGGATGATAAAAATGTTTTTATCAAACTCTGATTTGCAATAGTTGATGGCATAAACCAATGCTTTTTTTGAAACTTCAGTCCTATCAAAAGGAACCAGGATGTTGTTGATTTTTTTCATAATCACAGTCGAATTGTAAGTATTATTGATTGTAGTGTTTACGCAATAAAGTTACCGCTGACTTATATGGCATATGATGATATAAATTAGGTGTTGACATGATTGAAGTCGTGGTCTTCACACTGTGGTATAATGCTGAAATTACTTGTGAATGCTTCCATATTCTTGTATATGTCCTGAACATTACCTATATTTTGATGTGGTGAAATAAAGTCACACATACGGTATTGTATACCTGGTTTTGGGTATCAGATACATTCATTTTATCCCTGTACATATATGCCAGCTGTATGGTGAGATCTCTGGATTGAATGCCTATACCTCCGCTCCATCGCTCCTGATCCAGAGAAATGGATTTGGTCAGATGAAATAAGACTTCATTTGCGGTAAAGGCATAAATCTTTTGGTGGTAAATGTCAAACAAAGGGTATTTGAGTTGTAAAAAATATCTGACTCTTCCTTTGAAAGTTGTCGCAATCTTTTGCTCATCATTGACCAGGTGTTCAGTCCATCTGGCTTCATAACGCAAACGGTGGAGTACATCAAATTTTCTCCATTTGTATTTGGATGTCATTTGCAAGTACGGCCGAAACTCAACAATATTTTTTTGCGGATTTTCTTTACTAAACCACAGTTGTGCATAAGCGGCAGTCAGTTTGAAATTTGAACTTAGAGAATACGATCCGCCGGCCGTTGCCATCAAAAATGCACCTGGCACTTCAAGCAAATCAGCATTGACTGAGATTTTACTTGAGGCAATTGAGGTTTCAGAGAGGTAGGAAACCCACAATTGATTTTGAGGAGGCAAAACCTCCTGCGATGTGGCTCTAAAGATTTGAAGCATCAAACACAAGCTCAAAATTCTTGCATCCATATCTTCATCTTTAATGACTACAAAATTATGTTCAGCCCTGTCGATTGCATATTTTTACGGTCACTCCCGGAGATGAGTGATGTCATTTAAAATAAAGTCAATTCTGTGTATGCTCAATAGATTGAAAATGATATGGAAAAAGTTGCCTTTGGGGAAATTTGCCTTCGAATTTTTCTCCATTCTTTTGGCCGTTATTTCGGCTTTTGCACTTTCAAATTGGAATGATGACAGAAGAGAAAGAAATGCGGAAGACAAAATACTTTTGGAAATAAATTCAGGCCTGCAAAAGGACCTGTTTGACATCGATGAAAATATTGCAGGACATAAAACAGGCATTGAAGCGTGCAGATATCACAGAAAACTGGTCTTGGGCCAAAGTGTGAATCTCGACTCATTCGCCATTTACAATTTTTATTTGACAAGAGATTTTGTTTCCATTCAAAATACCTCCGGGTACGAAACCCTCAAATCTAAAGGTCTGGAGCTAATTCAGGATGATTCACTGAGAAGTACTATACTTTCTTTATATGAGTACGACTATGAAATTTTGTATAAACTCGAGGAGACTTACGACGAATTGCAGTTTCACCAAACATACTTCAAGCCAATTACTGACATCATGAATCCATACATGTTGTTCAATGACAAAGGTTTTTTGACGGGCATAACCCTACCTTTCAGGTTAAATGCGAATGATAAGAACCGCATGTTGCTTTACCTGATGAATATTGAAAGAAACAGGATGTTCATCCTGAATTATTATGAGGTGGTGAAGGTAAGATTGACGGAACTCAGCAGTAAAATTGAAAGTGAATTGCGACAGAATCCATCATAATTGACCTGATGACAATGTTTGCCGGTTAAATTACAATTAGGAGTTGGCTGTTTCCTGGGATGACATCATAAGTATTTAATTCCAAAAATCCTTCTGACTCATTCAATAATATTTATTCCATTTTTTCAACCATCCGTTGAATTGTCCAATGATCTGATATTTAATGCAATTTATTCACCAATATGATTTTCAATATCCATTTTTTGGTGTAAAATCCTGTCAATATAGATTGTTGTTCCTTGTATTTTATAGATGATCATATGAGATTTCACATTGATTCTCCGGTGTCCCTTCATAATTTCATCGATAGGTTTTCCGGTTTCCGGATTTTCACAAATTTTACTTATTACCATAAATATCTCATTGTAATATATGTTCGCTTGTTCTTTAGACCACTGTTCAACTGTATATTCCCAAATATTATCCAAATCTGTTAATGCCAATTTGCTTATTTCAAAGTCAAGCATCATTTCTTGTAACTTTGATTGAGTTTTTGTAAGTGTTTGACAGGGTCAAAATTTTTTACATAGCCACTTTTTTCTCCAGCCTCAATTGCATCCCTAAGCATCTTTATTTTCTGTTCTCTTTCATCAATCAGCCTTAATCCTGCTCTTATCACTTCGCTTGCAGATGCATAACGACCAGATTTTATGCTTTCTTCGATTATTTGCTCAAAATGCTGCCCTAAGGTCACCGATGTGTTTTTTGACATTTCTATTTTTTGTATAAAGGTACCAATATTTGGTATAGCTGTCAATAGCTATTGTAACTTTTCTGCACCAAATCCTGCATGAATTTTTATTGGCTTTCAATTTCCTTTAGGAATATATCAAAAAGGTGTAATTTTAAAAGGAAGAATTATGTTTTATCAATAAAGTTTTACGTTTCGTATCGAAAGTATTCATCCGGTCATCATGAGTAAATTTTTTCTTACTTTTTTTCTTCAAATTTTTGCCTTTTGCCTAATAGCTCAGAGTCCTGTGATACACAACATCACACCTGTGAGCAAAACCGTGGAAGTGTTTCAAAAATATGAAGCAAAAATTGATCTCACGGCTGTATTTGCCAATGGCTATGATTATGAGGAGGTATCACTTTCCGCCTCCGTATCAAGGCCCGATGGAAAAGTAGATGTCATCGATGGATTTTATCTTCGACCATATACCATTAATGCCGACAGTGGTAGTTTGTCTCCAAGTGGACCCAATACTTTTATGATCCGGTACGCTCCCTCATTGTTGGGCACTTATAGTTATGAGTTGTTGTTGAAAGATAAAAATGGTACGGTTACTTCAGAAAAGCAAAGCTTTGAATCTGTGGCTGCCAGCACTTTAAAAAACAAAGGATTTATACGGACAAGCAAAACCAATTATTTGCAATTTGACGATCAATCGCAATATGTTGCCATCGGTGAAAACATGTGTTGGCAAAGTGACAACGTATATCATGATTATCGGGATTGGATAGAAAAATTGGAAAATAATGGGGGTAATTTCATCAGGCTTTGGCACGCGCATTGGGGCTTGGGCATGGAATGGATACCCTGGAATAACTACGAGGGGCTGCTGAAATATAATCAACATTCCAGTGCTTACCAGGATTGGTTGTATGATTATTGTGCGGAAAAGGGAATTTATGTCATGTTGGCTTTGGAGCACCATGGTCAGGTTTCTACCCGTGTAAATCCAAACTGGGAATGGAACCCGTACAACAAGGCAAATGGTGGTCCTTGCGCCAATACCTGGGATTTTTTCATCAACGATGAGGCAAAAAAAATTACAAAAAACAGATATCGATACATCGTTGCCCGCTGGGCTTATTCCCGGTCAATCATGACGTGGGAATTGTTTAATGAGGTAGAATGGACCGATAAATTTGACACGTACAAAGACCAAATCATTGCCTGGCACATTGAGATGGCAAATTACATCAAAAGCATCGATGTTTATGACCACATACTCTCCACCAGTTTTGCCAACGATCAGGAAGCGGAAACATTGTGGAATGATGTCTCGATGGACCTTACTCAACAGCACTTTTACGACAATACTTCAGCCATTCACAGCGCGGTGAGCAATCTAAACCGTCATTTTTTGCGCAAATACGATAAACCGACATTGATGGGGGAATTTGGTTTAGGGGGTAGCTCACCCTCCAGTAAAGTCGATGCAAACGGCATTCACATCCATAACACCTTGTGGGCTACCCTCATGAGTGGAAGTGCCGGTACAGCCATGTCGTGGTGGTGGGACAAATACATTGATCCCGGAAATTTATATTACCATTTTGGGGCCCTGTCTAAAGTGTCCGGAATGATCAATTTTTTGAAGGACGATATGAAACCTGGAATTTATACCATTTCAAAAGCACCCGCAGATCTTCAGGTATTTACTTTTGTGGAATCAGAAGTCAACAGTGATACAGCCTCCAATGCCCAGGCTTACCAGACTTCTTCGGCAGTGCGCAAATTGCAAACTTTGGAAAATGGCCCCCAAATCAACTCGCCATACAGACCCCCTCGATCATTTGAGCATGCATACAAAGATACAAGTAAGGTTATTGCAGATGATATCGTAAACAACACCAATTCTCCCATCAAAATGAGAAGTGTAGTCAAACCAGAAATCATTGCAGAGATCAATTCCTTGTATTCACCTGAAATAATTACTGATAATAACCAGAATCCTACAGACAGTGCCGGCCCGGATGGCATGGGTATGGTTAGAAATGGTTTGTTTAATCCGAAACCACTGCTCGAATCTTATGGTGTGGTGGCGAGCAATGGTCAATCCGGTGCAGCCTGGATACTCAACAGAAATTACAATCATCAAACAGTGAGATATGGTTTTTTACCAAAGCCTGTGAATACAGGCATGCTCACAGTGAATGAAGTTATGGATGGAGATTATCAAGTCACTTTTTTCGAAACGCTTTCCGGCAACATTTTGGCCACCAATACGGTCACAGCCAGCAATGACAAGTTAATCATAAGGTTGCCGGCCATAGATTGGGATATAGCGATGAAATTCGAGAGGGCAAACAGCAAGATTTCCAAAGATGTAACGCTCAAACAATTGGAAGTTTCTCCAAATCCTGCCAAAGCCGGTGACACCATCAACATATCTAGTAATGATTTGATGGGTAAATTGATAGTGACGATTTTCGATTCCGAAGGTCATGTCATGGATCAGAAAAATGTGCAAAGTGATGGCGACTTCACCCTGCGATTGAAAGAAGACCTACCCAATGGCATTTACTTTGTGAAGGTGAGTAATGACAGTGGGGAGGTGGCAGAAAAGACGATTAGTGTGGAGGAGAAGTAGGTTTTGGGTATTTAATTAAAGGTTTTATTTTGGCTTAATGGCTTAATATCCATATAGAAATTGGATCACTAATTTTATGCTGAACATTGGTACACTTTCCATGAGATTTTTGGATGAGATTATGCATATTTAGCAATTTTCTCAAGTTAATCTTTTTGAGTACAACTGATCATGCATACGCCTTGCAATATTTAGAAGCATGGACGTTATGCATTTTGTTGAGTTTTCGATTTTATTCCTCTATTTCAGCTAATACCTTTTCAATCTTTTCTTTTAAAATGGACATCACACTCTCTCCAAGCTTGAAAACTTCTGTACAACCTTTTTTAGGTTCATCATTTTCAGATTGAAAATTTCCATTGGCATTTTTTATAGCGCTCTTTATTAAGATAGGATGTCGTCTTGAATCAAATCCTCCTTCAAAGGAACTATTTACAAAGCCTTTCCAATTCGTGCAACTATCATCTCCTTGAAATTCTTGACGCTCTTCAAATTGATGATAATGTAACCAAACTTCAAAGCATGGATTACTTTGCAGCACTTCCCAATCATTGTTTTCGTTACAAAACCTCCTTAATTCTTTAACTTGCGGTTTTCTTGTTTCTGCTTTGTCTTTGTCAACATCTAAAATTATCCAAACTTCATCATTTTCTTGGAATTTATACTTTGGAGTTGGGTTTTTTTCAGTTGGAATTATGCAGTTTTTAGCTATTTCAAGTAGTCCAAGTGGAGAGTTGTTTTCATGTGGATGCAGTCGATAAACTTCAACATTAATTCTTGAATCCATTTCCCTAAAATATTTAAAATATTGGTATTCTCTTTTTGCTCCTTCGCAGAAGATATAAATACTTTTCGCCTCTCTGCTTGGTGGTTGTCTTTCAAATAATCTATTAGTGAGCAACATGTTCACGCCAATTTAAATCTGTCAAATTAGCCAAAAATGGTATTGAACCATATCTGCCATTTAAATATCCTTTTCTGATGTCAATAGTTTTATGTTCTTTAAACTCACTTAAAGAATATAAATCTGTCGAACCATTTTTATCTTTTTCCGCAAACCAAATTTCATCTTGTCGGAATATTTGCTGGTCTAATAAATTAGATTCGTGAGTTGTGAAAATTAATTGTCCTTTAGTTTCATCGTCTAAGGAGAATTTTCTTACTAACTCTTTGATTAAAAGCGGATGAATACTTCTTTCAATTTCATCTATGACAAACACCTTAGGAGAAGAAATCACATTTTGAAAAGCAGGAACAAAATCAAGCAGACGAATTGTCCCGTCGGATTCTTCTTCAAGGTCAAATAGAGCAGAGCGACTATTTTTTCCCAAATGTCCAACCTTGAGTCTTTTGACCCAAATTTTATCCTCTTCTTTTACAATGATTAACTCATCCCCTCTTCGACTACTTAATCCCAGCATTTGTTTTGGAGAATCTTCCAGTTTTTTTATCAAAGTATTTAACTCATTTTCGTTATCTTCCCCAAAGAACTCTTTTATTTCTTTCCTTTCAGATGTTAATGAAGAGATGCCTATGTTGAAGGAGCACATTAAATCCTCTGCATATTGTTTGAATTCAGAATCTTTATCTATTCTGTGTGCTAGTGCTGTTGGCTTCGATTCTGGTGTAATGATTTGCAAAGTATCCTCAAACCATTTATAGGCTTTTTTTATATCCTTAATAAATTTATTATCTCTATTTGAAAGTATTCTTAGAACTGATTCATTTGGTTTGACAAATTCTTCAATCAAAACTGCTTTAAGTATTTGACTTTTTTCATCCTTCTCAAATTCTTCTAAAAATCTAATATCTGTTTTTTCCTCCTTGTCTGTTTTTCTTTCAAAAAGTAGTTCATCCTTTTTCTTTCCAAGACCTGACATATAAAGTTCTTCTGTAAGAATCACTCCATCATGTAACTCAATACCATAATAAAATGCTGTATTGTCTTGAATGAATTCAACTGCAAATAATTGACTTATTGAAGAATTTTCGGGATTGAATTTAAATTGACTTTCCTTGAGTCTTATTGGAATTTCTTCATTAATAACTAATTTTTGAAAATAATATAAGGCTTTAATTAAGTTAGACTTTCCAGCACCGTTAGCTCCATAAATTGACGCCAATTTTAAGATTTCGAAGTCAAGAAGTTTATATGTGTGTGAATTTAATGTGCCTAACCTTGTATATGGAATCATGTTGAATTCCTTCCTTTCTCCAAAGGAAAATACATTTTCTATTGTGAATCGTATTAACATCTTGAGTTATTTTACGTGAAATATTCACGTAAAATAACTATATTTTTTTAAAGAAGTCAAATTTTTGAAAATTATTTTACCATTTAGGTGTGTATTTTCACGATTTTAGTGTTTTTTTTTTTATAATGGCGCCCCACTTTTTGAAATACTCTTCATTCTTATATCAAATTATCGCTTTTTTCAAGAATGCATGAAATAAGTTTGCTCATAATTGCTCCCGATTTGCCCGCAACTGCACTTCACTTTCCTGAATCAATGCTATGAACAGAACGATCATAGGCTTATTACTGTATAAAATCCTTTGAAAAACAACAGGTGTCATTCCCAAAAATCAACTTAAACAAATTTAATCATTTAGCCTGAATTGTATAGGTAGGCGGATATAAATATTTTGGACCAGGAAAAATGATAACCGATCTACTTCTGATATTCCTTAGCATACTGATAGCCTTCTTCCCACCACTTTTTCATTTGCCGGGGCTGAAAATAGAAGCTGTGTTCTGTCAAAACCCTGGGCGTGAAGAACAGACGGATGTTGACATTCTGGTTGTAAATGCTTTCCAGCTGCCCGATGTAGATGTCGTCTCTTGCGATTTGCTGGAGCATGAAATCGAGGGAATTGAGCAGTACATCAAAGGCATTGCGACTTACGGATTTGCGGATCATCTGATGTTTGGGCTGGAGAATGATGACGTCTATGCTGGTGGCGCCGGCGTCAATGGCCTCTTCGACAGGGATGTAATTGCCAAAACCACCGTCTGCGTATTCAAAACCATTTTTTTCAACCAGGCTCATGAACGGAACGAAACAGGTGGAAGCCCACATCCAGTCAATGAAGTCCTCGTATTCATAGTCCATGAGGTACTTGTATTCTATTTTGTTGAGGGTAAGATTGGATACGGTCACCCCTACCCTCAGGTTACGGCTTTGGGCTGTCTCAAACAATTCAGGAGTCAGGATTTTGGAAATGGTCTTTCTTAGGTTTTTCGTTTCACCAAAAGTTTTTTTCTTTTTGAGAAACATCTGGAGGGTATTGATGTGATTGATTCTGCTTTTGAAGCTGCCATCTTCATTCTCTTTGACCACAAATGGAGATATATTGTAAATGTCTTTTTGCGTCACTGACGTATAAGCATTTTTGATGCGGTCGATTTCACCCAGGGCGAGCAAGGGAGTCAGCAGGCTACCTGTGGAACAGCCCACCATCATGTCATAAACGATGCCTTCTTCCCTGATCAGGTATTCTGCAATGCCGCCTGCAAATGCACCTTTCGATCCTCCACCTGAAATTACTAAAGCCTTCATCAATGTGGTCTTTGTTACAATTTTTCGATTTGGGCTTCAAGATAAAAATATTTCTTTCAGTGGGGGCAATTGAGGCCTGCGGCTTGATGGCTTTTGCATTTTCATTTGGCATTTTCAATATTACTGGCTTATCCCACAAAAAAAAAGCAAAGCCAAATTCCCCTCTTTTTAAGAGGTGACTGAGCGATCCCAAAGGGTCGAATACGACAGTATGAGAAGTGAAGGAACCGCAATGCGGGCAACTGGAATAGCCATGACGGGGTGTTGTCGCACGGAGTTCATAACATTGGCTTCAATCAAACCTTAGTAAAAATGAAGAACTTTCCGCCGCAAGTACTAAGCATTCCCTCACAACACCCCGTCCGGCATCTAAGCCAAATGCTTTTCCTTTTGGAATGCATTCTCATTTGCCTACTCAGCAGTAATTGCTATTCCCACAATGAAGGGCATACCCTTAAATCAGGCATTGTGCTAACTTTTTTTCATTCGCCAAAAAAAGTTACAAAAAAGGCTTGGTTCAGATTAAGGTGATTGCTGCGGATTGCTCGATTTTGATTTTCCTGTTAGAAAGCATTGTCATTTGGCCTATTCAGTAATACTTGCTTATTTTACAAAAAAGAGCATTGTCTTAAATCCAGCTTTGTGCTAACTTTTTTTCATTCGCCAAAAAAAGTTACAAAAAAGGCTTGGTTCAGATTAAGGTGATTGCTGCGCATCGTTC
>JAGQWX010000090.1 GCA_020436935.1 Saprospiraceae bacterium
TAAAGTCTTTACGATTAAATTGTAGTTTTTTATCAAGACTCTGATGTGATACAATATTGCCAGCTAGTTGACTCAGGCAAGTTGCCCATTGTCTCAATGAGAAATTGGATTTTGTGAAGCACACAAAACACGAAAGTAAAAAAAGCTTTGGTGAAACCTTTCTATATGCTCTGTGACAAAATTTTGTATCAAAGGCAATTTGGTCAACATTAATATTGTCGAAAAAATTTATAATTTTGCTATGCATAATTAGGTTGTTTGATTATGAATTAGTGGTATAATACAAAGTTAAACAACCTATTATGTATTTAATATAAATATATATATAAATATTTAAGTTGACGCCAATGCCCATTCGGGGTTTTGGCTTTTTTTGCATCCACAACTTTTAACTTTTAACCTTTAACAATTAACCTCAATTTTCTCGCAATGGCGCAAAGGGGGGTGGTGTTTTGAGGATGCAAAGGTTTCTTTTGATATGCTCGATTGCAATGATTTCAGCGAATTTCTGCGAAAGTTTCTGCGGATTTCTGCGGGAAAAATTGATGACAGAACTTAGCTTTGTCATAGCATTGCCTTAGTATTTTGTCATGATTTTTGGTCAAAAATCCCGCCAAAATAGAAGGATATTTCTTTACGTTTCGGCTATAATCATAGCACCCCGTTCGGGGTTGTTGCTTTGTTTGCATCCACATTTCAGGCATCCACAACTTTTAACTTTTAACCTTTAACAATTAACCCAAAGCTAAAAGCTAACAGCTATAACTATCCCTTGAAACTGACTTCCTCAATGACAGAATTACCACTGTCCCCTGCCCCATTGGTCCATTGCCAGGACTCGTGTAATCTGATCCTGCCATCGGGTAGAATTTCCGGCGTGGAAATGCATTTGCCGGTCATGATCTGCTGGTCGGTATTGAGGTGGTGGTATACCATGTGGATGCGATATTCTTCATCGACGGAACCGATGAGATGGCCTTTTCTGATCTTACCTCCACTGTAAGTGGCCCAAATCATAGGACCATCCTGGTGGTAAACGAATAAGGTGCTTTCGCCTGTGTCTCCGTTTGATGTATTGGAGACAATTCTGAATGTTTTGTTGTCGTAATTGATCATAAATTGATGTTGATGCGATCATTGGTGGTATCTGGTTGTGATATCACCAAAAGTTGAAGCATGTCCTGATTTTTGTTTTCAATAAAATGTACTGTTCCGGCTTCTATCCATATTCCCTCACCTTTATTTACCTGAAGGTTTATTCCATCAATTTCAAAGTCAGCGGTGCCGTTTTCAATGAAAAAAAACTGTCTTGCCTTTTCATGGTAATGGGGCTGTTCTGCAGTGTGAGGTGGCATGGTCTCGAGCTTGACCGACAGGTTCTGGTCACTTACAAGAAGTCTGGCCTCACAATTGTTGCCCCAAAGGTATGAAGGAGTTGAATCCGGTATAATTTTTTCAAATTTCATAGGTGCAAATTTGGCATTTCTGCTCAAATATGGAATGGTAATTCTTTAATAAGATTTCTTCTTTTCATCGTGTTGTTGTCATGGCTTCGACCTTTAACCCTTGCCCGTCAAAAAATGGATCAAAAGTTCTAAGGCTGATTATTTTTCTATTTAGATCATAAAGTAATATTCGCAATTTTTTCTGTTTGTTTATCCTGTTTGAAAATCTGATGTTTATGATGCATCAAATCAGGATTTACCGAACAAAATAGATTTGTACGATTCATGAATGCAAAACAAGATCAATTGGAATTTAAACTTTTCTGTGGGAACCCAAAGACGACACTAAAACGTTGGGCCATTAAAAAAAATTGTATGCTGGAATTTCACCTCAAACAATCGGGACAAGTTAAATATGCTTTGTGCACTCCGGGGTCTTTTGTTATTGAGGTCGAACAAAACGCACTGGAGTTATTGATGAATGCGCAATATCAGGGAGCAGATATCATTGTTATGGACGAATCTTGTCTGGCCCCTTCCTTTTTCAAACTGTCTTCCGGACTGGCGGGTGCCATTTTTCAGAAGTTCTCCACTTATGGGGGCAGGTTGATCATTGTTGGTGATTTTGAAAAATTTCAGAGCAAGGCGCTATACTCTTCGGAAAATGGAATGTCCATTTTACATGCGATGATAAAATGGATCAGATCGAGGCATGAAGCCCGTAAAAAAGTCGTCGTAAACGACTTTAGGGCTGAACTGGGACCTCCGTGTCCCAGCTTCTTCACACAGTCTTCGTACCTCCATTGAGTATTTGCAACGATGAGATGATTCATTTTAACAGCATGGAAGTGGACAATTCTATTTCCGAAGAGTATAATTGAATTAATTTTTGAATGCAACAAGAAAAAACAGATTAATTTTGTAGGTACAACGGAGGAGGCCCTTGCCCTTCTGTAAAAACCTGGGGTAAAAAATGGAACTGAGAAATGCGAAAGGCGACGATGTTGGCAAGATCATCACCTTATTAAGGGAATGCAATTTGCCAACAGAGGATATTCTTCCTGAGAAAATTTTCTTTAAGCTGATCGCAGACAGAGCGTCAAATGTCATTGCCTGCGCCGGTTTTGAATCGTATCATGATCAAGGCTTATTCAGATCCTTTGCCGTTCACCCATCCAGACAAAAAATGGGCCTGGGTAAGGTCATCCTTGGCGCATTGGAGCTGGAAGCAAGGCAGGTGGGCATCAAACAATTTCACCTGCTCACCAATACCGCGGAGTCTTATTTCTTGTCAAAAGGATTTCTTATCAGCCAAAGGACTGAAGCGCCCCTAAGTATTCAACTTACGAGTGAATTTACTTCAATGTGTCCTGCAAGTGCTGTCTATATGACCAAAATTATTTGACCCAATGCACATCGTTCAGGCAAAGGCATCGCACGTCCCGGATATTCTCGACATTGTGAATCACGAAATCGAATTCTCCACTTCGATTTACGATTATGACCCAAGAACGCTGGCAGAACAAATGGTATGGTTTGAAGAGAAGCAGCAAACCGGCATTCCTGTCTTCGTTGCAGAGGAAGACAATATGGTGCTTGGCTTTGCTACCTATGGAAGTTTTCGCACCAAAGTTGCCTATCAATTCACGGTAGAACATTCTATTTACATACACAAAGACGCAAGAGGCCAGGGCATTGGTAAAGCCCTGATGGTTCCCCTCATTGAAGCTGCTCGCGCCAATGGTAAACATACCATGATTGCAGGAATTGACGCAGCCAATGTGTCATCGATTCACTTCCATCAGCAATTTGGTTTTCAGGAAGTGGGCCGGATCAGAGAAGCAGGATTTAAATTTGAAAAATGGCTTGATCTGGTATTCATGCAATTGATGCTCTAAGGCCCTGAAAACAGGAGTTTCACCGGGAAAATTTTCCAATCGAACAGAAATGAAGCGAAACTAAATACTATTTTCTTTAAACAAATCGATGACTTCGGCCATTACTTTACCGTTCACTAAACATGAGGTTGATTTAATTTTTTATGCAACTATTGGGTAGGAGATAAAATTCAAAATGGTAAAAACCATCTTTCAACGTTTTCTCCACCAGCCTTTTAAAGACCTTCAAAATAGGATCTTCCCCAATGCGTTCTGAACATGTTCGAATCATTCGATGCAAGCTTATTGAGAGATATTTTTGTGTGGGGTGGTAATGTTTTAAATGGGTACAATACTCAGCCATTATCCAATCGTAATAATTCTCTATATGAAAAACATCATATCACCAAATTCTCTGCTCTTGTCTGATCTTGAAGGTAGGTGGTACATACAGCTGACCAATTTCCCCATGTGGCTAAAGGGTGATAAAATTAATCCGACATTTCACTATTCAAGAATGGTTCGCAATGGGATTACCTGTTTGTACGATGTGGTGACTTATGAAAAAAGGGCTGTTGAAAAGTCCATCATTGGTTATGATCACCCACTGTCGTCTGACAACATCAGTTTTGAGTGGCGGGGAAAAGGACTTTTGTCGCTTTTGAAAAGCAAATGGGAGGTTATTTATCTATCACCCGGTAAAGATTGGGCTGTGATACATTTCGAAAAAACCTGGTTTACTCCTTCAGGATATGACCTCATCTCTAAACAATTCTCTCCAAATGATGCTCAGCGTGATGCCTTTCAAAAAATATTAAACGCGTTAAACATCGAATCTATTCTGAAATGGCTCAGATAGGGCGGTTGATTTGAAAACGATCTGAAAACATATCAAATTGTTAAAAATACAATTACACCTCGAAGTTGATTCACTTCGTTGTATTATTGTTATCATTTTAAAAATTGCCATACAAAATTCAAATCATGAAATCACGTCTTCTTTTGGCAGCAGCTATAGTCTGTATAATCAGTGCTGCCGGTAACATTTCTGCTCAATCTCTGGCCAAGGCCTACGAAAAGGATTTTCTAATCGGAACTGCGCTCAACAACAACCAAATCCTGGAAAAAGATCCGGTTCAAGCCGCATTGATTGCCAAGGAATTCAATTGTTACACCGCTGAAAATGTAATGAAGTCACAGGTCATCCATCCTGAAGAAGATAAGTACAACTTTGAAATGGCGGATGCTCTTTATGCTTTGGCCAAAAAGAACAATGCAAAAGTCCATGGTCACACCCTGATCTGGCACAGCCAATTGTCAAGATTTTTCAGAGATAAAAAGACGCCTGAAGAATTGGCAGCAGCAATGGAAAGCCACATCAATACTGTTGCCGGAAGATATGCAGGAAAGACAGTGAGCTGGGATGTTGTCAATGAAGCTGTTGAAGACGATGGCTCACTCAGAAAATCTACCTTCCTCAATGTGATGGGCGAAGATTATCTGGCCCTTGCATTCAAACTGGCTGCTAAGGCTGATCCAAACGCAGAGCTTTATTACAACGACTACTCTATGACCGGAAAACCAAAGCGTGAAGGCGTCATCAGGATGGTAAAAAAAATACAGGAAAGTGGTGCAAAAATTGACGGCATCGGTATGCAGGGTCACTGGCACCTCGAAACTCCAACTATTGAAGATATTGAAACCAGCATCTTGGCTTACGCCGCCCTTGGTGTAAAAGTGGCCATAACAGAATTGGATATAGATGTATTGCCCAATCCAAGGAATGTACAGGGGGCGGACATCAGCCAGCGTGCAGAGAACACCACTGAACTCAATCCATATGTCAATGGTCTTCCTGCTGATGTTGAAGCCAAACTGGCGAAAAGATATCAGGATATTTTTGCACTTTTCCTCAAGCACAAGGATAAGATCAGCAGGGTCACCTTCTGGGGTGTCAATGACGGTGATTCATGGAAAAACAATTTCCCGGCAAGGGGAAGGTCCAACTATCCATTGATATTTGACAGAGAAAACAAGCCGAAGGAAGCTTATAAAAGCATTCTTGCCTTGAAAAAGAAGAAGTAGTTTTTGCGCTTACTTTTTAAAAATAAAAAGAAAACCCGGCATCTGATGCAATTGCAGATGACCGGGTTTTTCTTTTGTACTCTTTTGGAATATATATTTCGAAGGGATAAAACTATATGGGCACTAAGAGGTTTTAAGGAAACTTAAAAAAGAAGTATTGCTTCTGCGGTTGAAAAGGAATTTGTTGGACAGCCGGAGCCAATGCAAATAAAAATCGAATAGTTGTCCATGGTAAAAAAAGTCTTATACAGCATTTTGGGCATAATGGTTTTAGCCATTGTGGTTGTTGCAGGACTTTTTGCATATGTGAATACGCATCAGGATGAGGTCAGTGAAAAAATAAAATCTATCGCCAATGAGCACCTGAACGGGGAGTTGGAATTTGAAGATGTAAAGGTCAATCTTTTCAAAACCTTTCCCAGCTTTTCGTTTGAATTGTCCAATCTGAGCTTATCTGCACCAGACAGTTTATCCAAAAAAGCAAGGCTTATAGACCTTGATAAGGTGTATGTGAAAATCAACTTTTGGCAATTGCTGCAAAAAAATGTGCAAGTACAGGGTATAAAAATTTCGGATGGTCTGGTTTATATTTTCAAGGATACGAACTCAGTATCAACGACGGATGTATTCAAAAAACAGGTACCAAATGGGGAAAGCGCCGGTGATAACAATGGTTTATACCAGGTTGGAGATAAGCTGAGTGTAGAAATCAACCATCTGCGCATGGTATTTGAATATGCCGCCAAAAACAGCAAAATAAGTTATGAAATATTAGAGCTCATGGGACATGGCACTAAAAACGACGATGGCCATATTGTGTTCAATGCCCATCTTTCCGCGCATGTTGATTCTATGGGTTTTAAGCTGGATCAGGGCACCTTTTTTGACGATACCAATGTCGACGGTCATTTAAAAGGAAGCTGGGATGGCCAGAGAGTGGTCATTTCCCCTTTTCCACTTAAAGTAGGAAGTCAAATTTTTACGACCGATTGTGTATTCAGTACAGCAAATAATATCGAATACTGTGTCAACTTTATCAATGACAAGGTGGTTTGGGAGCCCTCATTTAAGATGATGAGCCATGAAGTGAAGGACATCTTATCTCCTTTGGAAATACTGGGAGAAATCAAAACCAAAACAATACTCGAAGGTGTAATTGCACCGAATCTCAAGCCCCTACTGACGGTGCATTTTGAAGTGGAAGACAATGAGGCCAAATTGATGGACACGCTCCATGTTGATCACTTCAGGTTCAAAGGTTATTATGTGAATCGGGTGGATCCCGGATATCTGCTTTGTCCTGGTGCTTCCTTTGTTTATGAGTATGGCGAATGCTTCATTGAAAAAATCCGACTTTCGTCTAAGCATGGTCGGATCAGTTCTGCCAGAAGGGAGGCAGGAAAGGTTGACTTTGAGGTCAATGTAAATGGGAATGCGAAAGGCTTCAACAAAATTCTTGGAAATACTGATTTTTTCTTCACCGACGGTAAGGTAAAAGGAAAGCTTGGAGTTGATGCTTTCATCGACCATTTCCAAAAAGAAGTCTGGCACCATTTCAAAGGGACCTTCTCCTTATCAGAAAACAAGATTTATTTCCGTCCTGTGGATTTGAATGTCTTTATCAATGACATCAATTTTGAAGTTGATCATAGTCTTTTGACACTCAATAAGATGGACGTGGTTCTGAATAAAGATGTCGTCATCAACATGGAAGGCAATATCAGAAATTTTGAACCTTTGATTTATGAGGTCAGCAGAAAAGCAAGTGATGCCATCAATTCTAAGCTCTTTGTAAAGGTGGGGCATTTGAGTTGGGAAGACATAAAAGCGTATTTCGCTCAGGCTGATGCTAACCAAGCATCACAAGAAACCCAGATCAGAAAAATCAAAGAAGCCTTGTCTACGCTCAACCGAAAATTCAGGCCTTCTGTGAAGGTAAATATCGAAGATTTCCAGTTTTATGCCTTGAATGCAAAAAAGCTGAGCTCTGAATCGGTATACGAAGGTGTAGACAAACTTCATCTAAAAAACACAGGATTTACTTTTGCTGATGGTACCGTCCATTTGGATGCATCATTTGACTGGAGCAGAGCCGGCAAAACAGACATCAATACCCAATTCAAAGCCAAGAACTTCAAAGCGGGAAGATTTGCTGAAGCATTTGGCTTTTTTGGCATTGACGCCTTGAAAAACGCAAAATTGATCAGAGGCATTCTGGATGTCGATGCTCAGCTGGCAGTTTCTTCAGATGATAAAACCAGTCTCGAAAAAACCAGTCTGAACGGTAAGGTAGATTATCAGCTTACCAATCTGGAACTCCTTGACTTCGAGCCGATTGCAAAAATGGGCAAACTCATTTTCCGCAAAGAAAGGGTTGAAAACTTTAAAATCAAAAAGCTAAAAAACACCATGAAATTTGAGGACCTGAAAATGATATTTCCAAATACCATCGTTGAATCCACGACCCTCAATTTCACTTTTGAAGGCACTTTGGATTACCGCCACAACAGCAGATTGTTTATGACTGTTCCACTGGCCAACCTGAAATACCGCAAGCTCAATGAAATCCCCAAAATAGACACTACCAACACCAATCTATATGTTTATGCAGTAGAAGACACTTTTGGAAATATGAATTACTTTCTCAATCTGAAAGACAGACGCAAAGACGAAGATTTTCAGGAAAAAATTTCAAATAAAATTGAGAAAAGCGAAAGAAAAACATTGAGAGAGCTTGAATAACAAGGCTTTATATCATTTTACATATAGGACGTTTCCATAAAACTGCTTGATAGTACTGTCAAGGAATTCCGCCACCATGGCCCATGTATAGACCCCTTCAGCAACATTCCTTCCTGAAAATTTTCCATCCCAACCAAAGGATTCATCGTTGGTAAAAAAGTCACTTTGCTTGTGCAGTTTGTTGCCCCAACGATCGTACACCTCAAAATCGAGCACCTTTGTCTGATTTTTGGATTTGGGGTACAATATGGCTTCCGCTCCGGCTTTCATGATATTGGGCATGAAGATTTCGTAGACTTTTCTTACCCTGATGTTTATTTCGTCTTCTTCCGTGCAGTCAAACTCATCACCAAGTCTAAGTGCAATGTGTTGGTCTTCTAAGGGTTGCATGCTGATGGCAGGACAAGTATTGCACAACAAAACATTTAAAGTGTCTTGCAGATCCCGCCATTCATATGACACGGCAGATCCTACCGCTTGAACTTCCGGTTCAAGTAAGATTTGATCTCCAAGTTCAATGGTAAGGTCGGGCCCAAGATCAAGGCTTATTTCTGCCTCGGTCACATAAATAGAGTCAGCGTACAACTCACATTCTGTGAAAATGGTAAGCCGGTACCACCCGGTAGTATCTGCAGTCGTAAAGTTTTGGGTGGATCCTGTATTCCACAAATATCCGACATTGATAAATTCCGGGGCTTTGATGACGACTGATTGCCCTTTACAGAAAGATTTCTGGTTGTCACTAAGGTCAAAGCTTAAAGGAATGATTTTCAGTCTTGTAGGATCGGGATATTCGCATGTCAACGGATCGTCGGATCTTTTGAAAGTGTCGTAGCTGTATTTTTCGCGAATACCACTCAAACGGGCTTGAAAATCATAATCCCCTGTTGCCAAGGGCCCTACATACACGCGCAGGACGATGCTGTCTCCTCCATTTGCCATGCTGAGGTTATCTATCTTTAAAGTATTTGTTCCAACTGCTGAAATGACATTGCCGCCAAATCCATTGTATAATATTTCTCTGATTTCAAATCCTTCGGGGAGTTGCTGATCCAGGACCATATCGGCCTGGTCAAGCCCGGTCTGATTGCCAATTCTTAAGGTAATATTGACTTCTGTGCAGGCGAAGGTCTCTTGTGGTGATACCTTTTGCTCGAGGGCTACAATATATGGGCAATTGCAAATGTCGTCGACAATTCTGAATTCAGACGATTTTCTGATTTCACCTCCGATGCCATCAAATTTATAAATGTTATTGGGTGGGGATCTTGGTTCAGCAGGCGGTCTGGGTGGTCGGGCAATGCCTATAAGACTACCAAAAGGGTCAAAATACAATCCCGATAAAAACTCTATTCCCGACTGTGTAGCAAAGTTCCCCTTTCGCACTTCCTGCAATTCTGGATGGATCGTTACCAGTTGATTGATTCTGCTGTCATATCCTATGATTTGCCCCGTAAGCGGATGACAAACAATAGCATTTATCAATGAAAAATTAGAATAGTTCGTGTATAATGGTGTGCCTGACATTGTAAAATCCGGGCTCGTAAGGTCAATGGATAAAAAATAAAGTGTGTCGCTCATTCTTCCGGAAAGATCAGCACCGATCACGTGCATTTGATTTCCGTCAGGGCTTATCGTCGCAGCGTAAAAGTGGCTGTTTGACCATAGATATACGTCAGTCAAAAATTCAGTTGTCCCGTCCTGGTACATGCGATAAAGTTGGCGCTGTAGTGGACGATTGTTGTAGGGTGTAACGGTAGAAATAAAATAAATCAAATGGTCCGTGGGTCTGTATGCAAGGACATTAAACCGTTGTTCTGTTACCTTGATTCTTTCGCATATTTGGTTTTGATTTTCGTAGGTATTGATATGAAATTCAAAAAAAGTATCTAATCTGAAACCGTAAGGATGTCCGGTGCATGGAAATGTGTTTTGCCCCACAATAAAATGGGTACAAAACATCAAACAAAAGATGAAAAATGGGCCTTTAAAAAAGAACATCAACCGATACAATTTTTATGAAAACATCAAAATTTTGATTCAGCAGACAGAGCCTGTGTACTAAAAATGTTTTCACTTTAATAATAAAAATAAAGTGGTTTAAACAAAACCCAAGATTTTAACTTGAATTATTGTTCAAAACACACTTATTTAACATATAGCAGTTTTAAAAAACCAGCCCAATTAAAGTCACTCGTCTGCTTTATTCTTTGATATTGTTGTTGCGTTTTTAATGACCAATCGCTTATGTTTGCGTCTCAAGCCAAAATTAGTTGTTGATGGAAGAAATATTCAAATCTACCGAAGCTGCCTTAGACCAGCAGGGTTTTACCATAGTGAGCAAAGACTTTCAACGACCATGGGGAGGTTTTTTTGTGCTTGACGAGTCCCAGGGTCAACAATTTGCATCGACATACTTCCCTGAAATAGACCAAAACGACTTGATTACGGGACGAAAAATCAGTCCGAAAATATTGTTGGTAGCTCCAGGTAAGAGGTTATCTTGGCAGTACCACTTCAGGAGATCAGAAGTCTGGAGGGTAATTGAAGGTCCCATTGCTGTTGCAAGATCATTGACTGATGAGCAGGGCGAACCAGATGTGTACAATGAAGGGGATCTGATCACGTTGGCCAAGGGCGAAAGACACCGTCTCATAGGCCTTGGCAACTGGGGAAAAGTAGCGGAAATATGGCAACATACAGATCCTGCTCAACCATCTGATGAGGACGATATTGTAAGGCTGCAGGATGATTTTGGCAGGTAGTTGATCTTTACAACTCCCAACCTCCTATTTTAAATAATCAAAGGTATTGACCATTTGATATTTGGGGCTTTTTTTCATGAAGTCGCGAAAGAAGGCTGTGTGACTGGCGCCCATAATGATGAATACTCTGTCTTCTCTTGTCAAGGGAATTCTGTTCAGATTGGTGTACATGCGCAAGTTTCTCTGATAGAACTTTGCCGCCTCATCGGCACCCTCAAAACCACTTTTGCTGCCGGCGTGGGTCAACATATCTGCATTCACAGCTACCAGGAAATCAAGGTATTTTTCATGATTGGTGTGCTGCAATTTTTCCAATAAATTCATGGTGTTTTCATCCTGGTTGACCTCCGGATAAAAGGACAATGGATCGAAGTAGTACTTATTGTGCCATATAGAATCTACTTCATTGGTCATTTCAAATCCTATGTTGTAGTTGTAGTCCATTTTGTGGTCTATGCCATATATGCGTTTTACACCTGTAAGCCTTCCAAGTTCAAAAGCTATGAGCTCTATTTCTGTCGGATGTTTGAAAAACATGTCAGGGTCAAGTAAATAGCCATTGTACCGTGCTTGTAATACACTGTCAAAAAAAGGGGTCGACTCTACCAATATCACTGTCGGTTGAAAAGCAGCCAGCTTTTGCGCAATGGCATGGGCTTCTTCCTGATTTTTTTTGTCGTTTTCATTAAATTCGGTGGTGTGTTCATCTGTCGTAAATCCCATGTGAAAGGTGCCGAAGTTGAGGATCTGGATCTTATTGCTGTCTCTCTTCTCCGTTGAATCCACCAATTGCTGCTTTATTTCCTCAGATTTAGGACTACATGAATAGGAGGATATTATTCCGATTAAAACCAATATCAGCATCTTGTTCAAGAACCGGCGCATAACTAAAACAGATTTTATGAGCCGGCAAGATAGGCTTTTCGTTTTTTAATGATTGAAATTTAAGCATCAATTGGGTCGAGCACTGACTAAAGTCCGTACTTCTCAATCCTTCTGTAAAGTGCCTGGCGGCTGATGCCCAGTTCCCTGGCTGCGTCTGTGATATTGCCATTGAATCTTTTGAGCGTTTTGATGATGGTTTCTCTTTCCAGCTCATCGAGTTGGAAGCTTGAAATCTGCAATGTTCCGGAAGAGCTCCCGGACTTCTTTTCAAAAGTTTCTTCCGCAATGGTTGTTCCTGTTGTAAGGATGACAGCTCTCTCCATCACATGACGCAGTTCTCTGACGTTGCCTGGCCAGTGATAGGTGAAGAGCTTTTTCTCAAATCCAGCAGAAAGGTTTTTGATTTTTCTGCGGTATTTTTCATTAAAAACAGTGAGAAAATGATTGGCCAAAAGTATGATGTCTTCTCCCCTTTCGCGCAACGGCGGCATAGTAATTTCTATGGTATTGATGCGGTACAATAAATCTTGTCGGAATGTTTTTTCCTCTACCCTCTTGTAGATGTTTTCATTGGTTGCACAGATCAAACGTGCATCAAAATTGATGGGTTTGGAGGACCCTACCTTTACAAAGCTTTGATTTTGAAGGGCGAACAACAACTTGCTCTGTAATGTCAGAGGAATATTGCCGATCTCATCCAAAAACAATGTACCTCCATCAGCTTCCTTGAATCGGCCATTGCGGTCCTCTCTTGCATCGGTGAAGGCACCTTTAACGTGGCCGAACAATTCACTCTCAAACAAAGATTCTGAAATCGATCCAAGGTCGGCGTGTACAAAGGTTTTGGAGGAGCGCGAAGACTGCTTATGGATTTCTCTGGCCAGCATGTCTTTGCCCGTTCCATTTTCGCCCAGAATGAGGATGTTGGCATCTGTCGGGGCAACACGACGCACCATATTCATCACATCTTTCATGGCCTCGCAATCCCCAACCAATTCACTTTTGGGTGTGGAACTTTCATTACTTAATTCAAGGATTTCTTTGAGGGCACTGAGCAATTTGTCATTTTCCCACGGCTTAAGAATGAAATCAGACGCACCGTTTTTGATGGCCCTGACGGCCATATCGATGTCTCCGAACGCCGTGAACAAAATCACCTTTTGCTCCGGATTATGGTCGAGGATATAGTCCAACCACTGGAATCCCTCATCTCCTGTATTGATGTTTCTACAGAAATTCATATCCAGGAGAATGAGGTCGTATTTGCCATGGTTGAGCAAATAGGGCAATTGGCTGACATTCTTCTCTATGTCGACTTTTAAGAAATGCCGCTTCAGAAACAGATGTGCAGCGTGCAAGATGTGCACATCATCGTCGACGATCAAAATGGAATGTTGTATCAATGCATTTGATTTTTACCTCAGGGCTAAATTAGCGAAGCTTATCCTGACTGCCACCATAATATTGTAATACTTTTTGTTGAAGCAGCAATTCGTATTTGGCCCTGATCTTGTTGGTTCGCGCACGTTCGAGATTGTTTCTTGCCAGCAAAAAGTCTGACATGCCAATGGTTCCTGAGTTGAGTTGAAGGTTGATGTTGTCCACAGCTTCCTGGCTCAGTTCCTCCAGCTGGCTGGCCTGGTCGTATTTTTTGGTGAGGGCCTGATATCTGCTCATGGCCACGTCGATGTCCGTTTTTAAGTTGTTGATGTATTTTTCTTTTTCATTAAGGGTGCTTTCTGCATTGGCCAAAGCAATCCTTGTATTGGATTTGATCCTGTAGAAAGACAGTATTGACCAGCTCACACCGATGGAAATACTACCATTTCTGGTGTCATTGAGCTGTTGGCCAAAATTTCTCTCCGGATTGGATGACGCATAAAATGATCCGTAATCCGCAAGTAGGCGAATTCGCGGATATTTCTGGGCCATGATGGATTTTGCAGAAAATTGCTGGCTTTCTGCCTGCAAATCAAACCTCCTTACTTCCGGCAACTGGAGTAGCTTTTGCTGCAGGCCAGATGCTTCAAAGTTATCAATGGAAAAGTTGACATCTTCGAAAATTGGGTTGACGGGTACTTCCTGGTTGAGCAAACGGAACAATCTGATCACAGAGCCGTCAAAACTCATTTGTGCGTCCAGCAAGGAAAGCTCATCGGTCTTGAGTTGGTTGATGATGGTCAGTTGTTCTGTCCTTGTTGCCAGGCCTGCATCGAGCTTGGCGTTGATATCGTTGAGTCTGGTGCTGTCTCCCTGAATGAGGCTTCTTACGGCATTGATCATCTCCTTGCCTGCGAGAACTTCAAGATAGGCAGAGGTGACCTGCAAAGCCAATTGGTTTCTTGCTCCTTTATTGAGCAGTTCTGCAGAAGCTACGGATTTGTCTGATGACTGCAGGGCATATCTGTTAGAAAATGCGTTGAATAGCGGCAATTCGAAGTTGCCCCCGGCATAAGTTGAATTGTAAAATTCATTGATATAACTGTTGGTGAATCGGTCGATGGATCTACCAAAGTTTCCCGATTGAAAAAGACTTACCTGCAAACTGGGCAAAAAGTTGGAAACAGCTCCCGAGCGTTCGGCTGATGCGCGTTCGGCTGCGATGGCTGCGTCTTTCATGGTAGGATTTTGTATCAGTGCAATTTTGATACAATCATCAAGATCATACGTTTGTGCATTCAGCTGGAAACCGCCATGGATGATGAGGAGGATCAGCGCCAATATTTTGAAAAATGTTTCCATATCAAATGATTTTACCGTCCATAAGGTTGATGATTCTATTGCCGTAAGCTGCATTTTCGGCAGAATGGGTCACCTGTACAATGGTGATGCCTTCCTTTTGATTGAGTTCCTTGAACAGCTCCATGATTTGCTGGGCTTGTTCGGAATGCAAATTGCCTGTTGGTTCATCAGCCAGAATGATCTGGGGATTGCCGGCCAGGGCACGTGCAACACCTACCAATTGTTGTTGTCCACCCGACAGCTGGTGTGGAAAGAGGTCTTTTTTTGCCACCATATTGAAACGGTCGAGCAACTCTGCGACCCTGGCTTTTCTTTCTGATGAACTCATCTTTTTATACAGCAACGGGGTTTCTATATTCTCATACACTGTAAGTTCATCAATGAGGTGGTATGCCTGAAACACAAAACCGATGACATTGCGGTGGAGCTCGGTTTTCTTTTTCTCATTGAGTTTGCTCACATTTTCATCATTGAGTAAATAGTCCCCTTCAGAAGCGTCTTCTAGCAGACCCATGATGTGGAGGAGGGTTGACTTTCCTGAACCTGAAGGCCCCATAATGGATACAAATTCTCCCTTTTGAATCTGAAGGTCTACCTGTCTTAGAATGTATATTCTCCCTGATCCCTGAGATACATATTTACTGACTTTGTCTAATGTTATCATTTATTAAATGCTTGTTGATCATTGTATAACATACGCCGTGCCAAATTATTTGAATATGATTGTCTGACATTTACATATAATACTTTATATAATATGTCCGAAAGCGGGCGCATTCGTCCGAGTGAAATTCATTCCTGATCATTTGAATCCGAAAAAAAAACTTGCACAGAATTTGAAAATGATTTTACTTTGTGTTTCAAAGTACTTTTCAATAACAATTAAAAATATGATTATGTCATCTAATTCGCTTCAGATTTTCGGCATTCCCGTCAACTCCATTTTCCAAAAAATGATATTCGGATTCATTATAGGACTTATTGTGATCAGCGCTCTGGTTTTTAGCGTCAACGATCCTGATCCGGCATGGGGAGACTATTGGAGGGTTCGTCCTTTGATCGTTACTCCAATTATTACAGCTTTTGGAATGTGTTCATTTTTCCTCAAAGACCTCCTGTGTCCAAAGGAAACTGCATTGAAAATCACGGTTTTCATTTTGAGCGTACTTGGGTTTATATTCAGTCTTTGGATCGGCACCATTCTTGGTCTGGATGGCACCCTCTGGAATTGATCCATCTTAACAGTCTTCACAAAAAAAATTGCCATCTTAATTGGCAAGACTAAAAAGTGGACCCTACATTTTTCGCAGCATATGGCATAATCGAGTAGGTGACAAAGATAAATGACTTTAGATCAAATTTATCTTTGTCGACCTCTCACACCACCGTATGTA
>JAGQWX010000091.1 GCA_020436935.1 Saprospiraceae bacterium
TATTTGAAAGATTGATAGTGGCAACACTAGAAGATACTTGGTTTGGAAAGGTTAGGTATGCTAACGGATGATCATTATAGTTTAATGATCTGATGTTAATAATGATCTAATGCTTTAATGGTTATAATGCAACAATGATTTTTGATATCAAAACCAGTTAAATGAATTATATAATAATTTGATTTTCATGTTATTACGTAATTTTAGTATTGGGTCATCAGTTAATCAAATAATTAGATAATTAGATCATCAGATAATTGGATAATTGAAATAAAAAGCCCCTTAATGGTAACATTAAAGGGCTTTTCTTATATCCTTAAAAAATGGAAAAATTCAAAAAAATTCAAATATCAGAATCAAATTATTATTTTATTAAATAATTAGATCATCAAAAAATCAAACCATTAAAAAATTAGATCATTAGATAATCAGATAATTAGATCATCAGATCATCAGATAATCAGATCATTAAACCTATTCAAACCCAATTTTCTCCAAACCTTCTTTACTGATCTTAATGGCTTCCATGGGCGTCATGCCATCAAAGACCTGATCCTGCTCTACCATGTAATACTTCATGCCGGAAAGTTTTTTGTTGGCAAGGATTCTTTTGAAATCTATGTTGCCCTGACCAACTGGAGCAAATCTGCCCTGATCGTCCATGTCTTTTACGTGCCAGATCTTAAATCTTCCTGGGTATTTGTTGAAATATGCTACAGGGTCTGCGCCTGCTTTGGTCACCCAATACAAATCCATTTGGAAGTTGACGTACTTTGGGTCTAAGTTCTCCAGCAGGTAGTCGATGGGAACGATGCCACTTGGCATGGCTGCGAATTCAAAATCATGGTTGTGGTAAAGAAATTCCAGTCCTGCAGCTTTTGCTTTGCGTGCGATGGTGTTGAGGATATTGGCCAGTTTCGGCACATCATCTTCCATCGTCAGCTTTCTGGTTTCTCTGTCAAATTTAAACATGCCCATAGGTGGTACCGGAGCAATGAAGTATTTGAATCCGGCTGCTTTGACATCGGCAATGAGTGTATCTGCATTGGTCGTCATCGAACCCATATGAATGGATATCGGCTTCAGTCCCAGACTTTTTAGATAAGATTTGAATTCCTTTGGGGTCATTCCATAAAACTTACCGTCCTTATAATCAACGGCTTCGATGTACTTGTATCCAAGATCAGCCACTTTTTTGATGGTTTCTTTTGGATCTACGCCCATCTCATTACGAACAGTGTACAAGGTCATCCCTCCCCATTTTTTCTGGGAGATGCCTTCAACTGCGAGACTTAAAAAGAGGAATAAACTGAAAAAACTTACTATAAATGTCTTTTTCATGTGAATATGTTTAACGAATCTGAATGTGTAAAATGTTAAAAATTGAGCGGTAAATGTAGTAAAGTTCCTCAATTATGATTGCCCTGCAGAAACAATTTTCCTGAACCGGAGATTTCACTCACGACTTATTAAGAAAGGGTGAAATTATGTTACATTAATCCAAACGTGAAAAGGAATGGCATTGTATGCCAATACATCTAGCTTGATTGAGCGAAATACTTAAGGATACAACAAATACTTCTGCCGCTTTTTTTTGTAATCCGACAGCCCAGGTTCCCATGAAGCCCTGATTTCCGACTCGGATATGCCAGCCTCGATCTGTTTTCTGAAATCGCTGACGCCGGATAAAAACTCAATGCTGCCCATTTGTTTGCTCAGGCTTCTGTCAAAAAATTTTGCCTTCTCCGGATGTGCTTTGTACAATTCTATCATCCATGAAAGATTGATCTTGCCGGTTTGACGAAGTGAATCTGTGTCAATGTTTCTCAAGTCTATGCCGTAACAGACTTCGTCCATGAAAAGGGGCGTCTCGCTCATGCCGGGAATGCCGGTAGGTGTAAATGAAAAGTCATATTTTCCCTTGAGCATTGGTCCACCTATAACAGTAAATGGATAATAAGTGCCTCGACCATGGTTGAGATATACCCCTTCAAACAAACACGTCGAAGGATACAAAAGTATGCTTTGCTGGGTATTGAGATTGGGAGAAGGACTCACCGGCAGGATGTAGGGCATATCATGACGGTAATTCTTCACGGGGACAACCTTCAATTCACATTTTGCACTTGTGCTCAGCCAGCCCTCGCCATTGATCATTTGGGCAAACTCGCCAATGGTCATACCATGTGCAATTGGGATGGGAAACTGTCCGATGCCGGATTTGTGTTGCATATCCAGAACAGGTCCGTCCACCAGATATCCGTTGGGATTGGGTCTGTCCAAAATGAGCAGTGGTTTCTGAAATTCAGCACATGATTCCATGACATCCCGAAGCACATTGATGTAGGTATAAAACCTGCACCCCACATCCTGAATGTCGAATATCATGAGATCCACATCGGCCAAATCTTCTTTTGAAGGCCTTCGTTTTTTCCCATACAGGGAGATGATGGGAAGGCCTGTTGCAGCGTCAATTTCGTCGGTAACCTTTGTCCCGGCACTTGCCTTACCGCGGAATCCATGCTCAGGTCCAAAAACTTTCACCACCTTGATCCCCAAAGACATAAGACTGTCCACCAGATGTCTGGATCCAATGATGGTCGTAGGATTTGCCAGTATGGCCACCCTTTTTCCTTTCAGATCATTGAGATATGCATCGGTCTGTTCAGCACCTGTTTGGATGGTGGATTGAGCAGAGAAGGTTGTAAGACAAAAATGCAGAAGCAGAATGGCAAAAAATGATTTCATATGCTGGTTGATAAATAAAACATGAACATATGAAATTATTACTGATATATTCTTTTCCGAATCTAGTTTTTGCCCATCCGTACTGAAAGAAATTGCTCATCAAATCAGATGCGAAAGTGATACATCCGGTGGAAAAAGAGACGGCTGGGCTGTTTTGGAAATACTCTTCAATAAATTATGGGCACATAAAGCTTTTGTCACAAAAAAGGCAATGTATTTCACATCGCCTCTATCAAAATAAATGGAACTCGTTATTCCTCAATTGCAAATTACTTTTCTATAACCTCCAGAAATAGATGGTGTGGAGTTACACCAGTAAAAATCCCCAGACCATTTTTGATATTGGTGGGTGGCTCCTTGATAGACAAGGTGGAACTACCCAAAGTTTCATATAAAGCTGCATACTCTGCGTTAAGCCGATAAACAATAATTTCGTAAGTCCCAAAAATCTGCAACTCTCTTCTTGAATTGATGGAATAAAAATCCATGATGTCCGGTTCAGTTCTGAAGAATCGATCCGGCCTGATATCGCTGTTGGCAAATTGTTCAAAAAGATCGTTGACATAATCTGGATCTTCCTCAATGTTCTTCACGATTACATAATAATAATCATTGTTGGAATTGGTCCAGGTAATGTCTACAACTTCCTCTCCTTGCGAGCCACCTGGAAATCCTCCACCGGGGAATCCTCCTGAGAACTCAATTCTTTCTAAGGCCACTGTTTCTTTTGACAAATGGATATCAATTGGGGCCTGCACATAAGTCTGTGCACTGATTTCCTTTCCATCATAATCAAATTTCATGCTGTAAACAGTTTCTGGTTTTACGATATAATTCAGATTTCTGTAATAGCCTTCTCCTATACTTTCGAGTACCACATCTTGATGGCCATCATTGATGGTTATGTTTAGTCCATCTATGTACTCAAGATTTCCTTCCCCAGAGTAGGAGATGGTTTTCGTAATTCTTATAGAATCTATAGCCTGTCCTGAAAAAAGATATCCTGCCACAACCACCTTTTGATCTGTAGCTTCTATCAATCCTATGCCCTCATCACATGAGGAAAATAACATCATAGATGCAATATATATTATGTATAAGTATCTCATAATTAATTTTTTATTGAATTAATGTAAACTCCAGCTAAAGAATAAACTAGGAGTAAATCCCAATAGAGAAACATTGGTTTCAAGGAGCTGGCCTTCAATGACATCATATGTTTTGTACCAGGTATTCTCTCTTCCGTAAACATTGAAAATAGATAAGCCAACTTTCGCCTTTGTTGTTCCAAGGTTGAAATTATAGTTTGCAGAAACATCCATACGGTGATAGGGCGCATACCTTAATGCATTTTTACTGCTTACCTGGAAGTAAGGTTCTACATTTCCATCCAGTAACTGAACTTCATAAAATCCAATTGGAGCAGTATACGGCCTTCCTGTCGCGAAAATGAAGGTAGACGAAACATCAAAGTTCTTGACCCTGTACGACGCGACTACCTTGAATTCATGACGTGAATCCTGATTGGCAAAAAAACTGTTCTCTCCAAATCCCGGGAACTTATATTCTACCTTACTGAAAGTATAACCTAGCCATCCGGAAAGCTTTCCCAATTTCCTTTGCAATAGAAAATCTGCCCCTTTTGCAACCCCTGTACCGGTATAAAATTGTTCGTCAAGTTCCAGAGATTGGTTAGGACCAAAACCAGAAGAAGTAAATCGCGTAGTATATTCTGTCAGACCGGTGTAATCCTTATAAAATAATTCAACATCAAAAAGATAATTTTTATAATCATAAGAAGCTCCCAGAATATAATGCGTTGCTTTTGAAGTCGGAATAACCTCATCATCAGCCAAAATCCAAAAATCCCTGCTTCCTTGCTGTATATCTTCTCTTACCACACGTGTAGCAAACTGATTGTACTGGCCATATGCTCCTTTGATTTTTATGGCATCGTTGTAGAGATAAGTCATGGACAATCTGGGCTCTAAATAAATCTTATTTGTGACACTGTAATGTGAGCCTCTAATGCCTCCTTGCAGGATCAGTTTGTCCTTTATGGTCAACCTGTCTTGCAGATAAATTGAAGAGGTCAGACCACTATTATGTCGATCGATGAGGTTGAAGGTGTCATTTTGTGTGAAATTGTATTGAATATCATTGTGGGTCGCTTGCACACCAAACTCGACTTTGTTGTTTTTTGACACTTCGTACTCGCCATCTATCTTCAGAGAAAAATCCTTAAGGTCATTGTTTTCATAGGTTCCGGTTGATCTTGTAAAGGTAGAATCTTCCCGCGTGACTACATTTTCATTTCTTTGGTCCCGTACACTAAAATAATTTGAATAGGAAGCTACGGCATTTGTGAAAAAAGAATTGGACCATTTTCTTGACCATTTGGTGCTCATCCCAATATTGCCCCAATTGCTCACATCCACATTATCATTGGAAAACTGGAAGTTGGCGTTTCCACCAAAAGGACCTCCTCCAAAGGAATTGTTATCTATCAATCTTGAATTATCAAGATCATCTTCCCCATTGTACAAGCTGACAGTCAATTTATCCTTATTGGTAAGGCGGTAGGTCATTTTAGCATTGAGGTCATAGAAATACGATTTTGGCTGCACCTGAGCCTGGTCAAAATTTCCAAATCCCCCGGGCCCACCGAATCCTCCGCCAGGTCCTGTAGGTGAATCTGTGTTGTCCTCTTCTCCACTGCCGGTGAATGATTCAAAGAGCTTTTTGTATAAAAAACTCTGATAAGATCTTCTTGCAGTCACAATGAAAGAGCCTTTGCCATGGTCAAAAGGGGATTCTACAAAGGCATTCACACTCAGAAAGCTCAAATTCACACCTGCATTAAAATTTTCTGAATTGCCATCTTTTGCCGTGATGTCAACAACACTTGAAAGCCTCCCACCAAATTTTGACTCGAAACCACCTTTGTAAAGCTGTACATCTTTGATCGCGTTGCTGTTAAAGGCACTAAAGAATCCATACAAATGGTCCACGTGATACACTGTGAAGCCATCGAGTATGATCAGGTTCTGGTCCGGAGTGCCTCCCCTCACATACAATCCTGAAGAGCTTTCGTTGGAGCCACTGATGCCCGGTAGCAGCTGCAAAGACCTGAAAATATCTTTTTCTCCGGTACTTGGCAGTATGCTGGCTATTTCTGGTGTCATGGCGACTTTACTGATGCCTGTTTGCTTAAGAATTTGCTCTTTTTTCTGAGCAGTAACGGTAACCTCCTGCAATTGATTGGCCCCTGAATTGATGGTCAATTCAAGCTTTGAGAGATTAAGCCCGGGCGTTAGTCTTACTTCTTTTGTTAAATATCCGATATAGGATAAAATTAGTACTGAGGTATCAGAAGGCACATGTGTAATGGTAAAATGCCCGTCCAGGTTGGTGGTTGTGCCAATGGTGGTGCCCTTTATAAAAACATTTGCAAATGGAAGCGACTCGCCCGTTTCCTCATCTTTTATGATGCCAGAAATGGTGACATCATAACTTACCGGTCCAAGTACCTCAAGATTGAGCTTTTTCTCCTCAGGAATAAACAATCTCACTTGTTTATCACCTTCAATTTTAAAACTCAGTGGGGTAGAGGCAAGGATTTTTTCAAAAGCAATATTGAGCGGCTCGTCTTTCAGTTTTCCAAATATTTTAATGCCTGCAACATCTTCTGATTTGTAAATAATGTCCAGTTTGTAGTTGAATTTCCAGATATTGATAACACGTTCTAAAGGTGTATTATCAAAAGTGTTTGAGATTTTGATGAATTCGATGGCGTCGTTTTTTTCCATCACCTCAATCCACTCATTTGATCTCGATTTCCATGCAAGAGAGGTTTTAGACAAAGCCAGATCAAGAGCTTTACCAATGGGCATCAGATCAAACTTTCCGGTCACATAAATATCTCTGACAGCTGTTGTATCATATGAAATTTTCATTTTACACCAGCGCGACCAGCCGTCTAATACATCCTGCAGTGGTGTATTGTCGAAATTGTAAAGCACGCTGCAACTCTGACCAGATTGTGCCGTCAGGTCATTTAAATTGTAAAGTATCATCAAGCAAAAAACAATGAGCATTGTAGCTGTTCTCTTCATTGATCGTATTTAATTGAATAAAAAGCCCGGGAATATTTCAGTATTGTCAATTCATCATATCTGACCCGGCATTATTGACTTTGTTGTTTTTTCTGCGGAATAAAGAGGTATCCATTTTTCCAAACCTATATGAAAAATTCAGTCTTACCAGACGCGGATTCATCAGCCGGGAGGAATCCTGATCGTATAAATCTGTATCAATTACTGACCCCAATTTTCGACTCGCAAATACGTCCTGTATGCTTAGGGTAAGGTCTGCTGCTTGATCAAATAAGGATTTCCTTATGGATACATCAGCAAACCAATATGATTTTGTATAACCCTGGGCGGTGTTCTGATTTGGCTGAGGAGGTCCGAAGGCATTGCTTTCTGTTGTTGGGGTAAAAGATGCTCTGGTCCTGTATTCCCCGTTGATTTGGAGTGACAAACTCCTGGATATATTGATTTGGATATTCTCTTTTAAGAAGCCGCTCCACTGAGAAAGTGACAAATCATTGCCAATATTTGTGGCATCAACATTGGATTGATACACATTCAAATTGGTGGTTACATCCAGCCACCTGTCCAGTGAATTTTTCAAAGTAAGTTCAGCGCCAAAAGCACTGGCGCTTGTACCATTGGCATAACTGGAAATGATGTATTCTGTCCCGGAATTGGAGGTTTGTTTATATTGGTAGGCAGTAATAAGGTTACTGACCATTTTGTAATAAAGAGAAACCAACAAATTGCTGCCATTTTTGAAAATATTCTGATAGGAGAGCTCGATATTGTTTGCAAATTCCGGGATTAGACCGGGATTGCCCTGGCTGATGTTGAGAGAATCGCTGTAATCTATAAATGGTCGGGTTTGGAAAAATCCGGGTCGGTTTATCCTGCGGGTATAAGCCAGTTGGATCACGCTACCCTGACCACCAATTTTCCGCGTAATAAAAATGCTTGGAAAAAGATTGATGGGATAATTGATGTTAAATGAAGAATCCCTGTCTAATAAAGCACCTTTGTAGGTACTGCTTTCCGCCCTTAATCCCGCCTGAAAACCCCAGGCATGCTTTTGGTAGCTTGCTTGCACGTATGCGGCATAAACATCATCATTGAATTTAAACTTATCAAAGGCTTGATTTACATTGATCCATTCATCAGAGCCAAAGGGTAAAAACGAACTTTCATTTTCACTTTTATTGGATCGAAGGGTCGCCTTTACACCACCTTCTATTTTAGTAGATTCATTCACTGGATGGATGAAATCACTTTGCGCAGTAAAGATACTGCCATTTCCTATGGTTATTTGTTCTTCGAGGTTCTCAATGCTATGGTCATAACGGGTGTTATAGTCTGATTTTGAGTCCATCATGACCTGATTGAAGCTCATGTCAGCGGTCCACTCTGCACCTTCTCTAGGAAAAAGGTGTTTGAAGAGCAATGAGCCTCCCCTATTTTTGATCTTCCGCTCATTCAATGAAGTTCTCATGTAAGAAGAATTGAGAGCGGTATTGTTTGGGTAGATGGTACTTGAAGAAATATCATCGAAAGGATTGAAGCTCCCTTGCATATACATACCACTAAGGGTAATGGTATTTCTATTATCTATAAAGTAATCGATGCCTGCGCGCCCGTTTGCCATATTTCCATTCATGGTAGATATGCTGCTTTGATCAATCGTGTTTGTAAACAGATCTGAGTGATTGAGCCTCAAAATATCTGATGTAGACTCCATTTTATTTTGCATGAGCATAGCAGAGGCAAATAAATTGTATTTGCCTTGTCTCAAATTGATGTCCCCGCCAACGTTATATCCCAAAATTGAGGTTACGCCAGCCATGATATTTCCATTGTATCCAATTCTTTTTTCTTTTTTAAGAATGATATTGACAATACCTCCAACACCCCCACCGGCATCAAATTTGGCCGATGGGTTGGTGAGCACTTCTATCTGATGTATGTCATTTGCAGGTATTTGATTCAATGAAAGCGTTGTGGGGCGACCGTCTATATAAATTTGAGGGCTGCTGTTTCTCATACTGACGTTACCGTCCAGATCAACAGTGAGCGAGGGAACATTCTTCAATGCATCCTGCGCTGTTCCGCCAGACGTCGTAAGGTCCTGATCAACTCTGTATGTTTTGCGATCAATGGCAAGTGCTGTAGTTGATGCCTTGCCCACAACAATGACTTCTCCAAGTTCTTCTGAAGTGGTCGAAAGTACAATGTTGCCCAGGTCCTTGTCGAGATTTAAACCACCCATTTCAGGCATGTTTCCCATGGATGGCATATTGCCCTGAGGTGGGCCGGCAGGTCTCCCTGCTCCCATCGGAGGTACGCCTTCCGGCATCTTTATGCCATAATCTATTTTTTTCCTGACTTCGCCGTAGCCGATGAATGAGACCACCAACTCCAGCTCACCTATGATCGGGAGATTGGTCAACTCAAAATCCCCATTCTCTTCTGTAATATGCCCTGTCCATAGGGTGTCTTTTAAGCTTTGACTCGAAAAGTCAAATACCTTTGAATAAAGCTGAACTGTAGCAAAACCAACTCCTCTTCCGGCATCATCCACTATTTTGCCGTATAAACGACCCGAATTTACCCTCGAAAAATCGGCACCGGAAGGGAGCTGGCCAGTTGCTATGTTTAAAACAAATATTAAGAGTATTAAAGTCAATCTCATATTAGCGGATCTTTGTCTTGGAACGGTCAAAATTGAGACTCTGTCTCCATTCAAATGGCATGTCTCGTTGAAATGACATTTTTTATCGGTGAATGAAAAAATTGATCAACCAACTGATGGTAAATCTTACGAAATTTGTGCGATGATAAAAAGTGTTAACCTTTTACTTCAGGCTGCATTTTGGATAGCACTTTGGCTGGTGTTCAATCTTTCTGCCTATGCTGAGAACAGGCCTCCGGAATTTTATTGGTTATCCGTTTTAAGGGTAGTGCTGTTTGCCATATACTTCAATGTGGTGTACTTTTTTGTTTTGAATGTCTATTTCAAGGGGAAGAAAATAAAGTTTTATGCATTAGCATTCTTGACATTTTCGCTCTTTCTGATATTATCTTACATCCTTGACAGTTTTATCCTGAGGCCCGATCTTATGCCTGTAAGGCAAGGTTTTGAATTGCCGGATGGTGTGGCTCCAATGAGAGTGATGCAACGACCCTGGTTGATGATGATGATGCCTCCCATTATTATTGGTATTGCCATTTTTGGCTTGTCCGCAGCACTCCGTGCCTTTGCAGAATTAGAAAAAAATAAAAAAGCAGCGGAAGAAGCAGAAAGGAGAAGACTTGAAACAGAAATTGCATTGCTGAAATCCCAGATAAATCCCCACTTTTTATTGAATACGTTTAATAATCTTTATGCCTTATCCATCACCAACCCTGCAGTATCTCCCGCTGCATTACTCAGAGTTTCAGAAATGATGCAATACATTTTGTATGAATGTTCAAAAAAACAAGTGCTCCTGGCAGACGATGTTGCATTCATTGAAAACTACCTCCACCTGCAGGAAATGCGGTTGCCGCCTATTGTTCGCCTAAAATATTCCTTGCCTGAATCTATTCCTGAATCCATTCAGATCGAACCCATGATATTGATTCCGTTTATTGAAAATGCATTCAAACATGGCATCTCTACAAAAACCGAATGTTTCATCAATATTGAAATCAAGCTGGAAGGATTTCAACTGAGCGTACGTGTGGAGAACGACGTACTCCCCAGAACTACAACATTAAACAATCCATCGGGTATGGGTATAGACAATACGATTAAGCGCCTGGATCACTCTTACGGTGAAAAATATAAACTTACGAAAACAATGCATGCAGACAGACACCAGATTGTTTTAATAATTGATCTTTCATGAGTTGCAGTTTAATACTTCTCGATGATGAACCATTGGCACTCAGCTTATTGGAAAACTATGTGCTAAAGAAAAAAGACTGGGAACTGAAAGCTTCATTCAATGATGCCCAGTTTGCACTCGATTATATCCAAAAGCACCCTGTAGATCTCATTATTTCTGACATCAATATGCCCGATATTTCAGGAATAGAAATGGTTGAGCAATTGAAAAAGATCAGTAAAACCCTTGTCATTTTTATAACAGCATACAAAGAACACGCCATCCAAAGTTATGAGTTGGATGTAATCGACTATATTGTAAAACCTGTTTCTTTTTCCAGATTTGAAAAAGCACTTGCCAAAGCCAGGGAACAAATTATTTTGAGATCGGGATTTGAGGAAGGACAAAAGGATGCTAAGCCATCTTTTATTTACGTTTTTTCGGAGTATCAGCAAGTCAAAATAGACGTCTCAGAAATTGTTTACCTGCAGAGTATGGGAGATTATGTAAAGATATTTTTAGCGAAAGTCCCGAAGCCCATCATTACGCTTGAGCGCATCAAAAATTTCGAAGAGAGCCTTGGTCCAAAAGGCTTTATAAGGATTCACAGGTCGTATATGGTCAATACTGAATATGTTGTTTCTTTTTCAAGAACCAAACTAATGGCTGAAAATACATGGCTGCCCATCAGTCAAAGTCAATTGGCCATCACCATAGCGGCGCTCAAACAAAAATAAGTTATGCAAAGTATGATCAAAATTTCTGCCTAGCTGAACAGCTATTTTCAAACCATTCGTGTACATTTGATTTAACCATAGCTAGAAAGCATATGTACAGAATGCTATTTTTTAGTTTTATTTTTTTATTGATGAATATAAGTTGTTCATCCTTAAAAAATAAACTGCCGGTTTATGCCAATCAACTCTTGGGCACCTGGGTCGATAAAAACAGGAAATCTCCAATTTACGAAACCTGGGAAAAAAGCAGCAACCAACTCCTGCTGGGCAAATCCTATACGATAAAATCCGGAGACACCACTTATCTGGAAACCATTAGTTTGAACAAAGATCAAAATGGCCGCCTGCTCTACATTCCGGTAACAGCGGGTCAAAATGATGAAAAACCGGTGGTTTTTACCTCCACCCATTCTTCAAAAGACTCCATGGTTTTCGAAAATAAACTCCATGATTTCCCGCAAAGAATCACTTATGCTTTTGTAAATAAAGACTCCATTTACGCGGAGATTTCAGGCCCAATTGATGGTCAATTGCGAAAAGTGGGTTTCGCCTATGCTCGAGTAGTCATTCCAACTAATTAAAAACCCAAAAGGATTATGGTTGGTGCATTGCCGCACCATATTTTTTTGCAGTGATCAAGGGGTTTTATCCCAATTTTGGAATACTTGAGCCACAGAGGGATGGACCTCATTTTCCAACATGTCAATCAGCTCTTCGTCCGTCATGTCTTCCTGATGTTTTAACATGGCCTTCCAAAGTTTCTGTAAAACAGCCTTGCCTCCATTGTTGTACACATCCTTTGCTGCTGAATGCAATCTGCATTGGTACCAGCCATAATTTTTAGGACCCATGCCGAGAGTGGGGTATAGGGCTTCAAAATCTGCAAGATTGGTATATTTATAGTCTGAACTGCCCGCACCAATCACCATATTTGGAAAAGTTTGTAATGCAGGCAATCTTTCATTCTGTTTTTCTGCTATAAAGGTGTGCAACATGATGTTAACAAATAGTTCTGACATCCAATTTCGGTGCATTCTTAAGCCTGCCTGTGAGGTATAAGAATGGCCCATTTCATGTAAGGCCAACAAATCGAAAAACGGCATCATACTGTAACTTCCATCCTCTTTTCCATATGCTTTTCTGACTTCCAGAGCCAGGTGGTCAGGTAGTTTGTCCACTTGTGGCAAAAAACTACGCCAAAAGTCATTGTCTTCAGCAGCGATAACCAACTTCTCTTTGTCTGCATTGTGTGGAAACCCATACGTTTCGCGTAGGGGTGGGGCGGCAAAAGCTTTCCAATGGTTAGGACTCAAAACAAACATATTGGTTTTGGGCGTGAAGCCAATTTCTTGCTGAAAGAATTCCGCAGCATTTTCCATAAGATCGGCAATGCTTTTTGCTCTTTGGTCCTGTCCGGGACTAAAATATATGGTTTGGATATATCCGGTGAGTTTGTCGAGGGCAGGACTCACATCAATTTCAGTAGTAGTGATTTGCGCAAAGGCAAACTGGCAAAAGAAGAGAATCAGGATGGTATGAATTCCTCTCTTTTCAGACGTGGTGGGTTTTTTCGTTGTCATTTTTTTTTGATCCAAAAGTATAGCAGTCGCTGAGCCCTTGAATAGTAAAAAATCGACAACTTAACGCTTTTTAGAAACGAAGGTCTTTTTGCATTCTGAGTGGCGTAGCCAACAATTGGAGTTCAATATTGGTTGGATTTGTTCCGGCAAAGTTTTTGAAATCCCGAATCATGTGCATTTGATCATAATATCCAGCTTCATATGCTATCTCTGTCCACGTGAGGTGAGGAAAGGCCTCATGCAGCCTGTATGCATTGGAAAACTTTAGAATGCGTGCATATAACTTTGGATTCATACCGAGCCTTTCTTTGCATTTTCTTTCGAATTGTTTCAAACTAAGGCAAGACAATGCAGCCGTTTTTTCCATGGACATTTGGCCTTGATGGCCAAAAAGTAAGTGTAACGCTTTATCAATGGGTAGGCTTTCTTTCAATCTGGAAGCTCTGCCTATAAGAAGTTTTTCTATCAAAAATTTCCCCTCCTCCAGACTTGGAGTGTTCAGCAAGCGCTCATTCAATGCGCTCATTTCTTTTCCAAAAAATGCTGTCGCATCAAAACCCTGATCAAAAAGTTCATAGCTTGGTATGCCCAATAACCGATACAATCCCCCGGGTGCAAAATCGACCCTGATTGAACTCAATTGTTGGTGCACTTTAATGTTTACTCTTGAATATTGAGGGCCTATAAGTGTTGTAATGGCTTGTTTTGTAAAACTTAAATCATGAACTCTGCCCATAGATATTGGGTGGTTACAGTAAAATATGAGGGATTGAAATGGTGTAGGAGGGTAGGGAGTTACGACCTCATGCATGGAGTCAGGAAGTATAGCATTTACTGTTGAAATGTTCAGGACAAATTCCTTCAGGACTGGGTGAGGCGAGTAAAGTTTTATATCCATCGTGAAATGGTTATGGTTTAAATGAAAACCACCACAAGCTAATATACGAAATAGTATGATGTCACCCTGATTGTTTTTTTATGCAAAAATGAAATTCCTTTGGTCTTATTGAGGCTTTTCAAAACCCATCCCGAGCCGAAGGTTTTGTAAATGGCCGATCTAAAAACCTGGTGCAAAACATATTGAATAATTCCGGCTCCAACCTATAAGTCCTGTGACCGGCACCTGGAATGACAAACAACTGAGCGTTGGGAATGTGTTCGTATATTTCCTGTGCATGGTCTAATGGCATATAGTCAGAATCGCCGAAAATCAATAAAACAGGTGCCTTTATTTTTTTTAAGTCTGCGGTACTTATGTGCGGATGGTTTTTCATAAGCTCCATCAGAATTTTTCTCTTTTTCAAAACCACAGAAGTATCTCCTTTTTCTATTTTCTCATTTATCTCCTTGAGGTCTGAGTTCAGATCATCGATGTTCCATTGAAATAATGCAGTGCTGTCCGGTCTTAAATTGGGCGCAGTGCTGATCACTTTTTTGACCTTTTTGGGGTATTCTATGGCCATCAGCAGACCAATAATTCCTCCGTCACTTTGGCCGATGATGTACACGGATTCAAGATCCAAATGGTCGAGCAATGCGTTGTAATCGCTGGCCATCAAGCGGTAAGTGAGTTCCTCAGTACCCACACCCGACTTGCCGTGCACCCTGCTATCAGCAATGACTACGTAATAATCATCTTTAAAATATTCAATTTGGCAGGTGGCTGATTTGACCGAACCTCCATTTCCATGGATGAGTAAAAGAGGCTGCTTGGATGATTCGCCATAGGTTTCATAATACATGTCTATGCCATTTACCCTGGCGAAGTGACCGTGCGCCGCATTGTTGCCATATGCTTCGGTGAACTCACAGTTTAACACCTGAGCCGTGGTGAAAAATGGAAGGAAAGAGCATAGGAGAAGAATCTGACATTTCATTAAATAACATTTAAATTTAGTTGCGGTTTGCATTAAAAAAATTAGGAGCTTATCAATTGCTATTCATCTTTGAATAAACTAAAGCTGCAATATTATTGATCGTATTCAGATTGTCCTGACTAACATCGTGTAATTCGAGGACGATGTTGAATCTATCTTCAAGAAAACCAACCATCGTTAGTGTCTGCATTTCATCAATGATTCTCGAAGAGACAAGATAAGTGTCATCCTTAATTGGATAGTCAGGTTTTAAATTTTCCAGAATGTATTTTCTTATAATTTTTTTTATGTCTTCCATCAGCTTTTTTTGTACCTAATTCAAAGCTACATATAAATATGGTATCAATTTTAGGAGATTGTCCCACAATTTACAAATCAATCATTAAATCAATATGAGTTTAAGACAATTGCAAACGCTTAATATCATCGATCATTTTCTTTGGTGATGGCCAGGTTTTACAGACCTTGTGTGAATTATCGCTTACTGCAGGTTTTTGATTGGTGGCAGAGGTCAGGCCGGTCCATTTGCCCTGGCCAAACAGATAGATGGAGCCCACGGCTGAAAACAAAAGTCCATTTCATATTGTATGAGATTATTGCTTTCATCAAGTGCATACCTAAAATCAAGTCAAGTATAAATAACAGATTCTAATTTTTGATAGGGTAAAACAGCGCATTGTGTTAAAGGCTTTACATGGCTCGTCGACCAACCATTGGGCTAACTTTTTTTCATTCGCCAAAAAAAGTTACAAAAAAGGCTTGGTTCAGATAAAGGTGATTCCCTAAGTGGAGACAT
>JAGQWX010000092.1 GCA_020436935.1 Saprospiraceae bacterium
CCCTCAGCGCTGATGGTACTTGGGTGAAACCTGGGAGAGTAAGTCGCTGCCTAATTTTTTTTCTTTCCAGCAATGGTGAGAAAAAGCAAAAAGTCTTGTAGAGCAATCTGCAGGACTTTTTTTGTTTATGGCTGTATGCTCTTAGCTGTTAGCGATTAGCGATTAGCTGGCTTGTAGTTATGAGCTCTTTGAGCTCATATATTCTATACTTCTATATCAGCTGCGAGATAAACAAATCCCTTCCAGATTAGGAAGATACCCCGAAGGGGTAGAATGTCAATAAGGCATACAAACGAAGTGCAGTTTGGGGTTATGTCAAAAAGTAAAATTGTCAACTCCGCATGTGTTGAACCCTATTGTGCTGGCCTTAATAAATCGACAAGCCCAGGACTTACCTTTCAGTTTCAAATTTCAATTCTCGATTTTCAGTTTCAAATTTCAATTCTCGAATTTCAACTTTCAACTTTCGGTTTTCAAGTTTCAAATTAGCAAATCATCAAAAACCATTATAACCTAAGCATTACAAAATTAAGAAGCTACCCCGAAGGGGTAGAATGTGAATAAGGCATACAAACGAAGTGCAGTTTGGGGGTAATACTCAAAAATAAAATTGCCAACTCCGAAGGTGTTGAACCTCATTGAGCTGGCCAAAATAAATCGACAAGCACAGGATTTACCTTCAGGTTTCAAATTTCAATTTTCGGTTTTCAAATTTCAATTCTCAAATTTGCCAATAGGCCAAAGTGCCAATAAGCAAAACTCCTTTCCCTTTGCCCAGGACAAGAAACACCCTTCCAAATTAGAAGCTACCCCGAAGGGGTATAATGTGAATAAGGCATACAAACGAAGTGCAGTTTGGGGTTAACGCTCAAAAATAAAATTGCCAACTCCGAAGGTGTTTAACCTCATTGAGCTGGCCAAAATAAATCTCCAAGCCCAGGATTTATCTTCAAGTTTCAAATCTCGGTTTTCAAATTTCAAATCTCGGTTTTCAATTCATCCACAACTGACTTTATGGCACTACATTTGTCGCTTTAACTGCCATAATGGCGTAATGATTTCCCGTTTTCTGAAATTTTGACTGAAAAAAATGTGGTGGTATTCTATTTGATACATACATACTGTATTTGTAAATTATTAAAACAAAAGCAAAATGTACTATAGAACACACAAAGCAAACCAATTCAACAATGTCTTCAAACCAATTTTTGATGAGATTGTAAACGAGATCAACAGGTATGATCATAATCACAACAGACCAGCTGCCAATATCATTGACAGCGAAACAGATTATAGCATACATTTATTCACACCAGGGTTCAATAAGACTGATTTTAAAGTCGAATTGAATGATGAAAAATTGGTCGTGAGTGCTGAGGCGAAAAATGATGCGCACAGCAATTACAAATTGCAGGAGTACAAACTGAATGGATTTTCGAGGTCATTTGTACTACCCAGAGGTTTGGATACCACTGATATAAAGGCATCATATGAGCAAGGTGTGTTGCAACTTGTTTTTGCAAAAGCAAAAGAAGCACAGGCGAGAAAAATTGAGATACTTTAATTTTTTAATTTATTAAAATTTTTAGTCATGAGAAATAATGTTTTTTTTCCAACCTTAATGGACCGTAGCTTGAGCCCACTCTTCGATGAATTGTTCCAATCACCATGGAATGGCTCAAAAAACAAGCCTCTTTTCAGTATGCCTTCTGTAAATATTGCAGAGCATGAGGGCAACTTTGAAATTGAAGTAGCTGCTCCGGGACTAGATAAGAATGATTTCGAGTTGAAAGTTGAAAATGATGTGTTGACTGTTTCTGTAAACAAAGAAAAGTCAGAGGAAGTGAAAGAAGATAAATATACCAGGAAGGAGTTCAACTATACTTCATTCAAGAGAAGCTTTCACTTAAGCAATGAAATCAAGAGCACTGATATCACAGCAAACTATGCTGATGGTATTTTAAGAATTTCTCTTCCTAAAAATGAGGAAGTTATCAAAAACAAAGTGAAAACGATTGAGATTGGATAAAACCATATCAGGGTCTAACTTGTTTTAAATAGAGACAATCATTAGGGGATTGTAGTAGTGTATTTGGGATGGGCGTAACACTAAAGAGTGCTACGCCCAATTTTTATCTTATTATTTAGCAAGCTTTAAGGCTTGCAGAATGCATTTTTGATAAACATTTTTTAATCCAATCGGATTTCATCTCCGTTTGAATCGTAGAATTTGTAGGAGAATAAATCAAAATCCATATCCTCAGAGACTTTGATCCATTTTTTATACTTGAGCAGCCAATCGACTTGAATGCTTTTGAAACCAGCTTTGAGATAGGATTTTATAAAAGGATGCACCTTTAGTGACAACTTAGCATTGGGGCGATTACTGAATATAAATTCCATATCGCGGACGATGTTGTCAATGGCAAGGATTGCTGGTACAGATTTACCGGTACCCTGACATGTCGAACAAACTTCCTGCGTATCTATGTTGACAGCTGGTCTTACACGCTGCCTGGTTATCTGCATGAGGCCAAATTTTGACAGTGGCAATACAGTATGCTGGGCCCTGTCATTTTTCATGCAATCCTTCATCACCTTGTACAACTCATTCTTGCTTTCAGAAGACTTCATATCGATGAAATCTATCACAATCAAGCCGCCGATATCTCTCAATCTGAGTTGTCTGGCAATTTCTTCTGCAGCCTCTGAGTTGACAATAAGCGAAGCATCCTCCTGGTCTTTTTTCAAAGCTTTTGGGCCACTATTCACGTCAATGACATGCATGGCTTCTGTCTGTTCAATGACCACATAAGCTCCGCTTGACATGGTTGATGTTTTCCCGAACGAGGCTTTGATCTGACGGCTGACATCAAACGCATCAAAAATGGATTTGCTGCCTTTGTACATCTGCACAATATTGATTTTATCTGCAGCGGCTGTTTTCATAAAATCTCTGACGCCGTCATAAATATCTTTACTGTTGACAACAATTTTAGAAAAGCTGTCATTCAGGATATCACGCAAAATGGTCTGAGTCTTGTCAATTTCACTGAGAAGTTTGTTTGGCTCCTTGCTCCCACGTAGTTCTTCAAAAATTTTCTCCCACTTATCAGTAAGTTCTTTTATTTCTGAATGCAGATCCGCCACCTTTTTTCCTTCTGCGGCAGTCCTTACAATAGCTCCGAATCCCTTTGGCTTGATGCTTTCAACCAAAACTTTCAGACGTTTTCTTTCTTCCTGACTTCCTATCTTTTTTGAAACGGCCACGCTATCACTGAAAGGTGAAAGCACAAGGTATCGACCCGGCAAAGTAATTTCACAACTGAGTCGGGGGCCTTTAGTAGATATCGGTTCTTTTAAAACCTGAACTAAAACCAATTCATTCTTGCCAAAGACCTGGTCAATTTTGCCATTCTTTGGATTGTCGTTTTCCCGGATAAAATTATCCAGCAGTGGTGAGTTGTGTTTTTTATTTAGTACTTCATTGGTGTACTTGCTCAGAGATTTGATCTGAGGACCAAGGTCAGTATAATGTAAGAAGGCATCTTTACGACTTCCTATATCAAGAAATGCTGCATTCAAGCTTGGCATTGTCTTTTTGATCTGACCTAAAAAAATATCTCCAACAGAAAAACTTACACTTGTTTTTTGACGGTGAAGTTCTACCAACTTACCATTTTCTAACAATGCTATCTCTACTTCTGTAGGAGAAGAATTAATAATTAATTCTTTTTCCACAGTATATTTTTTTGATGCGTGGACTGTTTAAACACAATCACGCAAATAATAAATCTTGAAGTATCATTGGTGCATGTCACTTAAGACTACATCAATGCAGTAAGTATAAGTAGAGAATAATAAGTTGAACAAAGCTACAAATTGGTTTCCCATAAATGTGCTTTTTATAAGTCAAATATGAACGACGGAAAAAGATTATTTTAAAGAACAAAATCAACCGTCATTCATTGGATTTGAAGGCTTGGTTAGGGTAGGACAAAGAAGAACTGAAGAGATTCATGAAGAATCTCTTCAGTCAGAAAATCTTATTTCTTCTTATGTCTGTTTTTTCTAAGACGCTTTTTTCTTTTGTGCGTAGCAATCTTATGTCTTTTTCTTTTTTTACCGCAAGGCATGATTACTTAGTTTAAATATGAAATAATTTATTTTATTGACCACAAAGTGATAAATACTTGTTTTTTAATTCTTCGTTGCCCATTTTCCCATACACTTCGGTAAGGAGACATGGTGCAGTCTTATTTTCAGGATCGAGTTGAAGTACTTGAGTCAAACGCTCAACAGCTCTGTCCAATTGATTGGTTTGAATAGCTAACCGTGCCAATTGATTTAAAACAGCTGTATTTTCTGGATACTTTTCATTTAAACTTCTTAACATCAAAATACCCTTCATTGGTTCCTCAGTGAGCGGTTTGTTGACATAGACCAAGGCTTCATTGATCTGATGGTCTACATTTTCAGGGTCCAGTGATCTTGCATTTTCAAAACATCTCAATGCATGGCTGGCTGAAAAGTCTTTCTCCACTCCATCAATATTCTGTTGTAATGCAATCAAATAAGTTGTCCCTGCAATACTCCAGGCTTCAGCTGACTTATCAATTTTTGCCACTTCTTCTGCGTAATAGGCAGATATCACTGGATAACCATATTGATACCAGGTCGAGGCATAGTTCTTCAGCGCATCAGTTTTAATGCTATCATTGCCAGCCGTTGACAAAGCAGTCTGTATATTTTGAAGATAAGTGCTTTGTTCAATGCTCAGATTCTTTCTGGCATCCATCAACAAGTTATCAATACTCGTAACTTCAATCTCATTTAACCTGGTCTTTTCCAGGTCTTGTATTTTTTTGGGTTTATGATCAAAGCCAAAATATATCGCCATAATGGCTACAAGCGCGCAAGCTAGAACAACGTATTGGCTTTTATTCATAAAGGCCTATTAATCTTCGTCTCCTTCGTCCTCAGGAAGTGAGTTGACGTTATCCTTAACCTGCTCAACAAATATTTTTGCAGGTTTGAAAGATGGGATAAAGTGCTCAGGTATTTCTATTGCTTTATTCTTTTTGATGTGTCTTCCTATTTTTTTAGCTCTTTTCTTAATGACAAAAGATCCAAATCCTCTGATATAAACATTTTCGCCATTTGAAAGAGAATCCCTTACTTCTGAGAAAAATGATTCTAAGGTAACAAGCACATCTACTTTTGCCACTCCTGTTTTCTCTGCAATAGATGAAACTAAGTCTGCTTTCCTCATCTAGTTTTATTTATTTTAGTAATGTAATTTTTTAAAAGAGGTGCAAATTTCTAAATATTTATCAAAACACAAAACTATTGATGCAAAATTTAAAGAAAATGAGTGACTTTTTTTCTTCTAAATAGTTCATTTACAATATTTTGACAAATGATGACTCCGCGATTGTATCTGGCTGTCAGGATGTCTGTTAGCGGGGTGTTATTTTGGTATTCCAGGTGGTTAGCCCATATTCTATAAATTGAAAGGAAATAGACTTGCCACCATATTGACTTAAAGCCCTGATCACCTCGTATCTTGAATTGTGCGGACAGTAGAAAAGCATAAAGCCGCCGCCCCCTGCTCCTGAGATTTTACCTCCTGTTGCTCCAGCACTCTTCGCAGAAGCATAAATGCTTTCAATCAATGAGTTGGAGATGTTTTTAGCCATTTTCCTTTTCTGTTCGAAGCCATAATCAAGAATGGTACCCAATTTGTCCAACTCCCCCCTGAGCAAGGCTTCTTTCATCATGACAGCCTGTTCTTTGAGGTGGTGCATGGCATCAATGGATTCCTGATTGTTGTTGTTGACGTTTTTTACCTGTTCGGTGATGATTTGAGCGGATTCTCTGCTCGTGTCAGTATAAAAAAGGACAATATTGTTTTCGAGTTCGTGCAGTATTCTTCTTTTGATCCTCAAAGGGTTGACAATGGTTTTGTCGTCTTTCATAAATTCCATGTAATTGACCCCTCCAAAAGTGGCAGCGTACTGATCTTGTTTACCTCCGGCGAGGCCAAGGTCTTTCCTTTCAATATCGTAGGCATAACGTGCGATGTCATATTCGCCCAAAGGTAAATTGAGCATTTCCACAAATGCACCAATGATGGCTACCACCAACGTAGAAGAAGTCCCTAATCCGGATCCGGGAGGTGCATCAACAAAAGTTGTCAGCCTCAAACCACTGCATTCAAAACCAAAGTCTTTCTGGATACGGTTATAAACGCCTTTGAGCAGATTAAGTTGATCAGTCAAAGGTGCCGTATTTGCTACATCAAAACTTTCTTTTATATCAATATCAGCAGCATGAAAAGTCAAACGACCATCATTGGTAGGCTCGATAGCAGCGTGTGCGAATAGAGAAACCGTTGCATTCAATATGGCGCCTCCGTATATATCGCTGTAAGGACTAACGTCCGTTCCACCACCTGCCAGGCCAATGCGCAAAGGAGCTTTACTTCTGAATATTTTGTTCATAACTTATAATATATAGCTTCTAGATCAGTAAAAATGATTTGATGGCAGCTGTCATTCGACTCCAATCGTATTTTGATTTTTCTTCCTTGATCCTTTTGTTGAAAGTTTGTTTGTCAAATTGAAGCATCTTTTTAAGACCTTCAAGAATATCGTCAACAGTAGGTTCGGTGACTATACCAATATCTTGCGGAACCATCTCAGGCAAAGCACCCACGTTGGTGACCATCATTGGTATTTCAAAATGGTAGGCAAGGGGCGTTACACCACTCTGTGTTGCGTGTAAATAGGGTTGCACCACTGCATCACTTGCCGAAAAATACCATCCTACTTCCTCGTCTTCTATGAAATGAGTGTGTTCGTAAATCTGATCCTTAAATCGAGACTGGGCAATTTTTTGAGACAACTCCTTTTCTCCTGCATAATATTCTCCGGCTATTAATAATATGCAATTGTTGCTGACAGGGTCCAAACGCTCAAATGCTTCAATAAGCAATTCAAGACCTTTGTATTTTCTGATAAATCCAAAAAACAAGAACACAAATTTTCCTTCCGGCAGTCCAAGTTTACGCAAAGCTTCAGACTTTTCGTGTTTCACACCGAAATTGTCATATAGTGGATGGGTCACCAGTTTGGACGGTAGTTTTGTCAAATTTTTGAGGTCTGCCAATACAGATTCGCTCATGCAGATACAAGCATCAACGGCTTTCAAAAAATATTTGGTAAGCAAGGTATCGCCTGGCCTGCGTTCATGTGGTATGACGTTGTCCGTGATTGCAATCACTTTTGAAGGTGCTTTTTTTGCAATATTGAGGATGGTGCCAAGCGATGGTGCCATGAAGGGCAGCCAGTATCTCACCAGGATGATGTCTGCCTTTTCATTTTTAATTTCTTTCCCAACCTTTATCCAGTTGATGGGGTTGATGCTATTGATTCTGACCACAATATCGAGATCTTCAGGTGGAGGACCCTGTGCATATTGGGTTTTCCCGGGAAATAAAAAATCAGGATATTGAAGTGAAAAAGTGTAGATTTTTACCTGGTCTCCTTCCTTGATCAACTCTCTGGCAAGCCGTTCGTTGTAGGTGGTCAGGCCTCCTCCCCGCAATGGATATGCAGAACCAATAATTATAATTTTACTCAAAACAATTGCTTTATCCCCGACAAAAATAGATACTAAGCACCGTATTTCTACATTTGTGGTTTCTGTGTGAATAAAAAACCTTTCACAGGCAACGGCCAAATTCAAACAATTTATAAATTAGGAGGATATTTCCCAAGGATGGATAAGACAATAGGTGTAATAGGTGCGGGTAGTTTTGGATTGACGGTAGCTCAGCTTTTGGCGGTCAATAGCGATGTGCTCATTTATTCACGAAGACAGGAGGTAATTGACCATATCAATAAGGATCATCAGGTTGGAAACTTCAAATTGAGCCCAAAAATCATTGCTACATCCGATCTGGCAAAAATATGCAGTACTTGTAATACCATTTTCCCAGCTTTGAGTTCTTCGGGATTTAGGAGTACAATGAAAGCCATGAGTCCGTATTTGCATCCATACCACATTATGATTCATGCAACAAAAGGTCTGGATATATCTAATATTACCAAAGAGGACTTCGACAAAGCAAACTTTGACAGAAAAGATGTCAACACCATGAGCGAAGTCATTCTCCAGGAGACCAATGTGATCAGGGTAGGCTGCATGTCCGGGCCCAATATTGCCAAGGAATTGCAGATGGGGCTTCCGGCAGCTACAGTCATCGCCAGCGAATTTGATGAAGTGATCAAACGCGGCCAGAATGTGATGATGAGCAAAAACTTTACCGTATTCGGCAGTCACGATATCAAAGGTGTTGAAATTGCCGGCGCTTTTAAAAACATCATTGCCATTGCATCCGGAATAGGTGAAGGCCTTGGCCTTGGAAAAAACATGCAGGCACTGCTCATCACCCGAGGTTTGAGGGAACTCATTGATTTTGGATTTGCGCTGGGGGTATCAGGTGAAGCATTTCTGGGGACTGCCGGCATTGGAGATATGGTGGCTACAGCATTTAGCTCCAACAGTAGAAACTTCAACTTTGGTATGAGGTTTTCACAGGGAGAATCACTTCAGGAAATCCTGGATACCTCTGACGAAGTTGTTGAGGGTATCAATACACTTAAAATCATCAACCAGCTGGCCAGAAGGAGCAAAATTTCTCTACCCATCACCTTTACATTACAAAAGGTCATCTTTGAAGGCATGGACATGCGGAATGCCCTGACCTATCTGATGAGTTATGCCTATGGAACAGATGTTGATATTTTCATCCAGAAAGACAAAAATTCTTAGAGTCAGCAACCTCTGATATGGGAGAGTAGGATCAAATCACTATCTTCGATTCCAGGATGAAAAATAATGCAAAATACCGAAATCTATATGTAGCGGCCACCTCCCAGCATGTAGGCAAAACTACAACAACACTTGGACTTGTTTCTGCTTACAAACAAATGGGTCTCCAGGTGGGATACTGCAAACCCGTGGGTCAGAAGTTTCTGGACCTCGACAACCTCAAAGTTGACAAGGATACCATCTTATTCGCAGACCTCATTCACTTTGACATTGTTCCGGAGATACATAGTCCGGTCATTTTGGGAAAGGGAGCCAGCGAAAGATATCTGGACAATCCTGAATTGTACGACTATGAATCCAGAATTCTCAATGCAGCACATGTCCTGGAAAAAGACAATGACCTGGTGATATTCGAAGGAACAGGGCACCCTGGTGTGGGATCAATTGCTGAAGTTTCTAATGCCAAGGTAGCTCACCTGGTACAGGCTGGAGTAGTAATGGTGGTTGAAGGGGGTATTGGCTCGACGATAGACATGTTGCATATGGCCACAGCGCTTTTTAGAGAGAAGAAGGTGCCCATTGAAGGTGTTATCCTCAATAAAGTTTTGCCCGACAAGCTGGAGAAAGTACATCATTATGTCAATAAATGGCTGATCAATCATGGTCTGGAGCTATTGGGCACCATACCATATGACCAAACACTTGCCTATCCCCTTATACGTACGGTGGCAGAAGCAATAGACGGAAATATCGTTTATAACGCAGAATATGAGGACAATAGGGTCGGTAATATTTTAGCAGGTTCGTTGATTGACCTGAGTGAACTAAAGTCAAGCGAAGACCTGTTGCTCCTTGTATCCACAAAATCAATCAATGCAGCAATCAATAAAATTAAGTGGCTGGCAGAATTATACAACATTAAAAACTGTCCGCTTAGTGGCATTGTCGCAACAGGTCAGGGCAACATCGACCAGCGAACGATGAAATACATCAAGGAAAATCAATTGCCGCTGATCAGGACAGATATAGATACCTATGGTGCTGTGCTGAAAATCAGTAAGATAGAAGTTAAAATCAATAAAAATACCCCCTGGAAAGTCACAAAGGCTGCCAATCTCATCGAGGAAAATGTTCGTTTGACCCGCATTCTTGAAAAGCTAAAAATGTAAAATCAACCAATGGGCTTGAAGAAACTTCCAATATCTTTTCGCAAAGTACTCAACTGGCTTAAGTGGGGTATATTGCTCTTTTTCGGGCTAAGCATTTTGAGTACCATCTTATTTGCATTCATACCAGTACCATTCACACCGCTCATGGGCATCAGGGCAACTCAACAGCTCATTGATGGAAAGGAAGTGGCTGTGTACAAACAATGGGTGCCGATTGAAAAAATTTCGCCCCATCTCCAACTGGCAGTTGTTTGTGCCGAGGATCAAAAATACCTGGATCATTTTGGGTTCGATGTAGATGCCATCAAAAAGGCATTGGACCACAATAAGGAAAGCAAAAGGGTGAGAGGGGCAAGCACCATAAGTCAGCAAACAGCTAAAAACTTATTTCTTTGGCCGGGAAGGAGTTGGATCAGAAAAGGAATGGAGGTTTATTTTACCCTGTTGATAGAAGCGTTTTGGTCAAAAGAAAGAATCCTCGAAGTTTACCTTAATGTCGCAGAAATGGGCAATGGTGTTTATGGTGCAGAAGCAGCAAGTCTCTACTATTATGGAAAAAATGCAGATAAGCTCACACGACAACAGGCGGCACTTCTTGCTGCTTGTTTGCCAAGCCCCAGAAAATACAGCCCTGTGAAGCCTTCCAGGTACATCAGTGGGCGTCAAAACTGGATTCTTAGACAAATGCGGTATTGGGGAAGCAGTTCACTATTCGATGAAAAGAAGGACTAGGCTTTACTCAATTCCCTGGCTCTGTTGAGTGCGGCTTCTACCCCATCTTTGAAATGCTCGCCTGTCTGATGGGCTTGCATGGTATTGATGGCGGCCTCAGTCGTCCCACCTTTTGAAGATACTTTACTGATCCATTCCTGGCAGGTAAAATCATACTTGTTAAACAATTCAACAGCACCTCTGAAAGTCTGGAAAGACAACATCTCCGCCTCAGACTGGTTGAAGCCCATTCCCACAGCCGACTCTATCAGTTTTTGCATAAAGTAGAATACATAAGCGGGTCCGGATCCTGAGATGGCAGTGGCTGCATCAATCAAGCCTTCATCTTCTACATAAATGGATTTTCCAGTGGCGTTGAGGAGATTTTGTACAGTGACCAACTCTATTCTTGTCACCTCATTGGACGAGGTATACACGGTCATGCCAAAGCCAATTTGAGCCGGCAGATTCGGCATGGCTCTGACCACTTTTTTGGTGCCCAGCTGCTCTGATATGGTGCTTATTTTCACCCCGGCCATGATGCTTAGTATGACTTGCTGGGCATCTACATATGGTTTTACCCGGGTAAACAGTTCCTGGCTATCCTGAGGCTTTACCGCCAGGATGATCAGGTCTGCTTCGCTTATGTAATTGTCAGGTTCTCCATGTATGCTTCCAATCTGTTGCTTCTTTAATTCCTCTGCTTTCTCGATGGATTTTTCAAGAATATACATGTTTTCAGCAATTACAATATGTGTTGCCAGAAAGCTCCTGGCAAACGTCAGGCCCATGTTGCCTCCGCCAATGATCAAAATTTTCATTTTAGCCCGTTTATTTTATTTCTTTGTATCTGGGAATAAAGCTACAGTTTATATTCAGCACCGCTATCAAAGATCAGGAGTTTGCCGGAATAGACAGTGTAAAAGACATTATTGCCCGGAGCCAAAATTACAGAATTGAAGAAATAAGATGAATTTCAAATTGTTATTGGCTCAGATTTTGTACACATTGATAAAAGATTGTATATGTCTCAACAATACGAACTGACCCAAGCCCAAATTTCCAGAACAGCCATCCAAAGGTTGTACATAACCATGAAGCACCTCTTTTTCAGAGGGCATTACAAACCAATGGGAATGAGCGGCGAGGCAATGATCAAGGCCATGCTCGAACTAAAGCCGGAAATCTATGGGTCGATTGCTGACCCATCCAAGGTGGAGCTCAATGGTTTGTTTTATATTTTTCAAAGACTACCAAGAGGGATCGAAGAATGTAGATATATTGACCTGAGCTCACGTGAAGGTTATGAAAATTCACATTTTAAACCCATCATACCAAGCAGGAGAAGGAGAAATTGTTACCGTACCGGTGAACAAGAAATGAAGATTGAGATGACCAGGGGCAGAAGTGATATTTATGATATCCTGACACACCTCACCTTCATGTACATCGAAGCGGAAAAGATCAGGAGGAATGCAGTATTCGCCGGAAAAAAGAACAGAGCCTGGATCAGCCTTGAAAGCATCATCGAAAAAATTGAACAAGGTGAAGAGTTTGAGATTGAGGTGGGATATACCCAACTCAGCACTTTGTTGGGCCGGACATTTGAGGAAGTAAAGGAAGCCAACGAGAAGTTTTCACGAAGCCCGGAAGTGAATAATCTTTTCCACATCACATTTTGGTTGGGAAAACTGAGCATTGAAGAAGCCACACAAAAGAAAAGCCGCGAGATCAATTTTTCGACCACACTACAGGAAAGGCTTGGTTCGCATCAGTTTGGCGAAGAATGGGCCAACACCATCAAGGCGTATATGGTGAAAAAAAGTTTTCATACCAGACCCGTACACATCATCAGCGCCAATATGCACAGCGTCATGAACAGCATCTATGCAAAAGCAGCATTGAAGGATATTTCTAAAAACATGTCTTTGGAGGACCTTGCAGAATTGTTGAGCAGGGACGAGAATGCAGAATTGCGCACACAAGTGGAGAGCTATGCCAAAGAAAATGGCATGGTAAGGATCGATGATGTTACCGGCACCAATATTCCGGTTCAGATTTTTGATCTTCAAAAAATAGATTCGACTGAGCTGCCCAAAGAAGTGAAATGGCCCGGATACATGGAACCGGATGATGTTCCTGTGCTTATTGTAATGGACTATGCTTTTGGAGAGCAGGCGTATGAAACCATGGATGAGTTGCTCAAGCCTTTTGATAAAAAATCGAGCAACATCCACATCAATATTTGTTCTGTAAATATCATGGGCAAAGCGGGCATTCTTCATGGAAGCAAAGGAGATATCATGGTGCCCACGGCCCATGTTTTTGAGGGAAGTACAGACAACTATCCTTTTGAAAACGACATTGATATGAAATCCATGGAGGGTAAGGGATTGCTGGTTACAAAAGGGCCAATGGTATCAGTATTGGGTACATCTCTTCAAAATAAAACCATTCTTCAGTATTTTATGTCCAGTTCCTGGGGCATGATTGGGCTGGAAATGGAGGGAGCACATTATCAAAAAGCGATCCAGGTGGCCTCAAAGATAAGACACAGCATCAAAGAGAATGTAAAAATAAGATATGCGTACTATGCATCAGATAACCCTCTTGAGACAGGAAGCACCCTCGCATCAGGAAGTCTGGGTCTTGATGGGGTCAAACCAACCTACCTGATCACCACGTCAATTTTAAATGGAATATTTGAGATGAATTCATAAATTGATTCTTGCTTTCACTTCTTATATTTACGGTAGGAAATTAGAATAATGGTATAAATTTTCCAGAAATCCGCATGGCAGATTCAAACTTTTGGTATCTCGAAAACATAGATCTTACAAAACTCCTTTGCCCCATAAAACTCGGCAAGGTCATGGATACTCATCAATATGAGGTCGTTAAAAAAGGAGAATATATCTACGTCCCACAAGACCGCTCCAAAAACATTTACTTCATTGCAGAAGGCAAGGTTAAGATTGGAGCTATGGGAGAAGGTGGGCGTGAAATCACAAAAATCATTCTTGGAAAAGGTGAGGTTTTTGGAGAATTTGCCATCCTTGGGGAAGAAAGTAAAAACGATTTTGCGCAGGCTGTAGAGGATACCAAGCTCTGTGTCTCTGCCCAGGATGAGATCAAAAACCTGATGCGGAACCACAACCAGCTGAGCTTGTTCTTCCTAAACATGGTGGGGTCAAGACTGCTCAAAATGGAAAGACGGCTGGAATCTTTGGTTTTTAAGGACAGCAAGACCAGAATCATAGAATTTATTCTGGAGCAAATTGAGACCAATGGCATCAGAGTAGGATATGAATGGGTGGTCAGGCCAAGTCTCACACATCAGGACATTGCCAATCTCACGGCAACTTCAAGACAGACGGTGACTACAGTCTTTAATGATTTGAAGCAAAACAATCTGATATCTTTTAACCGAAGAAGATGGCTGATCAGGGACAAAGAAGCTTTGATGAAATTAGTATCCTAACAGATTAATTTTATTTAATAAATTTTAGCTATATTTGTTTTCTAGGGCCCTTATTTTACAGGCATAAATTTTACAAACCCATTACACTATGAAAATCAAAGTTTACTTTTTCCTTTTGTTTTCTGCTGGCTTCATACTTTCATGTAATAAAGTGGAAGAAACAATTGCACCTTGTAAACAACTTGACCAATATTTAAACATTTCAAAGATTGAATATCAGGACAATAAGCCTATCAGTCTTAGATATTATGGTGGTAGCTTATCTACACTTGGATACGTGGATGGAAAATTATCTTTTTTACAAGAAGAATCAGGAAGAGAAGATTATTACTATGAAAATTCTAAAATATTGAGCGCCAATTTATATGGAGATACTTTGTTGTTTGAGACAGATGGTCTTGGGAGAATTGTTAAAATGAAATTTATTGGTGATTATTTGGCTACTTCAGAAATTTCATATGATGCAAGAGGGAACATTTCAAAAGTCATAGTATTTGATGATCAGGGTGATATAACCCATCAGTCAGAATTTTTTGATTTTGATGGTAAAAAAAATCCTTTTAGTAAAGATTGGGGATGGCCATTTGATGTGACAAAACCTTATAATGAATATATTTATTTTAGAAATTTTTTTTTAAACCCGGACGGCAATCCTAAGCTTATAATCATGACAACACAAACCGATAAAAAATTAGAATTATATTATTCTTATGGATATACAGATGATGATCATGTTGCAATTGAAGCTCTGCGATTCAGGGTTGACGGGAATGATACTTTATTGCATAAATACACTTTTGGTTACATAGATTGTGAATAACCGACAAATCCTACCTTTCAATATAGGGTAATGATATGCGCAAATAATAATATTACTAGATTTTCAAACGACCAAGGGCTTCAGCAGAAGCCTTCTGCTCAGCTGATTTTTTACTAAAATCTTCACCTTTTGAAATTTCTTCATTGTCAATAACAACAGCAACTGTAAAATAGTCCCTCTTGTCATATTTTGACTTTGCGATCACTTTGAATGCAATTTCTTTGTTGTGTTTCTGACACCATTCCAGCAAAATGCTTTTGAAGTTGTCATCGCTTTCCTCCATTTGGTGGATGTCGAGGTATTTCATCAGAATGTTTTTGATCACATAGTCTGATGTTTTGTTGTAGCCAAACT
>JAGQWX010000093.1 GCA_020436935.1 Saprospiraceae bacterium
TATTATATATAAAAATAATTTAACAGCTAACAGCTAACAGCTAACAGCTAACAGCTAACAGCTAACAGCTAACAGCTAAAACCCACCATCCATGATAAAAAATTACATAAAAATAGCCTGGCGCAACTTGTGGAAACACAAGCTCTTTTCATTCATCAATATCATTGGCCTTGGCATTGCCATTCCCTTTGCATTGATTGCCATCATCCAGTTGCAATCCTCGTTTGAGTTTGATAATTTTCATCAGAACAGAGACAAAATTGTGAGGGTCATCACCGACCTTACCCATGAGAATGGCTCAAAGGAGGCATATGCTTCCAGCCCTTATTTTTTGTCAGAGGAAGTGATCAAGGCATCGCCATTTGTGGACAAAGGGGTCAGAGTCAACCGCTTTTATGGATGGGTGCTGGACAATGGCATCAAAACAACAGACGTCAATGCCATTTTGGTTGATCCTGAGTTTTTTGACATGTTCAATTTTCCACTGAGCAAAGGCAGCATACCCAAAGATCCACACACCCTGGTATTGAGCGAAGAAATGGCCGAATGGTTTTTTGGAGACGCCGACCCTGTGGGTAAGTCGCTGCACCACCCCAACTTTGGCGAATTCAAAATCACCGGAGTTTTAAAACATTACAAACCAAAAACCCAGTTCAGATCCGATATCATGGTCTCCATGGCCAGCATGCCCTTTGTGAAACCCGAATTTTTGGACAAAAAAAATTGGTCCACGCTGGAGACGCACACTTTTGTGCAACTCGTGCCCTCCGTCACAAAAGAACAATTTGCCCAAAACCTCAGCCTCATCACCGATAAAATGGACGGTCAGAAAGCCGTGGCCGCAAATGGAGACCGCCTCAGTTTCAGGGCCCAGTCCTTTGACAAAATTTCGCCGGCAGTGGAGAAGTTGAAATTCAATCCATACATCGAGGACATGCAGGACATTTACTTCAATTTCAGCATACCGCTGATGATCCTCCTGCTCGCCACCTTCAATTACATCAATCTTTCTCTGGCGAGGTCCGCTGCCCGCAGCCGCGAGGTTGGAGTGAGAAAAGTGATGGGTGCCATGAAAAAACAACTCATCGCTCAATTCCTGATCGAAGCCATTCTCGTATCAGGTCTTGCCCTTTGCATTGGCATGGTCCTGGTCTATGGCATAAAATCAACCGTCCATGTACGATGGATCAATTGGGAAGTCGACAATCTGGCTGCCGTACTTGCATTTTTTGGTGTTTTTACCATCATTTTAGGGGTGCTGGCAGGTGCGGTACCATCCATGCTCATGTCGGGCTTGCAACCGGTGAAGGTGCTCAAAGGCGAGTACAAGCCGGGAAGTTTTGGTAAAATTGGCATGAGGAGGGTGCTCAACATTTTGCAATTCGTAGTATCCCTGGCCTTTGTTTTCCAAATCGGCCATTTATACAACCAATTCAATTATATGGCCAATGAAAATGAAAACTTCAACCGGAAAAACGTGTATGACCTCAGCCTGCAGGAAGGAAAGGACATCCGCCTGGACGCAGGTTTGAAGGCCATCAGCAGTATTGAAAACATAGGATATACCTCGCAGGTTTTTGGCAATATGCCGGCAACGATTGGCATCAAAAAGTCCGCAAGTGACGATTATATTTTATCCCACTACTATGCCTGTGACGCAGATTTTATAGACATCATGGACCTGAAATTTTTGGCAGGTAAAAACTTACCGGCTTCAGTCAGTGAACAGGCCAGCCCTTTTGTGGTGGTCAATGAAAAAGCCGTGGAAAAGCTTCATTTGAAAGACCCGGCTTCAGCCATCGGACAACAAATGGTATTGGGAGAAGAGTTGGTCACCATCGCCGGTGTGGTCAAAAACTTCTGCCATTTCAATTACCAGTTTGACATCGAACCCATCGCTTTCCAGTATAATCCATCGTCTTTCAGAGTCGCGACTTTGCTTTCTGCAGGCAATGCCAACAATGGCATTTTTGAAGCCGAAATAGAAAAAGTCTGGTCCGGCATCTATCCATACGAAGAACCCGCCGGCACCTGGCTGGCCACAGATTTGTACGAAAGATATTATCCGGTCGAAGACCTCAAACTGATGGGCATAGCATCCTCCGTCATCATCATCATAGCCATCATGGGATTGCTGGGCATCATCATCTACAGTTCAGAAAAACGTGTCAAAGAGATTGGCGTGCGCAAAGTCCTGGGTGCGACAGTTGCTGAAATCATGCGTCTGGTGTCCAAAGAATACATCAAACTGCTGGGCATAGCCGTCATTTTTGCCCTTCCCATCGGCATATTCGCAGGCATTGTGATGACCAATCTCTTCACCTTCAACAATGGCATCAATTACGGATTGATGCTGGGTTGTGTTGCCTGTATCGGAGGCATTGCATTGGCCGTCATTGCATACTTTGCCTATAAATCTTCCACGAGCGACCCGGTCATCGCCCTAAAATCCGAATAGCAAATGGATTATAATTTCATCAAACCGATAATAAAACATTTGGCCATTTTGAACCACAAAATCTATTGATATGATCACCAGTTATTTCAAAACAGGACTCAGAAACATTCTCAAAAACAAAGCCTCCAACGCCATCAACATGGTGGGTCTTACACTGGGCATCTCCTCCGCCATTCTCATTTTTGCTTATGTTTCTTATGAGATTCAATATGACCAATTTCACAAAGACACAGACCGGATTTTCCAGCTCACCCGGGAAACAACAGACCTGGCTGGCAACTCCAACCATACGCCCGGCTCACAGCTCGCCTTTCAGAAAGCACTGATAGAAGAGTGGAAAGATCCTGAGTATTTTGTTCCGGTGTATGGTTCTTTGAGCCCCTTGGTCACCATTTTGCCGGAATTCAGTTCAGTTTTGAATGGCAGTGAAGTAAAATTTCTGGAAGACGAAGAAGGCATTGCCACCACCTCAGATTTCTTCCGGGTTTTCAATTTTCCATGGCTTACCGGCACACCTGAAGAACTGGATGCGCCCAATACCATAGCCTTAAGTGAAGACTATGCCATCAAGTATTTTGGAAGCGTCCAGGGAGCAATGGGACGGAGTGTTATGCTCAACAATAAGTTTACCGTCAAAGTAGTGGGCGTCCTAAAAAATATTCCCCCCAATACACACTTCCCGATGAACATCGTATTGTCCTACGAAAACAAAAAGAAGGATTTTGCAGACTGGGGATTTGCAGCATTTGATGATTGGGGCAGTGTATCCAGTAATGACCTCTTGTATGTAAAACTGCCGCCCAATTATACCATCCCTCAGGCAGACCGGTTTTTTGCCGGTTTCATAGAAAGGCACAAAGAACAGCTGGGCGACCGCGGAAAAATTGTCCAGTCCATCATGCCTTTCGAAGACCTGCATTTCAATCCATATTACAGCAGCCTCAATGGTCAGACCGTATCGAAGACCAAGTTGTGGGGCATCACCATTGTTGGTTTTTTGATCATTTTGATGGCTTGTATCAATTTCATCAACCTGGCAACGGCCCTGATGAACGCAAGGATGAAAGAAGTCGGAGTAAGAAAAGCACTGGGAGGAGGCAAAATGCAGATCGCACTTCAGTTTTTGTCAGAAACATTTTTGATAGGTTTATTCGCATCATTGGTGGGTTTGTTTGTCGCTTATGCCACCAAACCATTGCTGACCAATGCCTTTGGTTTTCCGGAAGACTTTGCCCTGACTGACAACCCTGCGCTGCTGCCGTTCATTGGCGGAGTGCTCATTATGGTTACCTTATTGGCGGGCATTTATCCATCCCTGGTCATGGGCAACTTCAGCCCGCTGGAAGCATTCAGAGACAAACAAAAAGGCAAGTGGCAAAAAGGTTTTTCCCTGCGAAAAGCGCTGATTGTTTTCCAGTTTACAGTCGCCATATTCCTCATTCTGTGCACCCTGATCAATGTATCCCAGATGGAAATGATCGCCAACAGAGACATGGGTTTCAAAAAAGAAGGCGTCGTATTTTTCCAGATTGACCCCGAAAAATCTGCCGGTTTCGAATCTTTTAGGAACCGTTTGCAGCAAATCAAAGACGTTGAATCCGTGAGCTTCAACTCAGACAACCCTTCCAGCCAAAACAACTGGTCCTCCAATTTTGCCTTCGACCACAGGGGAGAAGACGAAGCCTATGGCGTTTTCCTTAAATTTGGTGACGGAGATTTTTTCAAAACATATGGCCTGCAAATGCTGGCAGGTGCTCCCTATACCAATATGGATACCGCCAGAAAATACGTCATCAATGAAACCCTGATGCGCAAGCTGGGCATTGAAGACCCGAAAGAAGTGATCGGCAAAGACCTGAGGCTCGGGGGTCGTAATTGGGGAAACATCACCGGCGTCGTCAAAGACTTCCATTCCAATACCGCAAGAGAAGAAAACAACCCCATCGCCTTAGCCTCCAGACCAGAGTTTTTCTGGCAATGCGCCGTAAAACTGAGCAGCAACAACGTGGTACGATCCATGGAAGAGCTCAGAAAAGCCTACAGCGAATTCTATCCTGAAAACTATTTCAGTGGCACATTCTACGAAGACTACATCCAGGAGTTCTACACCGCCGAAGTCCAGCTCGGATCCCTCTATCGCATAGCCTCAGGCATCGCCATCCTCATCGCATGCCTCGGCCTACTCGGACTGGCCGCACTCATGACAGAACAACGCAAAAAAGAAATTGGCGTCCGCAAAGTCATGGGCGCAGGACTGATGAATATCCTCACCCTCGTCTCCAAAGATTTTATCCTCCTCGTCGGCATATCCGCCCTGATCGGACTTCCCGCCGCCTGGTACTTCAGCGACAAATGGCTGCAATCCTTTGTCTTCAGAATCGACATCAGCTGGCAGTACTTTGCCGTCACCATCATAGCCGCATTCCTGATCTCCATGCTGAGTGTTTCATACCATGCATTAAGAGCCGCTTTGCTCAATCCGGTAAAAAGTTTGAAGAGTGAGTAGGGGAGAGGGGGGAGATGGCAATTTGGCGTATTGGCGTATTGGCATATTGGGTGATTCCTGCAGGGGGTTGGTTGGCGTTTTGGCATATTGGAATGTTGGGAATTGGTCTTTGTGAAAAAAATACTCTGCGTCTCTGCGCCTCTGCGAGAAAAATCACTTGCAAAATTGCGGGCGGATTCCCTTCAGGGCCAGGGTAGCGCGGGGCAGGCGTAATGGCTGGTTGGCATATTGGCGTATTGGCATGTTGGGAATTTTGAATCCTATATCGCTCAAGAACGAAAATCAGTTAAAAAGGTTAAAATATCGGTCAACGTATTTCAGGCATCTACAACTTTTAACCTTTAACCTTTAACAAATATCCCCAATTCTCTCGCAAAGACGCAAAGAGGTGGTGGAGATTGAGAGCGCAAAGAATCCGGAAATCACCATTAAGACATTAAGATTCATTAAGCATATAATTGACCAAAGATTTAAGCAACTAACCCTCAAAAAAATAATCCGTAATTCGTAATTAATTAATCGGTGGCTGAGCGGAGCCGAAGCCAGGGTATTGGCCTTTACAAAAAATCTCTGCGTCTCTGCGCCTCTGCGAGAAAACCACTTGTAAAAATGCGGGCGGATTCCCTTCAGGGCCAGGGTAGCGGGTGGCAGGCGTATTGGCTGGTTGGCGTATTAGCGTTTTGGCATGTTGGGAATTGGTCTTTGTAAAAAAAATACTCTGCGTCTCTGCGCCTCTGCGAGAATAACCACTTGGAAAATTGCGGGCGGATTCCCTTCAGGGCCAGGGTAGCGGGCGGCAGGCGTATTGGCTGGTTGGCGTATTAGCGTATTTGCATGGGGAATCGGTCTTTGTAAAAAAAATTACTTTGCGTCTCTGCGTCTCTGCGAGAAAAACCACTTGGAAAAATGCGGGCGGATTCCCTTTAGGGCCAGGGTAGCGCGCGGCATGGGTGGGGTGGTCTTTGGTCTTTAGTCTTTGGTCTTTGGTGAGCATGAAGTCTAATCACAAAAACTTTCACCAAATCCTTTAACTTTTAACCTTTAACCTTTAACAAATATCCCCAATTCTCTCGCAAAGCCGCAAAGAGGTGGTGGAGATTGAGAACGCAAAGAATTCAGAAATCACCATTAAGACATTAAGATTCATTAAGCAACTAACCTCATAAAAATAATCCGTAATTCGTAATTGAAAATTCGTAATTAATAAATCGGTGGCTGAGCGAAGCCGAAGCCAGCGGAGCCGAAGCCCGCCGCGCCAATTCCAGCCCAAAAAAAAGCTAACAGCTAACAGCTAAAAGCTAAAAGCCAACCCCCAACAATTTTTATTCTAACCAATTTCAACATTAATTGCGAAATAATTCAATTAAATCTCCAATTTTAAATCACATCATTCACCAAAAACTGAAATCAATTAATTATTATTTATATCAATAATTATAATTCATCACACTTTAAATCAATTATTTTAAAAATAATTTGTGGAATAAAATAATCCGTATAAATTTGCATCCGATTATGAACAGAAACACAAAATATCATCCAATTAATAAACTTAAATCACTGATAACAAGTGATTTACGTTTTGTTTCCAATTGTTGGGAGCAGGGTGAATGTTTTGCCATAAGATAACCTATCTATTGATCACAGAGCGGTTGTCTTCATTAAAACAACAGCAGTGAACCGCAAATTATACCTTTCATTTCAGTTGTTTAATTTGATTCTGTTTTAAAAATCAGAACATATATTTTTTGTAAACAAAATTAATTTTTGCCTATGCTATCATCACCATTAGATGAGGATTTTGGCATAAAAAGACAACATTCCATTTAGTCCTTTCAATGAGGGCTATTGTGTCTTTTTAGCCCGGTTTTACCTCTGCAATTAAAACAAAAAGTAACTATTCGGCTATTCGCTTTTGAATCAAAAATTCAGGGCATTTTAAGTCAGACGAGACATATTTTTGAAGGAATAGCAGCGCTATTGCTGAAAAAATTGTCGAAGTATCACTTAAAATGAACCATTTTTGATCAAAATGGATATAGGTGAACAGTTACAAAATAATTTAATTTAATTCATTTGTGAAATGGTCACAAATGGAACGGTAATTAATTGTATAAATTTATTGAAAATGGGAACAACAATGGCCGATGAGTACTATCTCAAAGCCTGGTCAAACTATCCATATTACTCCGAAGAAATATTAGAACCATTAAATTATGCCCTAAGTTATGATGAAGAACACGCGCCTTCATTGTGCCTAATGGCCAGACTTCAGATGGAGCTCTTAAAGAATTATAAAGCATCCAGACACTACTATGAATGTGCTTTAATTGCTGATCCAAATTATTTGGACACGTACAAATATTACACTTTACTCCTGATAGAGATGGGTGAATTGGAAAATGCAGAGCGCATATTGAAGCAGGGAGAAGGCAAAGTCGGATTTTCCAAAGTATTGGCCATTTCGACGCGGGCAAATATTTTGGAATGTGGGGGGAATCTGAAGGAAGCCATTGCACTGTTGAAAAATGGCAAACTTATAGCTACAGACAGTAAGTCGTTTGAATACTTTAATGGTGAGCTTTCGAGGCTAAAAAAGAAGGTAAAAAAGCATAAGTCCAAGAAAAAGTAACTGTTCAGCTATTCGCTTTTGAATCAAAAATTCAGGACATTTTAAGTCAGACAAGCCTCATTTTTTCAGTAATAGTCCATACAACAGTGTAGGGACTATTATTGGAAAAATAGGCGAAGTATCACTTAAAATGGACCATTTTTGATCAAAATTGGATATAGCTGAACAGTTACAAAAAAAATAAAAAAGTAAAGTTGCAGTAATGCATCAAGAAATTCCAAACTTCAAATGAATGTGCCGTGTTGAGGGTTTCTGTATGGCCCCATTGCATGACCGTTAATTACGACTCATGTTCAGTCGCTCTTTGAATTGGAATACACGCTGTGTACGTAGGTTCGAATCCTACCAGGCTATTTGGCCTGTAGCTCAGAGGATGGCCACAGCCCATCTGTCGCAGGTTCGATTCCTGCTTCCGTTTTGACGGGATAGCTCAGTTGGTAGAGCAGTGGACTATTCATCCATGTTAGGAAGAGTTGGGTTTACTCTTTAATCAAGCCCACCAGTTGGGGATGTTTTTCTTGAAGGCGCTTTCCATACTTGATGAAAATCCTGGAATGAAAGCAACATACTGAAAAACATGCAGCTATGTAAATGATTTCTATTGACTTCGGCCCACCGGGGCTTGCAACACTATGGCGCGCAATAGTAAGTAAACCGCCAGGGCCACTGCATGGAAATCATAAACTTAGTTCCTTTTTCATGATGTCCGAAGAGAAGGGCATCCCCTTTTTTAGAAAAATGAAATTTGGCATGGCCAGCATTTGGAAGCTGATTATGCCAATAAATATTCATACTATTTTTTAATCATTAAAATCTTCGAGTTATGTTGAAGACCGTAAAAGTCAGGGCCAATCAAAGAGCCCTGGTCTACCGCAATGGTGGATTGCAAGGTATCCTGAAGCCGGGAACCTATTCTTTGTGGAGAAGGGAGGTAGTCATTTATGACATAACAAAACCTTTTCCAATCACCTCAGACTTTGATCTTTTGATCCAAAATGAGGATTTGAAGGAGGCGTTGGCATTGATACTTGTACACGACCATGAAATCGCCATCCAGTTGAAAAACGGCTTGTTTGTCACCGTACTTGCTCCGGGCAGGTATGCCTATTGGAAGGAAAACAACCCTTTCAGTTATGTGATGGTGGATTTGAATGAACTCGTACCCGGTGCAGATGTAGAAACTGTCTGGTATTCAAGACCCGAATTGACCAGGTATTTGAGGGTGTTTACCGTCGATACTTATCAGACAGGCCTGTTGTACATCGATGGGACATTCACAGCACAGCTGAAGCCCGGCACCTATTTCTACTGGAAAAACGAACGCAGGATCGATGTGTACAAGTCCGATATGCGTAAGATTCCGATGGAAGTCAACGGGCAGGAATTGCTGACCAAAGACAAGGCCGGCATCAGGATCAACTTTTATGTGGTATATCAGATTGTTGACATTGTCAAAGCATTTATAGATACACAAAACGTTGACCGTCAATTGTATGGAACGATGCAAATGGCCTTGAGAGAATACGTAGGTTTTTACACTTTGGATGAATTGTTGGCCGATAAAAAATCTGTAGCAGATTACATATTGACCTATGCCAGAGCAAAAGCAGCAGACATGGGTGTAACCCTATTCGAATGTGGGATCAGGGACATCATTTTGCCCGGTGATATGAAAGAAATCATGAACCAGGTTTTGGTCGCTGAAAAAAGAGCCCAGGCCAACATCATCATGAGGCGTGAAGAAACTGCTTCTACCAGAAGCTTGTTGAACACAGCCAAGTTGATGGAAGACAACGATATGTTGTTCAGATTGAAGGAAATGGAATATGTAGAAAAGATCGCCGAAAACATCAAAAACATTACCGTTTCCGGCAACGGCCAGATCTTTGATCAGCTGAAAACCATGTTTGGTACAGGAAAGACCAATTGATGTGGGCGGGGGTGGAGTGAATCACCTCCGCCTTTGGTGGTTTTGGGGGGATTTGGGATGTGTGGTACTGTTTCTTCATGAGTAATAAAATTTTGGAGAAAAAATTTGAGGTAAGGTGAGAGGAATGGAGCGGGAGTTTAATAAATTTGGGGATTGTATAAATTTTGTAGCACAATAGGAGGCATTGTGTTTGTTAATTTAGTTTTCATTTTGTAGTTTTTTAAACATATAAAATGAAAGTTTGGCACATCATTCTTTCTATTTTAGCTAGTTAGTATGAAAGTATATATAGACTGAATAAAGTCAAATTTCATATAAAAATTTTTTACCTTTACATTGTGAACAACTTAAAAGACATAAATATTTGGGAATCAAACTTTGGTTTACTTCCAATGAAACTTTACCCACTGAATGAAATGGACAAATTCATTATGCTTAATGGTGGGCAAGGTGATTTCTGTCTAAAAACATCTTCAATAGGTGACGAAAATCATAATACAATTTATGGTGAATCTTGGTCGACAAACACTAAAAATTTCCTTTTTATAAATGAAGATTCTGTAGAAGTAGTTAATTGGTTTGAAAGTAAATCTGAAAATATTCAAAATAAAAAAATAGAATTTAATTTAGCACAATTTTATAAGTACCTATCATCAAAATCTCATAAAACACAAAATGATGTAGTTCCTTTTATTCTAGATATTTTTAGACAGCTTAGAAATGTAACTTTTGAAAAACAAGATTCATCAGAAACAATAAATTTGCTTTTTACATTATTAGTAAGTCTAGAAGAGGATATTTCAAATATTGATTATAAAAAATGGAATATATCAAATTCCAAAATTCCTGACAGATTTGACTACTTTGTTGATCGTTTAAAGCAAGGTGTAAGAAATATACAGCCAAATTTGGATTTAATTCTTCGCCATACAGCAGGTATGCTTTTTCAAGAAGCTCATAGAGAAGTAATTTATTTTAACCCACAAAGGGACTTATTTGGAGGTGTTTCAAGTAAAATAGAAACAAGATTAGATGCTTACTCAAGTATACATTACACTCCCCAATACATTGCAAGAAGTTTAGTTGAAAATGCTATTAAAACCTTTGATCTATCAAAGCCTAAAATCACAATTCTTGACCCTTCATGTGGTTCATCTGAATTTTTAATTGAAGTATTAAAGCAGTTAAAAAACAAAAATTATAGAGGAGGTATTACCGTTAAAGGATTTGATTCTTCGGAAAGTGCAATAAGGACATCAACTTTTCTATTAACTTATGAGAATCGTAAACAATGGAACAATGAATTAAATATTGTAATAAAACGAGTTGAAGATTCTTTAGTTGAAGATTGGGGACTGAATGATTTTATTTTAATGAATCCTCCTTTCCTTTCATGGGAGTTGTTAAAGGATAAAAGCAGTCGAGATAATGTTTTGGATATTTTGAGTGACGTTGTTAAAAAGACTAGACCAAACCAAGCAAGTGCTTTCTTCTATAAGGCAAGCCAATCCTTGTCAAATGAGGGTGTTATTGGTTGTGTTCTCCCAACTTCAATTTTTTATTCTGAGATATATACAGACCTTAGAAACAAAATTGGTAAAGATTTAAATATAGGTGTATTGGCTAAATTGGGTAATTACGTTTTTGAAGACGCATTAACTGATGTAAGTTTATTTATTGCTTCAAAGAATCAATCACTTCAATTACCTAAAATTCTGTGGACTAAAAATGAAAAAGGAATTGTTCAAGACGCATTGAGAGAGTTTAGAAAAATGACCTCAAACAATGAACTTTCAATCAATACTAAAAATTTTAGTATCTACACTCCTCATTATTTTCCTATTGTGAGCAATAGTTGGAAGTTAATTTCATATAATGAAAATGAGTTCATTAAAGAATTAAGTATTTACTACCAAGCAGATAAACTAACAACCATTGGAAATATTTTTAATATTTCGCAAGGGGCGTTACTTGGTGTAAAAAACATCTTTAAAATAACATTTAATGAATTTGAATTATTAAAGGAGTCAGAAAGAAAACTATTCCGGCCAATAATAACTTGTAACTCAACTAAATCAGGAAGACTTGTCATAACTGAGTACTGTTGGTTCCCATACAACAAAGATGGCATAATTTTTCAAACTGAAGAGGAATTAAATGACATAGAATTTTATCAAAACGCTCTTTTGCCTAATAAGGAAATTCTTTCAAAAAGAAAAGGAATAAGTCAATGGTGGGGATTAACAAGGCCAAGAAACTGGCAGTTTAGTAAAAAACCAAGGTTATATTCAAATAGATTTGGGAATTCTAATTCTTTTGTGTTTGACCAAGTTGGGAATTGCATAATTGAAGAAGGTAATGCCTTTCTGCCTAAAAAAGATTTCAACACGAAAGATTTTTATTTCTATTTGGCTTGCTTTAGTAGTAACATTTTTGATAAGCTACTTTCCATTTATTCCAAACAACTTGCAGGAGGTAAATGGTATGATTTAGGGAACAAAAACATAAAAAATATCCCAATTCCTAATATCAATAATGATCATCTAAAGAATAGTGATGTCTACTTGAAAATGTTTGAATTAGGCAAGGAGTTAGAAAGTGGAAATTCCTTTGTAAAGCCTGTTATTGATGATATTTTAAAATCTTATTTTTATCCTTATAGATAGAGAAATATGATCGATTATCTTGGTATAGTGGGTATAATTAACAGGGAGTGCAAAGTACTATTTGTTGAGCCATTTAAGTTAGTTCAAAATATCGGACATAACAATATTTATTTGTATAGAATTGAGGGAACTTCGACAGCATTAAATAGGTATGATTCAGAACCAGTTAAAGTCTTAAAATGGTTCGACAAGTATTGGTTGTTTATTGAACTTAAATTTATAGTTGATAAATCAAAACGGTTGCAAAAAATAGTATCGGAAATTCATACTAACATCTCAATTTCGGTTTATGAGGGCGAAGACTCTGATGAAATAAAAACCCAACTATTTCGTGCTGAATGGGATGATTTTAATAATCCTGAAGAATTACATTCTCAGCCGCATTGGCATATCACATCAAGCCAAGCTATTGAAAAAACTTTTGAAGATTATTCTAACCATTTTGATAATGGAGACTTTGTTTCACTTTTAGAAGACCAAAGAACTAAATTTTTTGACGTAAAAAGAATTCATTTTGCAATGAATGGCAATTGGCAGGAGGAACAATCTCATATTCATAAGATTAAAAATCCTGAACAAGTATCTAAATGGTTAATGGGTTTGCTTAACCACATAAGAGTAGAACTTGAAAAATAAATTTCTGAACCTAATTCAGGTTTTGCTAAAATGAGGTTATATTCGTTAATGTAAGATTTTACAATAATGAAACTTTTCTTAATAAAGCAAATTAGGCGGCTAACAATTAAACTTTAAAAAATGAGAATATTGTGCATGCTGCTTATCACGAGTTTCTTATAGAGATCAATACAGAACAAAATGTACAAATATGCCTGTCCAGAAAGAAGTATATCAAAAAGTTTTAAAATGTCATAATTTGGTAGTAAAACATAATTTCAACCATTTTGGAAATAACTTATTTTCTTCTAATCAAACTAAACATGCAAATCAAGATAATATTCTCTATTCTATTAGTACCAAGTGCTGTCAAAATGATTCTGAAGAACTGTTTTACTCATAACTCAAAACATACTAAGATGAGTAGTCATGAAAGTATGTTTCAAGGAAATGTGAGATATTAAAATAAGTTGTTGAAATGGGAAGGGAAATGACAATATCAATAGCAAGTCAAATTGCAGATTTACTCAATAGGAGTAATAATTTGGTAGTAAAATATAACTCACGACAAATATTGAATTCAAAAGAAGACTATATTTTTAATTTAGTTGATGATGAAGTAATTGCTTGTGCAAAGTGTAAAAAAGTACAATGGTACCAGTGGGAGATAAGTCATGTATCTGTTAAGGAATCGGAACTAAAAAAAGGTTATGGTAAAAATATTATTAGGGAGTGTGAATTAAGGGCAGTTAGAGGCTCAGCGAAGATTATACAATGTACAATTAGAAATGATAATTTTGCCAGTATCCAACTTTTCAAAAGTATGGGATATGAACAAGTAAACATATTTTTTTACGAAAAGAGTGGAAATTACGTTTATGTTTATCAAAAATGTGTTAGTAAAGGGCAAATTAATAGAACATAATATTATTATTCAACTAGTTGTAGTAATATACATTTTAATATTCAAATTTCACTGAATAGAAGTAGTTCTAATAATTTTTGAGTTTTTAGTGAAATTGATACCACTTCTTATATTTTAGAAAACAAATTATGTTTATTTAAATTAATCTATCGTTTCTATGAGATGATAGTGTGCAGAATTTACCTTTGAATTATCAATTAATTGGATATTAATTGAAATTAAAAAAAGTGCATAAAATAAATAGAATTATGAGGTAATCTTTAGTTTAGTTTTTTCTGAATGTTCGGTAGAATTCAGAATTTAGGAAAATTATACCAAAAGCCTTAATTGCCTTTATTGTGGAATTGTCTAATATTTTACTAAAACAATTTATTATAACTTTAAACTACGAAATATAAGTGCTATTATTCAATCTAAGCAGCTTTTATTGTTTAGTAACTATACATGTTTTATTTTAGCACTTTAAAAACTAATTGTATGAAAAAATTAAGCGGTTTGGCCCTGTGCAAAGCCAAACACATAGAATGGACCGGCGACGATGGCATGAACTATGATGGTATGCTGATGACACCCTTGGCGGGTAAAATTCCGCATAAGCGTATCCTTTATATCCCATTTCTTTCCGGAATAGAAATTGAGACAGACGGTAATTATTATTTAATCAGCTTTCTTGAAATGGACCAAGATGTGAAATTAGGTCGACAGTTTCAATGGCTAAATGGCGGCAAAGTTGAGGAAAAAGATTTACAGATATTCATCCAAAAACTAGGGCCGCCTGCAGTGATTAATGCGGAAAATGGACACAAAATAAGAGAAGAGAAAAATGACCTAGAAATGGCTAAATTAATTTTTGAAACGGAAAGAAAATATTTCAAGTGGAAAGCGCATCTACGACATTTAGTAAATGAATTAAATAGTTTAAATAGTCAGAAAATTCGACAGTGTAATGATTATCAAGAGACAAATGTCATTTATTATGAGAATAAGATTAATACCATCAGAAACAAAATAACGGAGATTCATAATCAAATCAACATTCTGAATCCTTATAGAAATGATATTTAATATTGTATTTAAATGATTTTAAGAATTTATACAATTGTGTTTTTAGCTTCTCGAATCCTAAATCGGTATTGATGCCAATAACTACATTTTTGTAGTATAAGCAGTACATTCTATAAAAACGACTTTGAATAAATGCTTTTTTTTCGTTCATATTAATTAAAACGATTCCTTACGGGTTTGCTGTAGATTTATATTTATTTTTGATTCCTCGATCTTGAATAATATTGGTAACAGTTCGTAATTCAAAGGATTTTAGTTGCATAATCTCATCCAAAGTGTACCACTAAATCTCATCCAAAGTGTACCACCAAATCTCATGGAAAGTGTACCAGGG
>JAGQWX010000094.1 GCA_020436935.1 Saprospiraceae bacterium
TTGGAATACATCATAGTGCGGTGGCATAAACTAATAGCTTATGCCTATACTGGAGATATTGAAATCGATAATAATTTGGTAGAAAATGCCATCCGACCTCTGGCTCTCGGTCGAAAGAATTATCTATTTGCAGGATCTGATGATGCTGCCATGAATATAGCAAAGTTCTACTCCCTATTTAGCTCATGCAAAGCTTTAAACATTAATCCATACGATTATCTCAAATGGGTAATCGATGAGTTCCCAAAATCAACTATCAATCATGTACAAAGTTTTACGCCTTTAGCTTATTTACAGCTCAAAATGGTGTAGTTGGCCGGATGGATACTTTATAAATAGGTTGATGAAGATATACCAACTCTAAAAATCTGGCATCGGATCCTGAATTGTGAGATTAGTCTTTGACCAAGGAGTGAACAAAATAAGACAGTTTTTTTCTGACTAAATCAATTTCAAATCTGGAATTAAGTTCGAGAAATTGGAGTCAGAAAACAACTTTTGAAAAAAATAGCGATCTTTCAAACTGTATTTAATTTTTTTGAAAGGTGTAAAACTTTAAAATGAACCTTAGAAAATACGATATGAATGAAATATAAATGGCCTATTACTAAGTCGATTTCTCATAGGTACGTCCTATAAAAACTCAACAAACAACGAAGCCAAGCAGCATATCAAATAATAATTTATCAAAAAGAAAGTAGCAATTCAATGCTGTCAGAGTCTGAAAACAATCTTTATTGGATTTCTCCATTGATAGAATCTGCTACAATCAGCCGGTATGCCCATCGAAAAATGCATTGCATATAATCGAAAAATTCAAAAATTACAGTTGCTGACGTTGGCAATAATTGTATTCAATAAACTGGTCAAAAAACATTTTTGTTGCCAGGTCCGATAAATGGCAGGTAGAATTGAACAACATGCAAATAGAAATGTCATACTTCAAATTGATAGCAACTTCTGCTCTGAATCCATTTACAAATCCTCCGTGGTATATCCATCGCTCTCCATTGTAGTCAAAAACCCTCCATCCCAAAGCATAATAATCATGCACCAAATCTTCCCATCGATGAAAATATTTTCTTTCATATCCCGAAGAAACAACGGGTATAAAGAATTTTTCCAAAGCTTCTCTTTCCAGAATTTCAGGATATTTGCCCATCAATAATTTTAAATACTTATCCATGTCTGAAATTGAAGCATTGACCCCACCTGCAGAAATGATATTGTAATATTTTTCATTGTACTCAGCAGGAACAAAGCTTTCTGAACTTCGGTCAAATTTATGTGGGCTTGCTTTGCTTTTAGCCATCCACATTTGCTCGCAATCCATCGAGGCATTTTCCATTCCCAATGGAATAAATATTTTTTCTTTTAGCAACTGCCCGAATGGTTTGCCGGTTGCTGATTCAATAACTTTTTCAATAATGGCGTACGTAACATTTTGGTAGGTACAAATCTGACCTGTATCGGCCACCAAGTTGACATTCTCGAGCATGGGCATGATCTCATCAAGGCTCAAACCATTTTCAATCTGATTGGTGAAAGTATGGGGTGGCAAACCTGTACTTTGAGACAATAGATTTTTAATGGTTACTTTTTCTGTTTGTTCCTGAGTCTTCAATTTGAATTCAGGAACATATTTGATGACCTGATCCTCCCAATTGAAATATTTTTCTTTAACTAGTATTTGCGTCAATATTGCTGCAAAGCCTTTAGAGACACTCCCTAGCCTAAATACAGAATTTGTATTGACCCTGTAACCCGTATTGGCATTTTCTACGCCAAATCCTTTTTTGATCAAGGTATTGGTATCGTGTACTATGGCCACCGCAAGTCCAGGGCAGCCGTGAACATACATCGACCATTCCAAACTATCCGCAAATTGTTGTGCAAATGCCATGAAAGGATCTTCTGCAGGAAATTCAGTCATTTGAATTACTGTTGGCGAAGCATCAGGCATTAAGGCTCTATCGTTGTTCTGGCAGGAAAGCAGACCAAGCAGTCCAATAAATAATCCGACAAAAGTACATTTACTCTTATCTCCTTTTTTGATAAAATACAATGGGCCGATTATTTATTTGGATTTTCAAAAGCTTCCTGCCATGCCAGCATTCCGCCCAAAAGGTTTCTCACTTTTGTAAAACCAGACATTGTCATGATCTGCTTTGCATTTCCACTTCTTGCTCCGCTTCTACAGTGGACAACAATCTCTTTGTCCTTATATTCTTCGAGTTCTCCCAAATGATCCACAAGGCTTCCCAAGGGTATCAACTTAGCACCTATATTGTACATTTCTGCTTCAAATGGTTCTCTGACGTCCAGCAAAAGAAACTCTTCTCCAGCATCGAGTTTTTGCTTTAATTCAAACACATTGATATCTTCCATTTCTATCTTAATTATCTTTTTATCAATTGCAATTTACAGGCCTTTCCTCAACTATAGTTAGATTAATTCTTGAGCCCATTGCTACCTTTGTGATGCCGTCATATACTGGTTCCTGAACCAACACATACGAAGATGCCCTGTCGGAAATACTTCCCCTTTGCTGCACATCTCCCAACAACAACTTTGAACTCTCCAAAATAAATTCCGCTTCTGATAACGTAAGGCATTCCAATTGTGGTATGGTAATTTCACCACTGCCTTTATCACTGACTATAAATTCGAGCATATCGCCTTTATTGATTTCCAGGTCACTTCTCAGTACATCCTGGCTGATGATGAGTTTGCCTTTGTAATACACTTCAAGTATGTGATTAGGCTCTCCCGGATCATATTTTCTGCCAATAATTGTTCCTTTGAATCCACGATATCCCAATTCAGCCAATTTCTGATTGAAATCATTGCCATACAATACCGGTAGATCGCTCACCTTTACCTTGTCTGGTGTAAACTTTGAAATGGTGACATACACTTTTCTGCCTGATTTCACCTCAGCACCAGCTTTTGGATTTTGGTTGAGTACTGTACCTCCCTGGACGCCCAGTTTGAATATTGAATCAGCAACTACAATTTCAAAAGAATTGTCTTCTGCAACTTCCACTGCAGATCTGATTTGAGTATTCACAAAATCTGGCATTTTGAGTTTCTCACCATGATTGGTATAAAATCTGAGCCACAACATGGTCAACAATACCAATCCAAACACAAAGGCTATGGCGAGCAAAATGTGTTTCAAAACAGGATATTTATCAAAGAATTCTTTCATAACGCGTTAATAACGATGCAAATGTAACATATTATATCTTTTTACCATTTATCAAAAGCATATTTTGCGTCATTGATAAATTCCAAAAACGTGCTCAAGGGCAATTGAAATATACAATTTTTATGACCCATATTTCAAAGCGCTGGTGGGCAGTACTATTTTTCCTGTGGGATTCATGGCATTGATCAAATGGACAAACTCAAATTTTGAGACATCATTGATGTGAATGGGCGTTTCGATCACTCGGCCTTTAGCGATAAGAGCGGCTCTCATTACTCCAGGCAACAAATAGGTTTGAGGGGTGAATAATTGACCGTCTCTTTCAAAAACATAATTGTAATAATAGCCGTCAGTAATGTGATCTTGTTCATCCAGAATGCATATTTCTTGCATATCGGCTGCTTTTTTATAAAACAATTCATCCAGCTGAGGTCTTTCCACCCATTTATGTCGATAATTGATGGATCCGCCGGCCATGATTTGGATTTGTTTGATTTCTTTTCGCACATATGGCTGGAAACTTATTTCTTCAATGTCTTCACCATACAATACCCGGCATTTCACCTCACCAATTTGGGGAATTGCACTATTTCTGAGCTGTTTATATAAATTCAGTTGATCAGTGCTTCCAAATAACATCTTTCTGCTAGAATTTGCCCTGGCATTGTGGAAATCAATCAATCTGATTTTACCATTGACTATCCTTATGCTTTCAACCAACAGGGACATAGATCTTATTTATCATTTCATTGTATTCCAGTAAAGGATCGCTCATGGAGGTAATTCCACAACCACTTCTGAAATACAATGCATTTTGTTCTTGCTCAATAAATCGAATGCAAACACCGCAATCCAGGTTTTTTCCATCAAATATGCCCGCAATTCCTGTGTAATAATTTCTTGGAATGACTTCGACATCTTCAATTATTGCAACCGTTTTATCTTTTGGTGCTCCCGATATACTACCTGCCGGCAACATTTTCAGTAACATATCTCCCATGGATTTATGCCAATTATCAGGAAGTACTCCACTTATTTTTGAACTTACCTGCAATAACTTTCCTTTTTCCGTTATAATTTCATCAATATACCTGAATTGAACCACTTCTACTTTTTTTGCAATCCTCGAAAGGTCATTGCGCAAAAGATCTACAATGGTATAATGTTCTGCAGCTTCTTTTAGATCAGCGAGGATCAATTCCCGAGCATTTTCGATTTCAGCGTCAATGGTACCTTTCATGGGATAGGTAGAAACCACGTTGTTTTCAATCTGTATAAATGATTCAGGAGAAAACATGACAAATTGATCTTCAAACAATAATTTATACCTCGCATTGGTGCAGGCATAAATCTCCTTTAAGGACATATTGAGATCAATGGGAGTTTTATGTGTAAGATTGATAAGAAATGAATTACCGTATTTGATGTGTTGTTGTACGGTCATGAATTGACCAAGGTAGTTTTTATAGTCAATAGGATACTTGTTGAGCAAAACTTTTCGGCTGATTTCTGACGGAATATAATTACCGCCATTTACCCCATTGAATTCAAAACTGAGATCGCCAAGTGAGTGCATTGGTCTCACAATGACATTTTTCATTTCGAAATCGATCAGGAAAAAACAAGGTTCTGATTTTGACCCGTATGCATTCAGTGAAGAGACCCAATCTTGAGGACTTGTCAAAGCAGATGTGTTTGTGTTGCAAATAGTGTAATCAATTACACAGAGTAAAAGTTCAAATTGCCGATTACCAATTGAGCCGTTATACGGAAACCTCTGCCTTTATGTGCGGATGAGGGTGGTAATCCTCGAGTACGAAGTCTTCAAACTTAAAGCCAAAAATATCCTTCACATCCGGATTGATCTTCATTTTTGGCAATGGTCTGAGGTCTCTGCTCAACTGCAGTTCAGCCTGCTCGAGATGATTGAGGTATAGATGTACGTCACCAAATGTGTGAATGAATTCTCCCGGCTCGAGATCACATACTTGAGCCACCATCATGGTCAACAATGCATACGACGCAATGTTAAATGGAACACCGAGGAAAGTATCAGCCGACCGCTGGTACAACTGGCAGGATAATTTGCCATCCGCAACATAAAATTGAAATAGTGCGTGACAAGGGGTTAGGGCCATTGATTTGAGATCACCCACATTCCAGGCATTTACAATTATCCTTCTTGAGTCAGGATTGTTTTTGATGGTTTTGACTGCTTCAGCAATCTGATCGGTTACACTACCATCCGCACCTTCCCAGCTTCTCCATTGCTTGCCATATACAGGTCCCAGATTGCCATTTTCATCTGCCCATTCATCCCAAATCCTTACGCCATTCTCTTTAAGATAAGCGATATTGGTATCCCCATTGAGGAACCATAACAATTCGTAGATGATAGATTTGAGGTGCAACTTTTTGGTGGTCACCATTGGGAAGCCATCCGCAAGGTCGAATCTCATCTGGTATCCAAAGCAAGACAGCGTTCCTGTACCGGTACGATCAGACTTTTTATTACCGTTTTCCAGGATGTGCTTTAAAAGGTCGTGGTATTGTTTCATGCCCGAGGCAACTTTTTGAGTTCAGTAATTTGTGCCTCAAAAGTATGAAAAATTATGCTGGTAAGGGCAACTGAAAATTACCGCCCTCTATCTTGTCATATGCATAAACATGCCCGGCATACTCATATACCTGACATTTGATCTTCTCATCATTGATGGTTGCCTTAACTTCTCTTCTGAGGTAAAGGACCGGCACTTCTTCATATCTGTCCAGCCACTGGAAGGTTTCTTCGTGGTGCACTTCAAACAATTCACCATGGACGAGGTCCTTGCTGTCTTTGAGAAATGCAGGATATGGGCCAAGATTATACAGACTGCCTTTTATTGTTGCCTCACCTATTAATGTAGCTTCCCTTCTGAGTCTTTTGGCTTCATTGTTATCGAAGCTGGTCTTTAAGGTTCCGTATACAAATAAGTAATTGCTCATAATATGTCGTTGTACTTATGGGCGAATTTACAATATTGGATCATATACATGAGCGGGATCATGTTAAAATCTCTCGTTTAGGGCATATCTTACTGTAAATAGTACAATATTTCACAAAACTCAGGTTGCAATAACAAAAAAGCCACGATTGAGAGACTCAATCGCGGCTTTTAAAGTGGCGGAGGAATAGGGATTCGAACCCCAGATACGCTCTCACGTATGCCGGTTTTCAAGACCGGTGCATTCAACCACTCTGCCATTCCTCCAAAATGGACTGCAAAAGTAAGATATTCTCTGAATTGTAAAATAGTTTGCATCAAAAAGTTGAGAGATTTTTTCTTTGGCCTTCAAATGCTTGTTAGAGTTTTCTTAATCCCGCGTTTTACGAGCAGGTATATTCAAATTAATTGTAAGATTTGAACGTTAAATCGGGATGGTGTGCTCAGGAAAACAGAATAGTATCAAAAGCAGATTCTATTTAGGTTGGCGATGACTTGTACATGAGTCATTAAATATTAAATTTGCATGCCTTAATGAATAAATTCTAATAGCAAAAACAATTGAATGAATACTAATTACAGCAATCAGGTAGAAGCGGTGGATGGATTGGCACTGGCCTACAAAAATCTTAAGCAAGAAATTGGAAAGGTAATCGTGGGGCAGGACGATGTTGTGAAAGCGGTGATCATCAGTTTGTTTTCCAACGGACACAGCCTTTTGGTGGGTGTACCGGGTCTTGCAAAAACCTTGTTGGTAAGCACCATCTCAGATGTACTGGATCTTGATTTTAAAAGAATCCAGTTTACTCCGGACTTAATGCCTTCTGACATTACGGGCTCAGAAATTTTGGACGAACATAAAAACTTCAAATTCAACAAAGGTCCTTTGTTTGCCAACATCATTCTTGCAGATGAGATCAACAGGACGCCGCCTAAAACTCAGGCAGCTCTACTCGAAGCCATGCAGGAAAGATCGGTAACTGTAAGTGGAACAAGACACGCGCTGGCTAAACCATTTTTTGTACTTGCTACCCAAAACCCAATTGAACAAGAAGGTACATATCCACTTCCTGAAGCACAGCTCGACAGATTTATGTTCAACATCACTCTGGATTATCCCTCTTATCAGGAAGAGGTTGACGTTGTAAAAAATACCACTTCTAATAAAAAGGTCAATCTGACCAATATACTCAATGGCGATCAAATCCTGTACTTCCAGGATCTCATCAGAAATATCCCCATCGCTGATAATGTTTTGGAATATGCCGTATCACTTGCCGCCAAAACGAGGCCAAAAACGGGTCTTGCTACTCCTGAAGTCAACAATTACATTTCTTGGGGTGCAGGTCCAAGGGCTTCTCAATACCTGGTATTGGGTGCCAAGTGCCATGCAGCCATTTCCGGCAAATATTCTCCTGACATCGAAGATGTAAAAGCCATCGCAAACCTGGTGCTCAGACACCGTGTTGTGAGAAATTACAAGGCTGAGGCAGAAAATGTCAGCCTGGAAGAAATCCTTGCACGTCTGATGTAATGGCCGGCAGGCTGAAATTTGACTTATAAAATGCATCTTTTTTTTTCACTGCTCATCCAATGAGCGGTATATATTTTCGCTTTTGCCATACATGATCAAGGCAAAAGTGGGCAGACCTTTGCTGTGAAGTAACCTTCAGCACCTTCCTTGAAGACCCAAAGTCTCCTACCGGGAGTAATTTTTTTGTGTATTTGTTTTTTGAATTTCAAACTTTCCCAGTAATTACTAGGTTTTCGAGATCAAATGCAATATTTTTTGCAACTAATGTTACCGGAACATTGACTCAATATTAATTTATTGTTAACTTTGTGTAAATTCCATGTAACGATATTGTATTTATGGTCTCAATAAACAAATGTTTTCTATCACTTTCTCTATTGCTTGGCATGCTGACCTACGCATCTGCCAGCAATGTGCCATTTGAGATGGTGAAGGGTCTGATGATTGTTGAGGCCAGCGTAGACGGTCATACGGGAAAGTACATTTTTGATACTGGAGCAGATCACTTCATACTTGATTCCAGATACAATGGCCCAAAGGACCTGACCATCCACACCGGAAGCGGAGAAACAAAAGGCAGTTCTTTGCAGATTGAAAAAATTTCGATTGGAGAAGTCAATAAGGACAATGTGGATGCTGCAATTATGGATTTGACGAATCTGGACAATTTTCTTGGGTTTGATGTCAAAGGCATAATGCCAGGAAAAATATTCGACCCTCACTACGTTGAAATAGATTATACCAGTCGCAACATCGTCATTTCTGATAAGATCAGTAAGCTGAATAGAAATCAATTCACCCACAAGTGGAAAATTGAAAGCATCGATCGCATAGCTTTGGTAAAGGCCAAAATCGATCATGAGGAAGTTTATTTTATTCTTGATTCGGGTGCTTCTACCACTTACCTTTCCTTAAAGACGATTGAAAGCATCTCAGGTAGTTTAGCTACCGGCAATAGCAACAATACGGTGACTACTGAAGGGACAGCCATCAGCAGAGAATTTTTCATACCTGAGATCACCATCGAAGATTACACGGTACAAAATTTAAAGGTTTTTGAACTTGATACCCAATCCTTGTCGAAGGCCATGGGAAAAAACATTCAGGGCATCATCAATCTCAAGTTCCTCAGCCATACCAACATCCTATTTGACTTCAGAAGAAACCTGGTCTACTTTTAGTTATTTACCCAACATTTTAAAGTTTTTCTTCCTGCTCGTACTGTGGAGTCGGGCGATATTTCTGAAAAGGAAGTTTGAGCATCGTCCATACGTCCTGGCTTTCCTTTGGAGCCATATATGTATCCAAACCATATCTGACCTTTTTGTTGTCCACCAGAATCAAGGTCCCAAACATCCGGTCCCAAAATGAAAAGATGTTCCCATAATTGCTGTCAGAGTAAGGCAGTCTGTAATGGTGATGGCTTCTGTGCATACTCGGTGTTACTATGACCACACGCAAGATTTTCTCCAGCCATTCCGGCAGCTGTACGTTTGCATGGTTGAACTGTGTTAATATGGCACTCAGGGTTTGGTATACGAAGATCATCCAAATCGGAGCCCCTACTACCAAAGTGGCAATAATCGTAAAAACAAACCTGAAGACACTTTCACCAGGGTGGTGTCGGTTGCCACTGGTGGTATCAATGTGTTGGTCAGAATGATGAATGACGTGGAATTGCCACATCCACTTCACATGGTGTTCGATATAATGTATTAGATAAGCACCAATCAAATCCATGAGCATGACGCCGATGATAGCAAAAAGCCAGGTTGGTAGTTCGACCATATAAAGGAGGCCAAATTCATTGGCTGTTACCCAATCAGAAGACTTCACCAGCAAAAATGCCAAGGGAAGATTGACTATGATTGTAGTGAGTGTAAAAAAAAGGTTGGGCAATGCATGGCGGAGTCTCTTGTAATTGAGGTCAAATAGTGGCTGTGCCGTTTCAAGCAAAGAAAAAAGGGTAAGACCACCGACAAGAATGAGCAGTCGATGCAAAGAAGGCATGTCAGAGAAATACGCAATGAGTCGTTCCATTTGTGGCTGTTTGATTTCTTCTTAAAGATAAGGCTTCCTTACTTTTTGTGCAAGGAGGATAAGTTGCTATTTTAGAGGCACATTATATCACCAGAAATCAGAAAGTCTTGAGACATTTCACCGCCTACTTGTTAGTACTTATTATTGCTGCTATCATCTATGTAGAATATTTCACTGTTGCAGGCATCTTAATTTTGGTTCTTGCCATTGGATTATTGGGTCTGTACATCTATGACGTAACACAAAAGAAGCACGCCATTCTGAGAAACTTCCCAATTTTTGGACATGGCAGATATATTGCCGACTGGTTACATCCCAAGATTTATCAATACTTTGTGGAACCAGACCACGATGGAAGACCGATATCGCGCAATGACAGGACGGTGATCTATCAACGGGCGAAGTCTATCAATGACACCACACCTTTTGGAACTCAGCTAGATGTTTATGAGGAAGGATATGAATGGATGGCACACAGCATCAAACCTGTAAATCCTGCAGACATCAATTATGATCCCAGGGTTATCATAGGAGGGCCCCAATGCAGTCAGCCATACAATGCAAGTATTTATAACATCAGTGCTATGAGTTTTGGTTCGTTGAGTAGTGCCGCAGTTGAAGCACTAAATGCTGGTGCCAGGATGGGCAACTTTGCACAAAATACAGGAGAGGGCGGTTTGTCCGACCATCATTTAAAAGAAAAAGGCGACATCATCTTCCAGTTCGGGACAGGATATTTTGGAGTTCGAAACTTAGATGGTAGTTTCTCAGAAGAAAATTTTGAAAAACTGGCGAGCAGGCCCGAGATCAAAATGATTGAAATGAAGCTTTCACAAGGCGCCAAACCAGGCCACGGTGGAATTCTTCCAGCTGTAAAGGCTACACCTGAAATAGCCAAAATCAGAGGCATCGAGCCATACAAAGCAGTACTTTCACCTCCGGGACATACTGCATTCTCAACGCCCAAAGAAATGTTGTTTTTCATACAAAAACTTCGCGAACGGTCCGGAGGAAAGCCCATTGGGTTTAAAATTTGCATAGGTTTGGAATCTGAGTTCATCGCCATCTGCAAGGCCATACAGGAGACCGGAATCCTACCGGATTTTATCACAATAGATGGTGGCGAAGGGGGAACAGGGGCTGCACCTTTGGAGTTCAGCAATTCTGTGGGCATGCCGCTTTATGAAGGTTTGACTTTTGCCTACAATTGTTTGATAGGTTTCAACATCAAAAAACAGATCACACTGATCGCTGCCGGAAAAATTTACAATGGGTTTGAAATCTTTAAAGCCATATCATTGGGTGCAGATGCTTGTTATTCTGCCAGAGGCATGATGATGGCACTTGGCTGCATTCAGGCGCTACAATGCAATCAAAATACATGTCCTACTGGGGTAGCCACACAAGATCCGAAACTGATGAAAGGGCTGGATTTCGGCGACAAGAGCGTCAGGGTATTTCAGTTTCACAAAAATACGGTACACAGCTTTGTAGAACTCCTCACTGCTTCAGGCATGAAACACTATGATCAGATCACCAGGGCTCATGTACATCGAAGGATCGCTACCAATCTTACCAAAAGGTTTGATCAGATTTACCCATACATTCCTGAAGGTTCAATGTTAAATGCTTATGGTCTGCCGAGGAAATACAGTCAGGCATGGCACAGTGCATCATCTGAGTCATTCGAACCAAAATTTATTTCTGTTTATATTGAAGAGGATTGAGTATTTCTCCATTATGTCTAATCTATGGTGTCAAGAATCTGTTGTACATGTTCAATGGAGGTGTCCGGATTGATAAAACAAAATCTGATAACGGTCTCGTAATTGTTGTCCCTTTTTACTTTTGTTGGTGTTACAAAAGCTGTCTTTTCCCTGTGATTTTTGTAGGTCCATTTTTTATAGTCATCCGGAGTCCATCCCTTTCTTCTAAAAAGTACTACGGATAAGTTGGGTGGCATGATGAGCTCCAGCTTGTCATGATTTTCGATGAGTTGAGCAGCTTCCAGGGCGAGCGTGATGCCTTTTGTGACGGCCTCCTTGTACACATCTGTACCATGCATGGCTAAGGAAAACCAAAGTGGCATACCCCTCAATCTTCTGGTAAGCTGGACCTGGTAGTCAGATGGATTGAATCCATCCATTTCCTTTTCATTGAAAATGTCCAGATATGAACCTTGCTGTGCATGTGTAGCTTTGGCTAAAGCAGGATTTTTGTAGATGATGGCTCCGCAATCGTACGGCGTGAACAGCCATTTGTGAGGATCTATGGTAAAACTATCGCACCTTTCTACGCCATCGAATAAATGCCTTACACTATCCACCAAAAGTGCCGCTCCTCCATAGGCTCCGTCTACATGAAACCAAATTTCCTTTTCATGACAAAAGTCTGCAATGCCTTTGAGGTCATCAATAATACCAGCGTTTGTTGTGCCCGCAGTTGCGACGACTGCAAATACTCTTTTTTGGTCTTCTGAAGAGAGTTGAGTCCAGCACTCCTTCAGTGCCAGGTATCCCAGTTTTCCTTCTCCACTGACCACTTTTAGTTCTGCGTCTATGACATTGGCCATAGATTTTATGGAAGAATGTGCCCCTTCAGAGGTCATGATGATGCCCTTTTTTCCCTTTCGATCCGGGTCGAGCCTCCGCCAGGTATCTCTTGCCACCACAATGGCAGACAAGTTGGCCGAAGTACCTCCTGTAGTGAAAACGCCAAAGCTACCCTCCGGCATACCTGTCATGGATACCAGCCATTGCATGGCCTCCATTTCGCAAAATATACCACCGGCACCTTCCATCCAGTATGAGCCATGGATAGACGACACAGACGTCACCAGATCAAACATAAGGCTGGCGCGGGATGGAGCCGCAGGTACAAATGCCAGATGTTTGGGGTGTACGATAGGTATGGTTGCAGGAAGAAGATGTTTTTTGTAAAGGTCAAATGCTTTTTCACCACCAATGCCTTCAGGTGTTATGGTGTCACCGACTTTCGCTTTCAGATCCTCATAGGTAATGGGTGCGCCTATCTCAGGATTTTCAAAAGTGATTCTGTTTAGAGCAAATTTTAGTACATCGAGGGAGAGTTCTATGGTCGCAATATCAATGTGGTGGAGTTGTTTATCCATTCTGACTCATTTATTCATTAAAGTTAAATTATTAAGTCAGATTTTTAAGCCGATCCTCAAATCTTCCCTTTGCAGCACCAATTACATGGCAAAGAGTACTTTGCCACCGCTCATATTATTTACATATTCAGACAGGCCTTTATCAAACTCATCGAGTGCAAGTTTAGATGCAATCTTGTTCTCAAAGCCACCTGCTAACAATTTATTGACTTTGCCAGTCATTGAAAAAATTTCCAGAAAACCAAATCCACAAATTTTCTTCTGTAACCAAAATCCTTCGATGGAATAGTGATGAAAAATCATATCAGCTGGAATGATTACCGGCTTTTGATTGAGTTCCAATTGTCCATAAATCAACATTTTAGAACCGCCCGGTATACAGCTTAATATTTTATAAGGGGTTTCTCCGGCCGCGACGCAATCGAGATATAACACTTTGCGGAACTTACTACAGGTACTTTTCAGTTTTTCCCGATAACTGTCTTTTGAAACATCAATGGCTGCAAGTACGCTATTCTTCACCAATTCTTCAAGTTGGTCTTCCTTTCTTACCAATCCTATAAATGGAATTCCAGCTTCGTTGGCCAGGTGTAAAGTCATTTTTCCAAGAGCTGAGGCTGCTGCTGACATCACAATCAAATCGTAAGATTCCTTTTTTGCCATTTGTATGAATGATATTGCGGTCAATGGGTTTACAAAAAACATCGCTCCCTGATCCAGTGGAACATTTTTACCCAACTTGACACAACTTTTGGCTTCTGTAACCATATATTCGGCCCAGGTGCCGTCATATTTTGGAGATACTACGCAAGCCACATTTTTATCGGTCAACATCCTGCCATACATACCGCCGCCATTTTCTACAACCACACCACTTCCTTCAAAACCAGGAACCACAGGATAACCCTTATTAACTCCATAACTTCCGCTGAGAAAAGCCAGGTCAGAGGGATTGATAGGCGAAAATGCCATTTTTATCAAAACCTCTCCGGCTTTGGGTTTGGGTATTGGTTTTTCTACCAGCTCTAATTTATTGGGTGCGGTCAATTGTATTGCCTTCATTTTTTTTCGTTTTATTGATGTCAATTATCTTCTTAGTAAGGTATAATCACTTTACATAACTGTAAGAAGAGATTTTTCTTTTTCTGATTGATCTGTCTTTCCCTTTTTCTATGAAACTACATGCTGGGATACAATGTATTCTTTTTGCATGTCAAAGTTGAAATTTGAAAACCGAAATTTGAGAATTGAAAATCGAGAATTGAAACCTGAAGGTAAATCCTGGGCTTGCCGATTTATTAATGCCAACTCAATAGGGTTCAACACCTTTGGAGTTGGCAATTTTATTTTTGAGCGTTAACCCCAAACTGCACTTCGTTTGTATGGCTTATTCACATTCTACCCCTTCGGGGTAGCTTTTTAATTTGGAATAGGTGTTACTTGTTCTGGGCAAAGGGAAAGGAGTTTTGCTTATTGGCACTTTGGCATATTGGCAAATTTGAGATTTGAAATTTGAAAACCGAGATTTGAAACCTGCAGGTAAATCCTGGGCTTGTCAATTTATTAAGGCCAGCTCCGTAGGGTTCAACACCTTCGGAGTTGACAATTTTAGTTTTGAGCGTTACCCCAAACTACACTTCGTTTGTATGCCTTATTGACATTCTACCCCTTCGGGGTATCTTCCTAATCTGGAAGAAATTTGTTTACCCCTCAGCTGCTATAGAAGTATAGAATATATGAGCTCAAAGAGCTCAAAACAAGCCAGCTAAAAGCTAATCGCTAACGGCTAAGAGCTAACAGCCATAAACTTGGAAGTGATTTGATTTGTAGACCTGAAGTATTATATAAGCTCAAAGAGCTCATAACTACAAGCCAGCTAACAGCTAAAAGCTAAACGCTAACAGCCAAGAGCTTACAGCCATAAACAAAAAAAGTCCTGCAGATTGCTCTACAAGACTTTTTGCTTTTTCTCACCATTGCTGGAAAGAAA
>JAGQWX010000095.1 GCA_020436935.1 Saprospiraceae bacterium
TATTGTTACTTAGAGAACGTCTTTTAACCGACTTTCATGGCTGTTGGTGTTTCCCTGAACCATTTAGGTTTTATTTTTAGCTCAAAATCAAAATAAATGTCAAGCAAGCTTCAGAATCTTTCTTCTACATTCGCTGAAAACAAATACGATGGCAGCAACCATAGCATTGGTATCGTAGTTGCTCAATGGAATCAGGAAATAACTTTTGCCCTACTTGACGGAGCCAGGCAGGCACTGCTTGACAATGGAGTAACAGCGGAACACATTACAGTCATTGAGGTGCCAGGTGCTTTTGAATTGCCCATTGGAGCAAGAATGCTGCTTCAAAGTGGGTCTTTTGACGGAATCATTTGTTTGGGTTGTGTGATTAAAGGCGAGACCAAACATGACGAATACATCAGCAATGCTGTTGCCAACGGAATTATGAACCTTTCACTGACGAGCGGTAAACCTGTCATCTTTGGATTATTGACACCCAACAATCACGAGCAAGCTTTAGAGCGGTCCGGAGGCAAACATGGCAACAAGGGAACCGAGGCTTCCATGACGCTTTTGCAAATGTTGGAGGTGAAGAAAAATCTAAAGCAGCCAAAAAAGGGAATTGGCTTTCAGAATTTATAATCCGGACAGACCATTTTCCGTTACTTTGTTGGACTTTCAAACCATTTTTTTTTGAAAAAAATATATTTTCTGTTTTTTACATTGCTTGGAATGATTGAATTGGGCATTTCTCAGGATGCACATTTTACTCAGTTTTACAACATACCCGCATTTGCAAATCCTGCTTTTGTTGGAACAAGCAACAATACATACAGGATTTCTACCATTTATCGAGACCAATGGAGATCAGCCTTGGAAAGGCCGGTAAGTACATTTGCTTTTTCCGGAGACTTAAAATTTCCTGCTGGAACCGGAAGAAATTCCGGAGACTTTTTTGGTGCAGGTATCATGTTTTACCATGACAAATTAGGGGCAATCAGTTATACTACCAATCAGATTGCGGTAAGTGGATCATACACCAAATTGCTTGATCGAAAAACCAATCAATACCTGGGCATTGGAGTCCAGACCGCGATACAGCAAAAATCCATCAATTACAGCGATATCACTTTTCAGGATCAGTTCAATGCCATTGATGGATTCACTCTGCCTACAGGGGAAGAGTTACCCGCAAACAACCTTGGTTTTTTTGACTTGAACCTCGGTGTAAATTACAGCATCAGCCCTTCTTCCCGACAAAACTTAAACCTTGGTATTGCCGGATTTCACCTCCTTGCACCAAACATCTCTTTCTATTCAAGAGATGAAATTTTAAAGAATCAAATCTCAGTAGAAAGTCAATTGCCCAGGAGATGGACTGCTCACGGGTCTTATTCAAATAATCTGGACAATAGCAAAAGACTTGAGACCAGGCTGGTATACAACAACCAAGGACCTTACCAGGAAGCAAACCTTTCTGCGATCATGGAATTTACCAATCCTTCATTCAAGTCCAAAGGCTTTTTTGTTGGGCCCGGACTTAGAATAAGCAAGGCGCCAGACACATGGGGCATGGAATCTGCAAATATCACCGCTGGCCTCTTCCTCAATAAGTTGCTTTTCTCTTTTAGTTATGAGAATGCATTAAAGAACCTTGCAAGCGCAGGTCGAAATTTTAATGCATTTGAGTTTTCCTTTATTTTGCTTGGTGACTATACCAACGATGTAGACATTTGTCCAAAATTCTGATCTTCGCCAAAGAAATGATACTTTTACATCTCAATACGTAAGCCTGATGCTGTTACTCAACGAAAAACAAATCAAACAAAAAATAAAAAGACTTGCTTTCGAAATTGCAGAGCAGAATTACCTGAGTCATTCTATTGTACTTGCCGGCATTAACAACAATGGCTACGGCTTCGCCAAGTTATTGGCAATGGAGTTGAGAAAAATTCTTGAAAACCCGGTCGAACTTACCCATTTACGATTGAATCCGGCCAATCCTCTTGACCATGATATCTCCCTTGAATTGAAAAATAAGGATGACCTGCACAGAAAAACCTATATCATCGTTGATGATGTAGCCAATACCGGGAGAACCATATTTTATGCTTTCAAACCATTTATGGAGATGCTTGCGGGAAAGGTAGAGGTAGCTGTTTTGGTGGATAGAAAGCACAAAAGATTCCCTATCGAAGTAAATTATGTTGGCTTGTCACTGGCTACAACACTCATGGAAAACATCAATGTCAAAATAAAAGACACCGATTCTCTCGAAGTCCATCTGGAATAGTACTAAATTGCTATTACCATGTTTGGAAAAGAACCGCTCAGCCTTAATCAGCAATTCAAAGATACACTCGACCTTCTTGAAAAAGAAAGCGGGCACTTCTTCATCACCGGAAAGGCAGGTACAGGTAAATCCACCCTATTATCTCTATTCAGATCAACCACAAAAAAAAGAGTTGCGGTACTGGCACCCACTGGTATTGCCGCCCTTAATGTAAAAGGGCAGACCATCCATTCTTTTTTTAGATTCCCCCCGAGGATGATCAATGCTTCTGACATTGGAAAAACTAAATTTCATAAACTCTATAAAAACCTGGATGCCATCATCATAGATGAAATTTCAATGGTAAGGGCAGACGTCATCGACAACATAGATATCTTCCTTCAAAGAAACAGAGACAACAAAGCTCCATTTGGCGGTGTGCAAATGATCTTTTTTGGTGACATGTTCCAGCTGCCACCCGTGGTATCCAGTCCCTTTGAAAAGAATTATTTCAGAGAGGTCTACACCAGCGCATATTTTTTTGCTGCAAAAGCACTTGAGCATGTCGACCTGATGGTTTGCGAACTCCACCAAATCTTCAGGCAGAGTGAAATGCGATTTATTCGTTTACTTGAAGCCATTCGCAACAATGACATTGATCAGGATACCCTGGATGAAATCAATTCCAGATTCCAGCCCATACCCGAGCATCTCAAATATTATATCACCTTGTGTTCAACAAATATTGGTGCTGATACAATCAATAGAACGGAATTGGCCAAGCTGCAAGCCAATGAGAAAACCTTCCAGGCTAAAATTTCCGGAGAATTCACAGCCCAATACTACCCTACCGATCCGCTACTCAATCTGAAATCAGGGGCTCAGGTAATGTTCGTAAAAAACGATACTGAGAAGAGATATGTCAATGGAACTATTGGACAAATTTTAGAAGTAAAGCCAGACTCCGTAACAGTATCCATTTTAGACGAGCATGATGAAGAAAAGATCATTGAAATTGAAGACGAAGAATGGAAAATCATCAGATACGTCAGAAATGAAGAAAACCCCGGTCATATACAGACAGAGGTTGCAGGGATTTTCAGACAACTTCCTATAAAGCTGGCATGGGCAATAACCATCCACAAAAGTCAGGGCAAAACCTTCGAAAGAGTCATCATCGATATGGGAAGGGGCGCGTTTGAATTTGGTCAAACCTATGTAGCACTTTCCCGCTGCAAGACCCTTGAAGGAATATTTTTGAAACGACCTTTAAGCCCAAGAGACATCATTTGCGACGGCATCGTACAAGAATATTACGAAAGAATCAAAAGGTTCTGACGGATTCCCAATCATCTTTAAGCTTGTATAAATACGGAGCCTTGTGTGGTTTACCTTCCATCCTCTTGTCCAGTCGGTCCAAAATGTTCAAACCCAAAATTTTACGTTGAAAATTGCTCCTGATGAACTTCTCCTGAAGAACTGTTTCATATAATGACTGTACTTCAGCCATTGTGAACTCAGGCGGCAGAAGCTTAAAACCTATATATTCTTTAATAAAAGCGTTCTTCATAGCCTCAAACCCTTCTTCAACGATATCCTTGTGGTCCATGACAAGGTTTGGAAGGTCATTGACATCAACCCAGGTGCACTCCAATGAAAATTTATCTTTCTGAGTTTCTACCTTCGAATAGTCTAGTAACGCGAAATAGCCAATGGAAATAAATCTTTTCCTCAGCCAATGGTCAGGTCCCATTTCGATTCCAAACTTCCTAAAATGTTCGTCTTCCACCTCATTAAAATGGCGATCTTTTTTGCCAAAGACACCAAACTGTCTCAGATAAATATCTTCCAGACCAGTACGGGTTTTAAGCACATGGTTGACAGCATCACAGATGTCTTGATTTTGCAGAATAAAACCTCCGGGTAAAATCCAGACGTTTTTTTCATCCACTTTAAGCAGTAGCACCTTTATTTGCTCTTCATGGAATCCAAAAATGACACAATCGATTGAAATTTGATGAATGATGTAGTCTCCCAATTGATGAAAGTCTATATCTGACATAGGATATTATTTATATTGATGAAATTTGTTCGGATTACTAAGCAATTTTAAGAAAAAAAATTAGGGAGATAAAATTTTGATTAAGATTTTATTAAATATTTTTTACTTTAAATAAAATAGTATATCATTGTATCAGAAAAGATACAATGCTCATTAAGTTGGGCATATATACCGATTGCCTACACAGTCGGAAATTAGGGGCAGGCAGAGTGATTTTAATGCAAATGCTAAAATGCTTTTCGCTGATAAATAACTTACTTATGCTTGTTCTGTGCAAAGTGGGATCCTTTCATAGTATCTAGATAGTGTTTTCTTTTTTATTCGATTCCACTTTGCACTTTTTTACTTCATAAGCATTTTCAAAACCTCTTTCATTCCCTCGCTTGCACCCGACTTTAAGACTTTGAGTTTGCTCAATCGCATCAGGTCGTGATTGATGTTGGGGTTTTTATCGATGTAGAATATTTCAGCAGAAGGTCGCGCTACCGTAACCAGACCTGCAGCAGGATAAACCTGCATCGACGTTCCCACAATGATAACAACGTCCGCCTCACCAACTTTAAGAATAGCCTCTTCCAATTTGGGTACAGCTTCTCCAAACCATACAATATCCGGTCTCAATTGCTCACCTCTGGGGCTTTTTTGTCCCAGTTCGAGATCGTCATACCAATCAATGGATTCATGAGGGCTGTGTTCACCCCTTACTTTCAGCAATTGACCATGCAGATGAATGATCTTGGTGCTCCCTGCCCGCTCATGCAGATCATCCACATTTTGAGTAATGATGGTCACTTCATGTTCCAGTTCTAGTTCTGCCAATAGAACATGCGCCTGATTAGGCAAAACCTCTTTCAGTTGCCTTCTTCTGGCATTATAAAAATCCAGAACTACTTTTTTATTTTTCAGCCAACCATCATAACTTGCTACTTCCATAACATCGTGCCCTTCCCAAAGTCCGTCGTGGTCCCTGAAAGTTTTGATGCCACTTTCAGCACTTATGCCTGCTCCACTGAGAACAACTATCTTTTTTTTCATCGCACCAAAGAAAAAGCTTTTGCCAGATTATCAGCCAATTCTTTAACCTGAGGGGTTTGGGTAAGGCTGTGTATTTGAGGGTTGGCTGCAATGTCGTATACCTTTGTCTCACCAAACAATTTTTTGAGGTCTATATTGATGACGATTTCATTTGCTTCTTCGGTGACTGTAAAATTGTCTGCAGCATCAAGGCAAATCAAGGCAGCATCACCTCCTGTGTGCAAGGCAAATCCTTTTTCTTCTGTCCCATCACCATCAAGATCCACAAAGCCTTCAGTTCTGGAGAAAATAAAACTCTTCCACGGCTCCCAATATTCAGAGATCGTACTCAAGTCGCTATCGTTGCCAAAGTCAGAGGGCTTTTTTGCATTCAGGTCGGCAGGGACGCCTACACAGAATGAAAAATTAGTGTACGTACCCTGCTCTACCTCTTTCAAAGTAAAACTCAAACCATTTTGTGCAGATGCTTCAGAGGAATTCACATTGGTAAAGTTGAGCATCTCAGCTCCTTCTGAAGATTTACTGATACCATCCCCAGTAAGACTTACATTTGATAAAAAGAAACTAAATCTATTGAAAAATATGCTCTTGCCGTCTGGGTATTGATATTTTTTGAGCATCACAAGTGGTTCACCATCATAGGTCAGCCTGAAATTTACTTGCACTTCAACAGTGTCCTTCTTACAGGAGAACATACCTAAAATCAAAACCAGGAAGAACAGGTATCTCAATTGCATAATTTAATTGTTATTTATGACATAAAAACGCTTGCCAAACAAAAATGATTTTGCAATAAACCAATAAATTAAAAATATTGACAAAAGTCACACGAAAAAGATAAAAATTTTCAAATTTTAAGGCCCTTAAAGCCACCCGTTTTTGAATCGTTAAACCAGGTCATTTTTTGACCAAAAACTACATTTTTATGTCTAAAAAAATATTTCTTGACGAAAAAGAGATGCCTACACATTGGTACAATGTAGTAGCTGACATGCCCAACAAACCCCTCCCTCCACTTCATCCGGGAACAAAACAACCTGTGGGACCCGAAGATCTTGCGCCTCTATTTCCAATGGAGTTGATAATGCAGGAAGTCTCAGCAGACAGGTACATTGAGATTCCTCAGGAAGTGCAGGATATTTATAAGATTTGGAGGCCTACTCCATTGGTCAGGGCTACAGGACTTGAAAAGGTGTTGGGCACAAACAGCAAAATTTATTATAAATATGAAGGCGGCAGCCCAAGTGGTTCTCATAAGCCTAATACCGCAGTACCTCAGGCTTATTACAACAAAAAGGAAGGTGTCAAAAAAATAACCACCGAGACGGGTGCCGGCCAATGGGGAACGGCCCTGAGCTTTGCCTGTGCACAATTCGGAATCGAGTGTGACGTATACATGGTCAAAGTGAGCTATGATCAAAAACCCTACAGAAAAGTCCTCATGAATACATTTGGGGCAAATGTTTTTGCCTCACCATCAAACAGAACCAATGCCGGAAGAAATATCCTGGCCAATGATCCTGATTCTACGGGCAGTCTGGGCATCGCTATTTCTGAAGCCGTTGAGATGGCTGCTTCAGATTCAGAAACAAAATATGCCCTTGGTTCTGTACTCAACCACGTTCTGCTGCACCAAACCATCATTGGCCAGGAAGCTGAAAAACAAATGGAGTATGCCGGAGACTTTCCCGACATTGTAATAGCTCCTCTTGGTGGAGGTTCTAATTTTGCAGGCATATCCTTTCCATTCTTAAAGCATAAAATCACCGGTGGTAAATCAGTAAGGTGTATAGCTGTTGAGCCGGCTTCATGTCCAAAACTCACAAAGGGGAAATTCATGTATGATTTTGGCGACACTGCAGGATATACTCCTTTGTTGCCCATGTATACTTTAGGACACAATTTCAAACCTGCTGCCATCCATGCAGGAGGCCTGAGATATCACGGTGCCAGCGTTTTATGCAGTCAGCTGCTGAAGGATGGTCTTATTGAAGCTGTAGCTTTGCAACAACTCGAATGCTTTGAGGCTGGGGTGGTTTTTGCGAAAGCTGAAGGAATTGTTGCTGCACCAGAGGCAACCCACGGCATTGCACAGGTCATCAGAGAAGCAAAAAAGGCTGATGAAGAAGGCGTATCTAAAACCATCTTGTTCAATTTGTGCGGCCATGGATTTGTTGATATGCAAGCCTATGCAGACTATTTTGCAGGCTCTTTGCAGAACCATGAGTTTGAAGGAAACGAACTTACTTCATCTCTTGAAGAAATAGGTGCTTTGCAGCCACAGTAAAATACCTCATAAAAAGCCTGAGTCTTTTGATTCGGGCTTTTTTTATTTTGTACAATTCAAAGCGCTAAAAAACATACGGAAATTTTAATGCAACATCATGAAGTAGTCTGTGTTATACTCTTTTAGTACGTCTTAAATAAAACATTCGTATAAATCAAATTGAATATATAGGTCGATTCGCCCATATGTATTAAATTCGCACCACCTTTTTACGTATGGATAAAATTAAACTCAACATTGTAGCCATCACCCACAGTGTAACGCAATCGCAAAATTACGCTGTTATACTGGGTGAAGATGGCGGAAGCAGACGCTTACCAATAGTTATTGGAAGTTTTGAAGCTCAGGCCATTGTGGTTGCGCTCGAAAACATGAATCCAAATCGTCCGCTTACCCACGACCTTTTTAAAAATACACTTTCAGAATACAACATCAATGTCCTGGAGATCATCATCAACGATCTCAACGAGGGTATTTTTTACGCTCAGCTGGTGTGTGAACAAGATGGTAATGTGGCGGTCATAGATTCAAGAACCTCAGATGCCATTGCCATGGCGGTGAGATACAATGCTCCCATCTATACCTACGAGTTCGTAATGGAAGCCGCAGGCGTTCAAGTGGAAAATGAAGAAGTAGAAACTACAGAAAAAAAACCTTCCAAGAAGAAAGCTCCTAAAGGAAATGACCTCGCGGCACTGCCTGTTGATGAACTGGAACAAATGCTGATAAAAGTTCTGGAATCAGAAGACTACGAACGAGCAGCTCAGATCCGGGACGAAATCAACAGAAGGAAGTCTTAATTAGACTTAAATATCCCTTTTCTTAAAAATAACCCAGGCCAGATAGATGATGGCTGGTGTATAGATCAATCCAAACAAAAGGCTTTCACCACTGGTCAGTAACGGAGAAAACCCCCACTCTTTTTCCATCCAAAAACTGGGCAGTTTAAAGAATGGATTGGGCACTAAATCTTCGATGACATTCTCCGGCCAAAATAGCATTGACCTGCTGCGGAAAAAATAGTATTGTGTCATCCTCAGGACAAACTCCAAAACAAAGACATAGCCAAAGTAAAAAATGATGGCAATGCCGCTGGACCTGAAAATATTCGAAATCAAAAAAGCCAGCGAAAGATATCCAACACACATCAGCCAGAATCTGAAGATGATACCATTCGTATCAAATAGAAGTTCTGGATAAATATCACTGGTATGGATAATGCCTATGATAAGCGTTGACAAAACGTAAATCAAGGTGGCAAAACTCGCTATAGCGATGATAACTGCCAGTTTCGCTATAAAAAAGTCCTTTCTGGTCTGACCGTTGATGATGCCCTGACGCAGAGTTTTAGCACTTACTTCCCCTGTAAAAAAGTGAACCATCACGAATCCAAGCAATACACAGACCATCCAGTTGCCTATATGACCCTGGTAGTCCCAAATGGTCGGAAAGGTATAATAAGTATCGAGTCCCGGCAGTGGCGGCGAAGCCTGAGGAATGATTTTTTTCCCATATAGAATAAGGAATGAAAAACCAACTGTAAATACCCCAAAAACAATCCTTGCCAGATTATTTTTATGATATTTTAGCCATTCCAGCCTGATTCCTTCCAAGCCGGCAGTCCAAATATTTTTGATCTCCTGCATTAGCTTTCTTTTGTAAGTTCAATAAATTCCTCTTCAAGTTTCCTTGTTCTCAATTTGAGATAAGACAAAATAATGCCATCCTCAAATGCCATTTTATTGATGTCCACGGCCGTGATTTCAGGAGCAACTTTTGATTCGAAGAAGCCATTCTGCGATTTGATGTCAGAAACATAGGATTTGCCGGAGAGCCATTGGTAAAGCTTTTCCATATCTGGCGCTGCTACTTCGGCAAATTGGTCATTGTTTAGGATAAAACCTACAGGGCCGCTTGCCAATAACTTCCCTCTTTTCAAAATTGCGACATGGGAGCAAATCTTTTCAACCTCATCAAGAATGTGCGAGGCCATGATCACTGTTTTACCTGAATCAGCCAAAGATTTGAGAATGGTTCTGATTTCTGCAATCCCCTGAGGGTCAAGCCCATTGGTAGGTTCATCGTACACCAGTACCTCCGGATTACCGATCAGTGTAGCGGCAATGGCCAGGCGCTGTTTCATCCCCAGTGAATAGGTTTTAAATGGAGATTTACGCCGCGATAGCAAACCTACCTGATCCAATATGGCATCAAAGCTTTCATGGCTGACTCCTTTGATTCTGGATACAATGGCCAGGTTGTCATCTGCATCCAGATAGGAATAAAAATTGGGGGTCTCCAATGTAGCACCTATATATTTTCTGTGTGCAGTGCCATATTGTCCTTCAAACCAGGTAAAGCTGCCTGAAAGTGGCTTTATAACGCCCAATAGCATGCCCAAAGTCGTCGTTTTACCACTGCCGTTGGGCCCCAAAATGCCCAGTACGGTGCCTTTTTCGACCTCAAGTGTTAAACGATCTACTGCTTTGAGTTGGCCATACGACTTACTAAGTTCGTTGATGGAAAGTATCAATTTGTTGGTTTTTATCAATGAAGCTCAAATCTATGCATATGGCAACGATTTAACTATTTTTTAAGATCAGCATGGTCTTGTTTTCTACAAATCAATCTCCGACGTCTACTTTCGACAATTTATTTACAATATTGCGGACAACCGCGTCAACCGATTTTCCAGCCATTACCTTGAAGTGCGCCTTACTGTAAAACTCTTCCCGCTCCCGGAGTTTTTGAGATACAAATTTCCTTTTCTTAGCAATATTCATTTTACTCAGCAATGGCCTTGTCAACCCGGTACCAACGCGTTTCAGGATGGTCTCAACACCTGTTTTGAGGTAAACAACAGTCCCTGTCGCGATTAAAGCCTTCATGTTATCGTTAAACACCGGCATCCCTCCTCCTGTGCAAATAATGACCTTGTCCAGCGTTTTCATTTCCCGAATATAGTCCTGCTCCAGTCTCCTGAAATGATCTTCTCCATAATTACTAAAGATCTCAGCGACACTTATGCCCATAGAATTTTCAATAGCAGCATCTGTATCAACCATTTGATAAGACAGCGCCTCAGCAAGTGCCCGACCTACCGTAGTTTTTCCACTGCCCATAAAGCCAACCAAAATAATAATTCCCGGAAAGTTTGACTCTTGCTTCTTATTCACCATGGAAAGTTTAAATTTGCGGCATAAAAGTAAAAATTTATATCAATGTCAACTTTTATTTACTTGCAAGCAGGCGGAAGTTCAATCATGGGGCTTTTACCAATCCTTCTGATGTTTGTCATCATGTACTTCTTCTTCATCAGACCACAGGTCAAAAAACAAAAGGAGCAGAACAACTTTATAGGAAGCATCAAAAAAGGCGATGAAGTAGTAACTTCCAGTGGATTGATTGGCAAAATAGAATCAATAGTTGGAGATGAGGTTACTTTGCAGGCAGACCCAAAAACTTTCCTGAGATTTACAAAAAGTGCCATCAGTAAAGAAATGACTGAGTCATATCTCAAAACAAAGCAGGCATAGTTTTACTGCTTTTGGTGTCTCATCTCTTTGAGTTGCAATAGTCTTGCTTCAGCATATTGTTTCATATCTGGTGGTATGAATCCTGCCTCTGAGGTTGACTTTTCAAAATGATGCATTGCCTTTGCCTTATTTTTGTACCTGTTGTCATAAGCAACAGCCAAATAGTAATGACATATGGCTTTGTTTACATCATGCATTAATGCAGTTTCAAGTTCTGTACACGCATTTTTATAGTCCTTATTAAAGAAGAAAATTTGTCCTTTTCGGAAGTAATAAGTACCGAGGTCTTTTGAAATTCCTTCAGTGATTGCCTTGTCAAAGTAAGACAATGCTGCCTTGTCATCCTTTTTCCTCTCGTATGCAAGGGCGAGGTAATAATAAGTAACTTCAGGGTTTCTGTCGTTTTCAAGAGCATTTCTCAAATAACGGATAGCAAGATCAGTTGAGTCTTGCTGCAATAGCGCATAACCCAACATCCTTTGAAAGTAATTGGACAAGTTGGTGAGATGTCCAGCCTTCATCAATGCGTCGGAAGTACGTGCCATATCACGAAGCTTGTATGACAACCTGGCTTCATTGAGTAAATGCGCGACATTAAGGCTGTCCTTGTTGAGGGCTGCACTAAGAATGGTATCCGCAAGACCCAGATTTTCTGTTGAAATGAGCACATTGCAAAACCCTTTTGTTGTAATGAAATCCTCTGGGTTTTGTCTGTAAGCAATCCCATAAAACATCAGTGCCTCTTTAAATATCTCCGCATCTTCGTACAACTGTCCCAGTTTTCTGGCCACCAGATAATTGGTGGTATCCAAGCGCCATTTGAGGGTATTGTATTTGATGGCTTTGGCGATGTTTTGCTCACTCTCATATACCTTGGCCAATGCAGAAATTGCTACTAAGTCTGCACTATCGGTTGCCAATCGGGAATCTGCTATGGACTTTATTTTTAAATATTCTCCCCTTTCCAAATAGATAGAAAGTTCATCTTGTTCCTGAGCACAAACTTGTATTAATCCCGTTATTAGCCAAAGGCCGATAAATAAGTATTTCAGTTTCACATTGAAAGATTTATTTCAAATCAAATATAACGTATTTATTGGCTGTATACCGTAATTATTAGTCATAAATCTGTATTGAAAGGTTAAATATTTATCATATATGGCACTTCATGTAAAATAGCTCTTAGGAGAGTCGTTGTTAAGCTGAATTTATTTTTCTTTGCACTCAAAATTTAAAAACAACTAATCATGGCAAAAATACTAGTCAATGACGGTATCGAAGAATCTGGAAAAGTGATGCTCGAAGCCGCCGGATTTGAAGTAGATACAAACAATATCCCACAGGATCAACTCATTGAGAAACTCCCGGCTTATGACGCAATTTGCGTGAGAAGTGCTACAAAAGTGAGAAAAGACCTGATCGACGCATGTCCCAATCTGAAAGTGATTGGTAGAGGTGGTGTTGGTCTTGACAACATTGATGTTGAATATGCCAAGTCAAAAGGCATTAAAGTAATCAACACTCCTGCAGCTTCATCAAGGTCAGTTGGTGAGCTTGCTTTTGCACACCTTTTGGGCATCGTAAGGTTTTTACACAAATCCAATCAGGAAATGCCCGTAAAAGGTGCAACTGATTTTGGTGCACTCAAAAAGGCCTACTCAAAAGGTATTGAGCTCGAAGGTAAGACTATGGGTGTTATTGGTATGGGAAGAATTGGCCAGGAGACTATGAAAATAGCAATGGGTCTTGGAATGGAAATCATTGCTTTTGACCCATTTGTGGACAGTGTCAACCTTACAATCGGAAATAGTCAGTACAAAGCCACCATAACAGTTCCAAAATCTTCTATGGAAGATGTATTGAGCAAGTGCGATTTCCTTTCATTGCACGTTCCCGGGCTAAAAGCTCCTATCATGAATAAAGAACAATTTGACATGATGAAGGATGGTGCTATTCTCATCAACTGTGCAAGAGGTGGAGTTGTCAATGAAGATGCAATGCTTGAGGCTCTCAACAGTGGTAAATTGGCAGCTGCAGGTGTCGATGTTTTTGACAATGAACCAACTCCAAGATTGGAAATCCTTCAACACCCCAGGGTTTCATTGACTCCACATATTGGCGCAGCTACCGCAGAAGCACAGGAAAAAGTAGGATCTGAACTGGCAGCTCAACTGATAGAAATATTAAAATAGTCTAAAAGAATCAACATTGACTTGACTTTCTTGTTGAGTTAATTTACTTTTATACTTTATTAATTATATAAAACTAGTAGAACATGTCATTAAGATTAGGAGATATTGCACCAAACTTCCAGGCAGACACAACACAGGGCAGCATTGATTTTCATGAATGGCTGGGAGATTCCTGGGGGTTGTTGTTTTCACACCCTGCAGATTTTACACCTGTTTGTACAACAGAATTAGGTAAGACAGCCTTACTGAAAGGTGAGTTTGAAAAAAGAGGTGTAAAACCAATAGCAGTATCGGTAGACAGCCTGGACAGTCACAATAAGTGGATCCCTGATATAGAAGAAATCAATGGAGTGACCATGAATTTTCCTATCATTGCCGATGAGGAAAGAAATGTCGCAACACTGTACGATATGATACATCCAAATGCTTCTGAGAAAGCTACTGTAAGGTCAGTATTTGTTATTGGTCCCGATAAAAAAATTAAGCTTACCCTCACATATCCGGCAAGCACAGGAAGAAATTTCCTGGAAATTTTGAGAGTGATTGACTCATTACAACTGACTTCAAACTATTCTGTTGCAACACCGGCAGATTGGAAAGAAGGCGATGATACGATTGTTGTCCCATCTATCAGTACAGCAGATGCAATTGTGAAGTTTCCAAAAGGAGTGAAGGAAGTAAAACCGTACCTCAGGTATACGCCACAACCAAATAAATAGTATTAGTTACTTATAATAAAACCTAAATGGTTCAGGGAAACACCAACAGCCATGAAAGTCGGTTAAAAGACGTTCTCTAAGTAACAATAAA
>JAGQWX010000096.1 GCA_020436935.1 Saprospiraceae bacterium
CCTTTGTCCTGCACGCAACACCATCCTACCCCGGATATCCGGATGATTTGCTCTTTGCCGTTGCTTCAACCTTCCGTTTCAGGCTTCGTCTTTTCAGAGAGATTGGCCAATACCGCCTTGCGTAACGAGGCTTAACTGATGCAGCTTACAGAACCGTTTTCACCAAGCTTCAAACCCTAACATTACTGTTACAATCTGTCAGTGTCACTTCAACCCGAACGGCAAATTTGATTGGAAAGAACTTTCATCCTTCTAGGTATTTAATTTAGTTTATAAAACACACGCCTCGTGGCGCACCTGAAATCGCTGAAAGATGCGCTGAAACTCGCTGAAATTTTTCATTTTTCAACTTTCAAATTTCGATTTTCAAATTTCAAATTTGAAAAAATAAAAATGAAAAAGTCCCCGATATCTTTATACCAGGGACTTTAATTCAAAAAATAACCACCATAATAATTTATCTTAGTCTGTAATAATGACTTTCTGCGTTTGTGTAAATCCGGACGTTTCCATTCTGATCAGGTAAACTCCTGTCGATTGTCCGAATTTTTCTTTGGTCAACAATTCACGATTGAGGCCTTGTTGTCCGGCTTGTTTTGAGCGATATACCAATCGGCCTTGCTGATCGAAAATTTTCAGTTCGTAGTCTTCCTTCTGGTTGAGGTAGAACTCGATCGTCGCCTCGTCTCTGAAAGGATTGGGGTATACACTCAACCTCGTAGTTCTTTGGATCTGTCCTCCATTTCTGACTTTCAAATCCAATTCATATGTTTCGTAATCAGCATCATATACCTCTGCATTGATCTGCTCAGATAAGCTTACCTTTTCCAGGTCTGCGTTTTTGAGGACAAATAAGATTTCTCCCTCGTGGACAAAGACATTGCTGTTTTTGGTCCATGCCAATCTGATCTCATTGCCGGTCCTGAACACTTGTTGATCGTCGATCTCCATTTTGCCGGATGCCAGGCTTGACTTGAGATCGGCAGTGATCGCCATTTGCAAACCGGAAACATTGATGTCCTCACCAGCTCTGAAAACCACATCGTTGCCTTCTTGTTCGAGGCTAAAGCTATACCTCCTCTTGCTCCTGCCAAAAAGCTGGGCACTGGAATAATTGGCGTCAACATCCCCAACTTTTATCATCAGGAAGTCTTGTGCCAGCTGATCGGAAAGCAATTGATCGTATGCCTTGTATTCTACCAGGTCAAAAGGCTGGTATGGATCTTCAAAAGTGAAGTCATAAGGAATGAACCTCCATGGGCGGTTGGTACCATAGTCGGCATTCACACCGAGGATGATTTTCCTGAGACCTACAAGGTCAGAAATATCTATCTTTTTGTCATTGTTGACATCCGCAGCAAGTAGTTGGTAAGGAGTCTCCAATTTTTTTACGCTGAGGATATGCCTTTGGATATAAACCATATCAAGTGTATTCACACCTTTATTGGGCTCATCCATTTTTTCAGGCTTAAGCATGAAGGAATTGTACAACGTTCTGTCGGTGAAAGCGAAACTACCATCCAGCTGAGACTTGATGATTTCTTCGTGTTCCATTGTCATGTCTTCGAGCACGAGGTTGACACCGTCGACGCCTTCGAGCTTGTTGTTGAGTATTTTACCGTTGATACTGATGCCTCCAACCAGATTATCCGGGCAAGCATTAGTACCAGGTGAATCCTGAAGGTTTAAAATCACTGAGCAATACTCAAAGTTGCCATCACTATCAAAAACATACATCCTCAAAGGAATTCTGGCAGATACACCGTTGGGCACATCAGCACAAGTGAATGTTTTTGCTTTTTGTGTATTTTTTTCGTCGAAGGCAAAAGTCAATTCAGCCGTACCACAGAAGTCTTCACTCTTGAGGTTGAAGTCGCTGGCCCAAATTTCTGCCCTTCCGTTTTTATCCAAGACCCACACCAATTCACCGTGACAAACAGGTACTGGTTTTTTGTCGTCTTTGATCAGGAAAGTATAGGTACATTTTGATTCGTTGCCGCAATTGTCGAGTACCCTGAAAGTCATTTTGTGTTTACCAACCGGATATTTGTCTGAAATGGCTGGGCCAACACCTGCTCTGTCGATCGTCTGGTTGGAGAACAAGTCTACCTCCCATGTGTATTTGAGCAAGTTTGCAGGTGTACATTTATCGCTTGCTTCCACCCTGTGGTGGACTTCTTCTTCACAATCTCCCTCTCTGGAGACAATTGTCCTGTCTACACATCCACTGATAAATACCGGACCTTCTATATCATGGACCAATATCTTTTGGGTGTGGGTATAGTAATTTTTTTCATTTGCATTGTATGTACACCAGTTGATGACTCTCCAGTGCCTCAATATTTTTTTACAGGCATTGTCAACTTCGTAATAATCGTCGGTATAACTCACCGCCAGATCAGCACAATGTTTGCTGTGGAACTTAGGCTTGCTGTCCAGGTATTCCGGTGACAACTGTTGTGGATCAACACAGACGTTGACGGTAGTATCTCCCGGGAAAGTGATGTGTTCCTCAGAAAAAGGATCAGAATCTATGATCGTAATGCGTTGCGTGCACATAGACATAAGACCTTGTCTGTCTGTTGCTGTCCACTTTCTCAAGACATAACCGATGCCGCAATTGTTGAGGTATTTGGTGTCCTGATAAGGTTGAACGGTTGCCATACAATTGTCCTTTGCTGTCGCACTACCATTGGTCTTGGTCAGGTCTGTATAATCTACGTAGCATTCGAGAGTGACGTCTGCCGGACAGGTTATTTCGGGTGCAAGCTTATCCTGCACCTTCACATTGCTGATGCACTCATTGGTATTGCCTGCAGCATCCGTCACCCTCAACACTACCTTGATGTATTTTGTCGGATCAGGATTGACGTCTTCACAACAGAAATTGACCCTGTCCCTGAAAGTTTTGTCCTGAGGATATCCCGGACAATTGGTGTCCAGTCTTTTGATTTCGTATTTGACGATACCGCAATTGTCTTCACTGCCACTGTTGAGGGCAAGGGCCGTAACTTCCGCCCAACCATTGTCCCGAAGCGAAACAACCATATAGCCTTCACAGTTGGCTGATGGAGATTCTTTGTCCTTTACCAAAACCTTGGTCGAACAATATGACACGTTTCCACACTCATCTGTCAACTTGTAAATGATGATGGTTGTGTCTGTTGGAAGTGAGGTAAGTGTATAGGTATTGTCGGTATGTTTGATGATGTTTTTGGTGTAAATCGTATCACCGTAAGAGCCCAGATGGTCTTTAACTCTGTAGCCAACGATGTAAGAGTATTTGCTGCAATCTGTTGCTTTGGGATCCGGCACTTTATACGTAGCCGTACATTTTTTGGGATCGGTTTTGAGGATGACCACCTGATTGGGATCTTCTGTACAGACCGGTCCTTTGGTATCCAGGATTTTGATGGTTTGGGCAAAAGTTGTGTCTCTGCCTGTACACCAATCGATAACTTCCCAGCTTCTTAATACCTTTTTACCTTTTCCACAGACTTCAAAAATGATGTCACTGTAGTGGTATTGTATGTTTTCGCAGTTGATGCCGGTAGGAAAACCAGTATAGGCCGGATCTGGCGCCCAGTTGGGCAAATAATGGTTGAAAACTCCGCACTCCAGTATCGGCAGGTCCCGATCATCGTAACTCCTGGGTGCTCTCACATCTGCAAGTGTGTTTCTTCTGACATTGATGACCTGGACACAGGTAGCCACATTCCCGGACGAATCCGTTGCCATCCAGGGACGCTCGATTTGTTTGACATATGGACTGCCACAAGGCAATTTGGTAACCACATCGGGAAGTTGTTTTATGGTCACCGGTCCGCATGCATCTGTTGCAGTTACTCTTGGTACACCTACGCCTGCTGTAAGGTTGGCGTCACATGCTACAGTCACAGTATCACAATTGCGTAAAACTGGTGGGTATTTATCTTCAATCCATGCATATCCCCAGCATGACTTACCACAAGGATTGAGCTTTACGGAGACTTCAAGTCGCTGTCCAAGGTATGCCCTCGTGATGATGTTATTGGGTACGATCTTGCCTTTTGCTGTTTTTACAACAACGGTGTAATCTGATGACGCAAAATACATCTCTCTCAGAATAGAACCGGGTGTGATGACCTCAACGCAGTTGGTATCAAGTGATACCTGGACGTCGTTGACGCAGGAAAACGGCAGGTTGCAATCCTGAGCCTGCAGGCCTGTGGCCGACAGCAAGACGACAGCCACTGCCCAAAGGACAGCTGAACTCGTCATTCTTTTTATATGCTCAATGGTGCGTTTCATGATATTTGATCTTTATTATGATGGATGGTTTGATTGTCAAAAAATGGAAGAAGGTTTTCAATTTAACTTGATCATCCTTCTTCCTGAGTAGTGAGTTTTAGTTATTATCTGATAGAATAAAATGCCCTTGGTTTTGAGGTCGTCCTCTGTAATCCTAAATGAGTTCAGGCCTATACCGAATTGGTTTGACTTGGTTAGAATCAACTTTCCTTCTGCATTGTACACCTGTAGGCTTACAGATTGTTCTTTATCTATTTCAAATGAAATTTCTGTCTCTGTTGTGAATGGGTTCGGCACGTTTTGGTACACTTTCAAACCCGAAAAATGTGGATCTTTGATGGCCTTATTGATCAGGCTGAGCCCGGCACTTCTCAATTCAAGCCCATCTTCAAAGTATGCTTCCGATACCAGTTCGGATGTAGGTCTGATGAAGTCCTCTCCTTCTGTATCTCTTTTCATTCTGAATACCAGGTGAATGGTTCCGACTCCGTTTTTGGCGTCTGCAGCCATGATGCGTACATTGACACCATCATTGGTATGATAATAAACAGTGCCGTCGTCATTGTCTGCATCTATGAATTCTGCAACAGCTGCATCAACTGCGAATGAAAACTGAAATCCATTGATGTCATTGTCTTCAAAATTGAGGTCAATTTTGACGATGTCTCCTTTTTTATACGCCCAGGTTTCATAAGCCAGCACTTTACTGCTTCTACCTTTGGTTTCCTGATCTGTATTGAATGAAGCGTACGACCCATCAATATCACCTGTCTTCAGTGCAATGAAATTTTGATTGACTTCATCTCTCGACATTGATCCTATGAAAATCACCTGTTCAAGAGGATACATGTTGTCCTTTTTCATGCCAGCCTCAGTGACAAACCTCCATGCAGGCACCCTGTCGAAATGATCAGAGATTCCCAGAATCAGTTTTCTGAGTTCAACCATATCAGCTATGGTCAGTCTTTCGTCTCCGTCAACATCTGCTGCAATCATTTTTGCATGAGTATCCAGCTTTTTAAGGCTCAATATGTGTCTTTGTATCTGCAATACATCAAGGGTATTGATGCCCTGATTTGCGCTTCCTTTTTTATCGGGCTCGAGCATGTAGTCGATGAATTTTTTCAATCCTGTAAATTCATAAGTTCCATTTGCCGAGGTGGAATACTGCTTGGGAAACTCTGGCAGATTGGCATCCACCTTTAGATCAACTCCGGAAACAGCTCTCCCATATGGGTCGATAATTTTGCCCGAAAGTGTCACCTTCGTTCCGGCAGAAGTTCCGGTACAAACACCTGCATTGTCCTGCAGTAAAAGTGTGGCTTCGCAATAATCGTAATTGCCGGCCTCATCAAACACATATATCCTTACAGGTACCCCTGCATTGCCATAGGTTACAAAGTCCTCACATGTGAATACTTTGGAAGAATCCTTAGGATTCGTTGTGAATGAATATTTCAGTTTATTTTCAGGAGTACAATTGTCTGATCCGTATTTGATAAAATCTTTAGCCCAGATCGTAATGGATTGTGAAGTTGGCATAACCACTGTAACCACCTGTGAATGGCAGGTTGGCGTTGGTGCCTTGCCGTCTCTCACCGCAAATATTCTGGTGCATCTGGTCACATTACCGCACTCATCTTTGACCCACCATGTAATTTTGTGGTTGCCATAAGGCACAATGCGCATTATGGTCTGTCCTGTCTCGGAGTATTCGGTAGTACCGTCATTAAAGAGGTCTATCTCATATCCATACTTCAGAATTGCCCCCGGACAATCATCTGTCGCCAATGCCGAAAGTGTAATTTTTGCTTTACAGCTGTCCACGTCTTCAACAATCAGGTCATCCTGACTGCATCCCTTTGTAATGGTTGGTCCGATGCTGTTGATCACTTTGATCACCTGTGTATGTTTCCAAGAGGTTTGGTAAGGAGTCCTGGGATCAAACTGACACCAGTCAATGACCGTCCACTCCCTCAATATCTTAAAGCAGGCTCCTTCCGCATATTGGAAGACAATGTCCTCATACTGATATGCTGGACGGCTGCAGGCTTTTTCCCTAAATCTTGGATATCGTCTGTCTGAAGGCAGGTCTTCTGGTTTTATTTCGAAGGCTCTGCACCCATTGGTAAAGGTGTAATCTGCAGGCCATATAATATGCGAACTATTAAACGGACTGATAGGCTGAACCATGATGGTCTGAGTACAGGAAGAAGAATTGCCGTTGTAATCGGTAGCAATAAACGTTCTGTATATCTTTCCAATGCCACAGTCATTGAGTTGTCTGTCTATTTTTTCTACAAGTTTGAATCCGCAGGAATCTTTGACTACAGGCTGTCCGTATCCTGTTAAGTCCCACAATTCTGCATCGCAATTGACCATAGTGTCTGCCGGGCAGGTGTGGAAGTGAGGCGGTGTATTGTCTTGCACGGTCACTTCTACCATACAGGTATTGGAGTTACCTGATTTGTCAACAACACGCATCTGAACCATGATGGTCTTGCCTACGTCTTCGCAGCAGAACATCACCTTATCGTCCCAGTCAATGACCATACCGCAAGCAGTGTTCTCCATTCTTCTGAGCTCGATGTAGTCGATCATACAGTTGTCATGGCTGCCGTCGTCAAATGACTCTACCCCAGCCCATGCCTGGCCATTTTCGTTAAGACCTACAAAGGTGTATTGTTTACATACAGCGATTGGTTCTTTATCGTCCATGATCATCGCCGTGGTATAAGTTCGTGTGGTGTTGCCACATCCGTCGTAGATGTAGTAGCTGATCCAGAATTTGGTATATCCTTCAGGAAGACCAGTGATGACGTATTTTCTGGAATCTACTTTCAGGATTCCTTCTGTCCATGCATCAGTATAGGGGTCATCTGAATCATCTACAGGTTTGAATGCGATGGTATAGTCCCACTGGATACAATCATCCACCTGAGGTACCGGAACATTGACATTGCCCACGCAGCTGTGATCGGCAGTTGCTACTGTAAAATCGGCCGGTGTTATGACAACAGGTGCTTCGTTGTCCATGACAGTTATGGTTTGGATGGCCTGACGCTCTGCGCCCGTACAGCCATCTCTTACTATCCACTTTCTTCTGATTTTAAATGTTTTATCGTTGGTACAGATGTCGTATCTGATGTCTTCGTAATCGACCACAAGGTTTTGACAAAGTCTGCCTGTGGGATATCCTGTTGAAATCGGATCAGGGTGTCCGTTGGGCAGTTTTATCCAATCACCGCAGGCGTCCAAAGATTCATTTGGACCAAGGACACTGTCATAGTTGGGTGGGAATACCACTTCATCAATCGAGGCTTGTCTTACTGAAATGACCTGCTCACAACTGGTAGTATTTCCAAGCACATCCTTTGCAATCCAGGTTCTTAAAAAGCTTGCACTGATACCGCTGTGGCAATGTGCACTGATTTGCTCGTCTTCATATGTGAGGGTAACAAGGCTGCAGTAGTCAAAGTCCGAAACCTTGAAGGAATTCGGGCCCGTCCTCATATAAAAAGCTGTTGGAGGCAATGGCATACCGGTTATTTCAGGAAGATCAACTTCATTGCAATCAATGGTATCAAACGGCACGCAAGTCAATGTCGGGATGGACTTATCTTCGATGAGAATAGTACCCCAGCAATGGTTGCCTGTACAATCGTGGTATAGGTTGACCTCAAGGGTCTTATTGACGTAATTGCCATCTACCCATGCACTTGGCAAAAGGGTATCAGCTTCTCTGTCCCTGAGGACAATATCATAAGTATATAATGGTCTGGTCAATGATTCTGTAATCATGTCCGGTGTTATCTCTACCCGGCACTTTCCATCAAGCGTGACATTTGTTTTATTGTTACATGCCAGTGAGAGGGTCTCAAAGTCATTGGTCAATATGATGTCATTGGATATATTAAAATTGCAAAATCCAACCGTTTGGCCAACGTAGGACCAGGCAGTTCCCACTGCTGTCAACGTAATGGTCCCTGTAGTTCCGGGATATTGAACGGTAACATTGGGACTATTGGCCGATCCTGTGATGGATGCCGGCATTGAAACTGTCCATTGGATGGTTCTGATCAGGTTAGCGGGTATATCTAAGTGATAACTTCTTGATTTGTTGACGCAAACACCTTTATCACCAACGATGGTTTTAGAAGGATAAGCGCATTTTCTTGCTGATGTGATGTTGAGGTCGTTGATGCCATCTGTAAAGGTGATGCTCCAGCTGGTTCGGTCGATGCGTCTTGCTGTAAGCGTATAAACACCACTTGATGTTTCTGTTATGACTTGTCCCACAGAAATCTGGTCTGGAGCTGCAGGCGGAGCAGGTGAAGTAGCTTTGAATAAGCCAGTGACGTGCTTGACTTTCCAGGTCTTTCCAGCCGGACCGTTGATGGTGATGACATCCTGAAACTGACCATCGTCACCTGCAGCAGAAGCATTGTTCAAACAGTTACATTCCGTGGCGGAGACGGTCGGGGTTTGGGCCATCAGTCCTGTACTGGTCAAAATCAAAAAAGCAAAAACCAGTAATGGCAACCACCATCCCTGTCTTTTTCCTTTTGATTCTGATCTTATTATCGTACAATTCAAACTCATGTATCGACCTTTTTATTTGTATTATTATGGTTACTTCAATATCCTTTTTAGATATTAAAATTTTCTTCCATATATAACATCCAAATATTGAGCCAAAAACACTAGATCGTTTTGTGTTATATGAAAAATTACAAAATATTTAAATTATAAGATGTATAATAAATTGATTATGAATTATATACAGTTAAAATTATTTTTTCATATTATTGGTCTCTTTGGAGACTTTCTGTTTTCACTTCATCAGGACTAGGTACGCATAGGCAATTTCCGACCTTTATGTTGAATTCAACCAGGTATTACTGCAGTAGAATACTTTTAAAAGCCTGCGCTGAAAATTTATTTTAATTTTTTTTTCGATTTGTCCCCTTCCCTATCTTCGGCTTCGTCATGAGGGCATTATTCATTGATCAAAAAATATGTAACATGAAAAATGCACTTAACTGGTTTGAAATTCCGGTCAAAAATTTCGACAAGGCAAAATCTTTTTATGAGGAGATTTTGCAAACCAAGATGGACACGATGACCATGGAAAATATGGGGCTGACTATGGCTTTCTTTCCTGCAGACTGGACGAATGGTGTAGGTGGTGGCCTGGCTGCAGGTCCCGGATACGAACCCTCTGACAAAGGCAGCATCATATATCTCAATGGTGGTGAAGACTTGTCTGTTCCGCTTTCCAGAATTGAAAAAGCAGGAGGCAAAGTGGTCCTGCCCAAAACCTCCATAGGTGAGAATGGTTTTATGGCACACTTTATTGACATCGAAGGCAACAGAGTGGCACTACATTCTATGTCATAGGTTGCGCCATTTGAGCTACTAGTATTACTTTTATTAATCGAAAATTGGAATAGAATTCCGCACACAAAAAATTTATTTAGAATGAAAGAATTTATGCTGATATTTTTAGGCCCTTCTTATGACGAACTGGGCTTGTCTCCAGAAGAATTACAAGGAAGAATGGGAAAATGGTTTGCCTGGGGTGATAAAATGAAAGCCCAGGGTATTTATAGAGGCGGAGCTGCCCTGCACACACCCGGCAAAAGAATCACAGGAGTAGATCGGGTGGAATCCGACGGTCCTTTCGTGGAAAGTAAAGAACTCATTGGAGGATATTACACCGTAGCCGTTGACAGTTTTGAGGCAGCAGCCATTGTTGCACAGGATTACCCTGACTATGATCTGGAAGGAACGGTTGAAATCCGGGAAGTAGTAAACTTTGGATGATCATCATTCATCACCAATGGTCGACCATCTTTTCAGGCATCAGTATGGAAAGATGGTCGCCATTTTATCCAAAATATTTGGGCTGTCACATCTCGAATTGATTGAAGATGCGATACAGGATACTTTTTTGAAAGCTGCCCTACAGTGGAAAATCAACAAACCTGAACATCCCGAAGCCTGGCTGACCCAGGCCGCCAAGCATCGGGTCATTGATCTCATTAGACAAATTAATGCCAGAAAATCAAGAAATCAGCACTTCCATGATGAGCCGATGGCATCAGAACTTGATGACTATTTTTTAGAACATGAAATCAGGGACAGCCAGTTGAGGATGATATTTGTTGCTGCCCACCCCTCATTTTCCAGAGAAGAACAAATTGTTTTCGCCCTTAAAACCATTTCGGGTTTTTCTTTGAAAGAAATCGCCGCGGCTTTATTGCAAAAAGAAGAAACAATCAAAAAGCGGTTGCAGCGAACCCGGGCTAAAATCAAAGATGCTGAAATACAACTTGAATTCCCTCAAGCCCACGAGATAGAATCCCGGTTTGCTATGGTTTTGCAAGTCATATACCTTATATTTAACGAGGGATTCCACTCTACCAAAAAAGATGTACTCATTGATAGAGAACTGTGCGGTGAAGCCATGAGGCTTTGCAGATTGCTCCTCATCAAAGAGAATTTCAGAACGGGAAGCTTATATGCCTTGTTTGCTTTGATGTGTTATCATGCTTCCAGATTGGATGCAAAAGTGGAGCAAGGCGAAATCATGGACCTCAAAACGCAGGACAGATCCAAATGGCACCTTCCACTGATAGTCTTGGGCAACGATGCTTTGAGAAAAACAGAGGACTATCCTGATTTCTCACTTTATCATTTGGAAGCCGCAGTTGCAATGGAACATGTAAGAGCCATCAAGTTTGAGAATACCAACTGGCAAAACATCATTGCCTTATATGACCAAATGCTGGAAATGATGCCTTCTGATGCCATTGCCCTATCCAAATCCATTGCTCATCTGCAAATTGATGAATTGGAACAGTCTTATTTAATATTAAAGAGTATTCACCCTGACGCGCTTGGCTCAAGAGCATATTTATGGCACGGAGCTATGGCAGAATATTACGAAAAATCAGGCCAGTTTCAAGATGCCTTGCATTGTATTCAAACGGCAGTGTCTACCTGCTCAAGCGAACTCGAACAAAAATTTTTAATAAAAAAAAGAAGCACAATAGAATCAAATCTAATCTGATTGAGGAAAATATGGCCTGTTTTTGCCCATCATTGAAATTAAGTCATCAAATGGATTTAATTTTGGGGATCAAAACATCAATGGATATCACCATGGGGTCAGTTCACCACCACAGCCAACTTACTGATGATCAATTCATCGGCCAATTGATCGATACCACGCTGGATCCAGCCCTTTTCAATCATGAAGCTCACTTGAGATTGGCGTGGTACTGCATCAACAGGTACGGAATTGAGGAGGCCATAAACCAGGTGACTGCGTATTTATCGGCATACGTGGCAGCACTCGGGGCGACCGACAAATACAATACGACACTGACCATAGCAGCAGTTAAAGCCGTTTATCATTTTATGCAGAAGTCAGCATTCAAAAACTTTTCCGACTTTATTGCCTCGAATCCAAGACTCAATACCGAGTTCAAATCATTGCTGTCTTCACATTATTCAACGGATATATACAATAACCCGGAAGCAAAAGTAAAATTCCTGGAACCAGAACTTCTGCCATTTGATATTTAGTCAGGCGTTTTAGCTATGTCAGTTTTTTAAGAGTAACTGTAATCTCAATCACCAGATTTTAGGTAGAAAAATCTGAAACTTATTCAATTACAATAAACTTCATGACCTCCTCTCTTTCCATGTATCTTAGATAATAAACCCCTGCCGGCATATCGCCTGTGGAGATATTAAAACTTGGATCCTGATATTGTACCCTTCTGGATAATTTACCATGAGCGTCGACAATCAATACTGTGCCTGAGTCATTTGGTGCAAATACCCGAACATTTGCCCCTTTCACCACCGGATTTGGGAAAAGTGTTGCAACGTAATGATCAAACGAAACCGACTCAATGCTTGAATATTCAAATGACTGGTCTAAATCCACCAATTTAAGTCTGTAGTAATTGACACCACTTTCAGGATGCTCATCAATAAAGGCAAAAGGCCTTTCTGCCGACCTGTTATCTATGTAATCGTACTGGACTTCCCCAATTTTTACAAAATTTTTCAGGTCGGAAGATCTTTCTACTTCAAAATGAGAAAAGTTATCCGCCTGGGCTGAAATCCACTTGAGCATGCTGGTTTTTTCTATTGCTTTAGCATTAAATTCTACCAATTTTATAGGTAGTGTTGCTGTGTACGTATATACGGATTGATTGTTACTGGTAGTGGAGTTATCTATGTCACGGCTTGCGGTTGCCGCAATGTTCGCATTGAAGCCAACACCGGAGGTAGGTGTCGAATTTTCAGTAGGAGATGCCGTTCCAGTAATGCATACCGGACCCCCAATGTCGGTGAGTGGATTAGGTTTTCCCGGGATCACCTGGTTTTGTACTCCTTGTATGGTATAAGTAACCAATTGTGGATCGTTACAATTATTCACACAGGAAATTGTCCAATCAAACCAAGGGACCAATGGTGCATTGACAACTGCATTCATATCAAAACTTAACTGATCTGTGCTGATGGTCAAAACTACAGCATTGATTGCGGTTGTATATGGAATAGGATTCGCGTCATTGTTAAAAAAGCTGACGCAAATAGTTGTACCATTTGGGGTGGTTGTGGTTGGTGCAGGATTCACCAATGGATTTGTAAACGTTGGATCCTGTGAGAAACCAAATGTTACCACAAAGCAAGCTAAAATAATTGTTTGGATATACTTTTTCATAGTCTATTATTTATTAAAATTTATAACCTCTCCATCACGATTGTTCAACACATTGGTATCTCCACCCGACCCGGTAAATATGGTCGCCACGAGATTTAGCGTTCCATCCTGACTGGCTGAATTCCAGGTCATTTCAAATCCAAAAGCAGTGGCATCAAACGCTGCAATAACTCCTCCTGGAGGTTCATATTTCCAATAATGAAATCCTCCTGAAGTCCCCACAAAACTCCAACTGCTGTTGACAACAGGAAGCCCATTGATTTGCGTCAGACCACTATTGTAAGGAAGTAAGGTATATTTTGCCGATACCGGAATGGATACAAATATGTCAGTGCCATTCGTTGGATTTCCTAAGACTTCTTCAATAACTATTCTTACCTTTTGATTGACACCATCGCCCTGAACCTGATTAGGGTTGATCGTAATTGCTATAGACAAATCAGGTACATTCGCCTCCCGCCAATCCCTTTGAATGGTCCCTCCATCCATATTTGGAAAGTCCATTGGAGTCTGGCTATTGGTAGGATTGACTGCATTGTCGTTATTGTCAAAAGCATCATCCAGTCCGTCGCCATCATTGTCCATTCCTGATGGTGTCACATCCGCAACATTGTCGTTGTTGGAATCCCAACCTTCCACCCAGTCTGAGACGCCATCATTGTCGCTGTCCATATCGAGATAATCAGGCTTGTCAGTACCATCCGTATTGGTTGGTGTGTCATTGTTGCCAGCGTCACCAAAATTATTGACATTATCATCATAAGTATTATCCAGTCCATCGCCATCGCTGTCCACTCCGGATGGTGGAACATATCCTGTTGTGGTTTGCCATTCTATTACATCAACTATGCCATCATCATCACTGTCTATATCCAGATAATTAGGTCCACCAGTGCCATCAGTATCAGTTGGTACATCCGTGTTGCCGGCATCTCCAAACCCTGACTGTTGATCTGCTGAATCCGGAATTCCATCTCCGTCACTGTCTCCTCCGTCAGCAATACCGTCATTGTTGGCATCTGTGCCTCCTGACTCGACCACATCTGTAAGACCATCTCCGTCACTGTCAATATCATTGGCATTGGGAACACCATCTCCATCAAAGTCTGCTTCAAAATTTGTATT
>JAGQWX010000097.1 GCA_020436935.1 Saprospiraceae bacterium
CAATGCCAGATTTAAGGCAATGTCTATTTTTATGGAATCAGTATGTTTTACAGAAAATGTCAAAAGAGCATGCTTTTTATAAAGTAAAGAATGCTTGAGCCACGCGCGCCATCATCTTAATCTGAACCAAGCCTTTTTTGTAAGATTTTTGGCGAATGAAAAAAAGTTAGCACAATGCTGGATTTAAGACAATACCACTTTATTGCAGGCTAAGCAAGCATTACTGAATAGGCCAAATGAGAATGTATTCCAAAAGGAAAACCAAAATTGAGGAGAAAAAGCCAACTTGCAACCAAAACAAAATTATACAAGCTTTGCCTTACCAATTGACCAAATATTTCAATAACTTTATCATAAGTTCCTTCAAAGGAAGTTGCACTTCATGAAAGTATATGCTAAATTAAAAAAATGAAAGAAAAAATAGGTACCAAAGATCAACCCCTCGCCCTAAAAACACCACCCCTTACCAGCGAATACACCATGCATGTTGACCAAAAAGACGGCAAGGATGTACTGGTTTGCACCGTTGGCAAAACAGTCCTCCACTACGACATCCGTATCCTGGAAGACCTCCACCAAATGTTGATGGCACATGGTGACTGGATGGAACTGGGCAGCTCCGACGAACAGAAGCCCGCCAAAGAAGGCACAGTCGAGGCCTGGGGCCGCTCGGCAAACAATCCCGTCGGCGGATGGTACGGCCTCAAAAAAGGATTGCGCGGCCGCGTAGGCATGTATATTCCTCCTCTGATGGAAGCGCTGGGACTAGCGGAGGTGACCCATGAGGCGAAAGGGAATAGGATGAGAGGGATTTGAGGCGAAGGGTGTAAAAACAGCAAAATGACAAGTCTCTCTGATCTTCATTTAGATTGAAACTTTCTTTATCTAAAAGAAGTTCAAGGATTTCTTTCAGAAGAATATCGCAGCCCATTTGCTTCATTCAGATTCTTAATTACTCAAGACACCCATGCTTTTAACTAATGATCCCTGTTGGCAGGCCCATTGATGACTTCCACCTCTTATGTATCACACATCCATAACACACAAAAAAAACCTGCATTTCTACAAAGCTATTGATATTTACACTAAATCGTGTTCCTTAAAAAATTGTTTCATATCAGATTTAAGTTTCTCTTTGTCAAAATCCTTAACTTTCTTGGGCAAGGCATCTAAGTTGGATAGTGAGTTTAAAATTTCTTGGGCTAATATCTTTCTGCTTTGCGTTTCAGAAGCTGAAACAAACTCTTTAAATCGCTCTCCTGTAACTTTTATACTGTAATGAAATTGTTTTTCTATTTCCATTTTATCTCCTGAAAATTTATTGATCAAAGCTTTATATTCAGTATATTTTGGTTTAAAATCTTTATGTAAATGCTCATACCCTTTTGGCAGATTGACTATATACAAACTGACTAAGTATTGATAAATATCATTGCCGTATTTACGGTCTTTGATATAGCTATTTACCTGCCCAAAAAAATCATTTATGAGAAGCGACTTCTTTTGGGCTTCACTTTCTCCCATTGAGTGAGCATCTATCGTAAGTGCTAAAGAAAACTCCATCTTATCTAAATATTTTATTTCCTGGTGGCAAATGTCCATTTTGTAAAAAGTAACCGTAAATCTTGGTTTTCTCCATGACTTTTATTTGAACCTGATTGCCAAAAAACTCATCAAACTGTTGAACGCCCATACCATATTTAAATGATTCAGAATACCTTGTTGCAGGGTTAATTGTCTCACCATATTTCCAAACATCTCCGAGGCTTAAATTCATTGTACCACTAAAACAGGTATAACAAGTATAAGGACCTGTTGCTGTTGCCCTTAATGAATATTGAACACCTTGTGGACCACCTGCACGTCTCATTATGCCTTCTATTTCACCTTCCATTTTAGCAACATAATAAGATGCTATAACACCTGCAACTGCATAAACTGCCCACTTTGGCCACGCTGCATCCGTTGGCTCTGGTAGGATCGCATCAGCAGTTATAAAACCTGCTATTCCTACAGAAGCTCTATAATTCCCCCTAACTCCTGCAATTTGGCTTTGTGCATCTGTCTTTGCTCGGATTGGATTTGTATTGGCTAGTGAGTTTTGAGCTAAATCAGGAGAAGAGTGTATTTGCCCATCACTCTTAAAAAAACCATAATCACCTAATTCAATATTTGCACCATTTGACGCTGTGTATATATATCCGTTTGGTCTGTATGTTGCTCCTTCGCCATATAATGCTGTTGCATCTGCTTGATTGGTAACCCTGTTATCATACATCATTTGCCCATCCTTCTCAATCCAATCTTCGGCTGCCATCCCTGTTGGGTCGGTAAATCGTAAAGGGTTGTTATTGAATGCTGAATAAGGCGACACCTGAGGAAAAGAACTTGTCAACATGTCAACCCCCATAAACCTCCCCACACTCGCATCATACTGCCTTGCCCCATAATCCTGGTACCCCGAAAAGCCCAGCTCCTCCTTGCCATTGTACGTATATCTGTAAGCATCCATAGATGCGTTGAGGTGGCTCCCCCCCACCTCAAGCCCAAAAGCACTGTAATTTTTGAAGGCCAGTACTTCGTTGAGACCCTGGTCACTGCTTTGACGAATTTTACCGTCGTTGTTTTTGTCGGTAAACAAAACACGGGTATTGCCCAAATGATCATCCATTTTATAAACCCATTCATAGCTGGGAGCACTTTGAACGGCCGAAATGGTGCCCAAAAATTTGGTGCCAGCCTGGCCATAAAATCCAGGAGTGAATTGTATCCTTTGGCTTGCAGTATAATTGGTGGTTATACCAGGCGCAAAAACCTCACTGCTTGAAATGGTTATGGCGTGTTGATCAGAACTGGCATTGCCCGACAGCACCAGATTCCCTGCATCAGCTGCATTTTTGTTTCGCACAAAACCACTGCCATGATGTGCCAACTCAAGATTCTGCCCTAAGCATTCCATACCACCAATGTACGATCTTGTTTGGATTTCTCCTTGTGCTTCAAATTCATTTAATTGCTACAACTCAATCCATATTCTTCACAAAATTGGATAACTGGTAATCCTGATGATCGATATTTCTCCAACCACACAGATCGATTTTCCTTACAGTATCTCCTCATTGCATTTATTTGACCTAAAAGTATCTTTACCTGATGGCCGGCAAATATGTTCTATATCGGATGGATACAAATCAACCATCAATCTAGTTCAAAATTTTACCCATTTAAATTACTTACAGACCAACATGGTGTAGTTGGTCGAATGGATACATAAATTTGGTTTCCCTCGATTAAACCATTAAATAAAGTTGATTTGTTATTCTTTCAATAGTACCCCAATCGATATTTTCGATATTCCCACCCTCTTCAAGTAATTTAAATACTTGCTGATCTAGTCCTGAGTCTTCGCCATATAAATTTTTAAACAAAATTCAAGAAATAAAAACATCTAGAGTAACAAATTTGTTGGTCTGAATAATTTTTTGTATATATCTCTGGTTCAAATGTAAGTAAATAATACATCTTTAAGTCGTCACCATAAATTAAATGGGGCAAGTCTTCATCATTTATATTTATACAATTTTTTTTTTAAAAAGTGTAAAAAAATCAGTACATACTAGATAGTGATTAACCTCAAGCTTTTCAATTATTTCGTTCATTCTTCCAAAAATTTAAATCTAACTACCCACTATAAATTACGAAGAATCAAGAAACTTAAATAAATTAGGAATCTTTATTATACAGATCGACATTGTCCTGTAATTCCTGATCCCATAGATAATTTATGTCTAGCTTATTATCCGAAGTTAATATAAAAACTGCCTTATTCCAATTCATATGAATTAATGAATTGTTTTGAGTTTCAAAGTATAATTGCTGAAATAAACCATCATCTATGCTATAATTGAAAAAATCGATCCAATGTGTCTTATGATCAATATCAATATAATCGCCAGAAAAAGACACAGTTCCTTCAAACCGAGTGACATAAAGAATTACCTTTTCGAAATTCTCAGGAACAATATTTCGAATTGCTATAACAATTTCAACTAATAAATCTTTCAAAACTTAATTATTAAATGGTTGAAAAACTGGCCTCTCACCCTCTATTTGAAATCTAACTTCAAACTTTGTTGGCCTTAATGATTCACTGTTATAAATTACCTTAATTTCTACTTTTAAATCTTTTCCTTTAGTCAACGCATCCGCCCAAAGATTTTCCATATTCTTCCATGCGCCTTGGTTCAAAACTCCAGCTTGTGCAACTAAATTAATTTGTTCACCAGGTCCAAAAAACCTTGATGCTATTAAATGTCCTCCTTGGTCACCCGAAATACCTTCCTTAATATCAACTGCTCTTATTTGTTGATTTCCTAAACGTATTCTAACATAATCATCCAAATCTGTTGATGAACTGATTACACGACCCAATTCATCCGTAACATACTCAATCCCATCCACCTCATAAACCATGTTCTTCATTAATGGAACACGATTCAATATCTTATTACCTGGTTGGCCGATCACACTCCTGCCGCTGGCTACTACCCTGTCAGGAAAAATTCTTGCAAGAGGAGTACCATTTTCAAATACTTCAATCGTGCCTACGACTCTGCCAACTTTAATTTCCCAAGAAGATGGCCATTTTGACACTTCTTCGAGAAAAATAAGATTCAATTTGATACCAACCGGCGCATCAATCAGCCTTTGCCATGCCTTCAATACCTCCAAACCTCCTTGAGTTAATCTTTCAAGCAAATCCCCACCCTCCTTCGAAAGCAGATCATCTACCAATCTTGCAGCGTTGCCTTCCTGCAATCCTGCCTCAACTATAGACTTGGCTAAGTTATTAAAGCTCTCTTGATTTGAGGCAAGTTTTTCAAAAATTTTAAAGATTTTTTGTTCTGAAACACCTTGAGCTTTGAGCTTCATAGCCCACTCCCCAAGGTCCTCCAGGCTTCTGGCTCCCTGACGGAGGAATTTTACAGCTTCCTCAAACCTGGCTTCATTATAATTTCCACCATGTGCTTTTACATAATCTGCTTCCTCTTCAACTAAATCCAAAACCTCATCAAGACTGCCTGACGGTGGTTTGGAGCTAATAACCCCTTTGCTGAATGCATCAATAGCGTTTGCCTGTTCTTGTGCATTTTCAATTACATCCAGATCAATGTCCGGCATTTTCCTATTTGCACTGCCCTTGGCTACCCTACTTGCAAAACTCTCGGTAATATCAGCAAAGCCTAATGTAGTACTTACCAAATTGAGCACCTGCGCGGTTTTGGGATTGTCATCTCTGTAATAGGTGCCAGCCATTGAAGTGACGGAACTCAATTGGTTCGAATAATGCAGGGCTTTGGAAAGCGTCGTAACGGCTTTTGCAGGCGGAACAGCCAATGACATCAAATCGATGGCCGTGAAGACCACATCTTCCACCGTTTGATTTGTTGCTTTTTTATCCAAATATATCAAGACTAAACCTGGGATTACTACAAATTCTCCGTCAACAAGATCTCGCGCAACCCCGAAAGAACTTGATTTTGACATCATTATTGGGTCAAATGGTCTGATGTGATCTGCAAGCACATAAGTCTTACTATCTAAGCCTATGTTTATCGCAAGGGCAAGGTCAATTGTACCATCTCCATTTATTTTGGCTGATGTTACATAGGTAGGTGTCAGACTATTCCCAAGAGCAAAAGTTCTTTTTATGATATTGTCGTATTGCCAATGTAAAATCTTCATTGACGATTCAGCAATTTCATCTCCACGAATGATTCCGCTCAAGTTGAGTGTGGGAAAACTTTGGATGTAACTTTGCAATCTGGTTGAATGAGCATCGAATTTTGATATCAGTGTTTTACAAAGGTCTTTACCATTATCGTCACCATATGAATCATCTACAAAACTGAGCAATCTCTGCCAATAAAACATTTGATTGGAAGAACCAGCCACCCTGGAGCTGTTTTTAAATTCAAATTTGTCAGTTTCTAAATAATCAAAAAATGGATCAATGTCATCGGGTTTTAGTGAATTTATCAACTTGTTTACCAATCCCTCCATTTTATTATCCCACTGCAGATTTAAGTCCCTCAGAATGGCTTTGATCAGGTTATAACTGGTATTTAAATCAAATTCAAGACTCTGAATCTGACATTCAGACATTTTTCGCAACTTTTCCAGTAATTCATCTTGTTTTTCAGGTCCAAGATCAGCGATTTGACGCCCAGTTTTGCCATCCCAAATGCTATTGATGTTTTCGATAATTTGCTTCACAGCCTCTCGACGATGTGTTAAATCAGTATATAGATGACTTAATGCAGCTACTTTTTGATTATTTGCCAACCCTCCTAAATCATAAGCAGCATATGAATAACTTTCTTCAGGAAGCTGGTGAATGGATTCAAAATTTTGTGTTTCAAATGGAGGAATTAAGTATTTGCCATCATCCACACATGAAGAATACAATTCAGGATAATTGGAAAGAATTGTTCCAACAACCAAGACGTACGGAGATAAGTAGCTTTGGCAGGAAAAGTAGTCTTTCCGCAATTCAAAATACCCTTTGCTCACTTCATTTTGGGTCAGTGCCAGTTCAGCTTCAACAAGCAAACTATTGTCTGAATTCTTAAAAACCAATTGATTCAGGTATGGGTAAATGAGTTTATCAAAACCATCGCCTGACACTTCAGCCTTATCAACTTCAAATACTTTAGCGGATATTTGCCCTCCTTCGCCACAGTTATAAGAAACCACACCTTTTGCAGGTTTAACTTCTGAAGTCAAAATGTCATCATAACTCACTTTATGATTATCATAATCAGCAAAAACTTGTTTACCACCATAAGAAGCTTCAGAAATGGCCCCCATTGGTGCAAGTCTAAATTCACTTTCCAGCGAATAATTCTCTCCCGTTGTGAAAGTCACAGATTCCAGGCTGTCTGCCTTAAACGTAATCAACTCTCCACTATACTTATAAAAACTTAGCGTGCCGTATTTCTTATCACCAAATTTTTCATACATGGCTTTAATGTTTTCAGCCCCGGAAATCCGGTCATACTTCCCTTCCCTCTCATCATCAAACCACGCCAAATGCACTCCCGGGCTCTGCATCCTCGCCCACTGTCTGTAATACAAAGCCGTGCCCTCATTATAATCCATCAGGTTGTCAGGAAGGCTGCCTTTTGTCTTGCCCTCGTAGAAGCCTTCAAAAATGTGGTGCATGTTGAATAAGCCGTGGCACAACTCGTGGGCCAGGGTTTGGCCGCCACCTCCGAGCTCCATGAAACCGATGCCCATGCCCTTGGGCATAAATCCGGTTGTGTTTCCTTCCATCTTATCGGTGAGGATCATGTAGACGTCGTGGGCTGCTTTGTTCACCTTGCGGCCGAGCTGGCTTATGATTTGTTTCATATCAGGGCTGTATGCCGAGGCAAAGTGGTTTTCCAGGCTAATTTTTGCACCATCATATTGGAGCCCGACATCGAGCACATCCACCCGAACAGAAAAACCTGCTTGCCGCAGTATGTCCGTGGCAGCTTTCTCAATGGACTGGGCATGTGTATTTTTTCCATACCCGTTGAGGGGGACAAATTCGTTCAAACAGAAAAAGTGCCACCTTTACAATTTTAGTGTATAATGTTTCCGAATGAATGATCCTGAAAAATGCCTATTCAGATATCGATTATCTCAACGAAGAGATAAAAATACAAGCTGGCCACAGAGTGAATATTTTTTGGAGATCAGAATGGGTGAATTGGTGAAGAGGTAGGTGGGCCACCTACGAATTTTTATAATCACATTAAGATTTAATATATCATTTAGGAGGAGACAATAAAGTAAATTGTGTAAACGGCGAAAACAAAAAAAATCATAAGCGGCAACGATTTTCAAAAATAATCAAAAATTGGTTGAGAATCAAATGCCAATCTCTGATAGTATTGGACCATTTTTTCTCGATGTTCATAATAGCTAGAAAGACAGCTTTTTGAGCTGAGTTTTCATCTGGGAATTGAGTTTTGGTTTTAGTGTATTTTCTGATACACCTGTTGAGGCCCTCTATGGTGTTGGTGGTATAAATGATCTTCCTGATCTCGGGAGGGAAGTTGAAAAATGCTGCTAAATTATCCCAATTATCAAACCAGGATTTCACGGCATAATGATATTTAGTGGACCACTTGGAACGGAGGTTCTCAAGGGCAGTTAAAGCCTGTTGTTCATTGGGTGCAGTATAAATAAGTTTCATATCTGCACAGAAAGCTTTTTTATCCTTCCATGGAACAAATTTGACGCTGTTACGAATGTGATGAATCATGCATAGTTGTGTGATGGTGTCAGGAAAAGAAGCCTTGATGGCTTGGGTGAAACCTGTAAGATTATCCGTGCAAGCAATCAAAATATCCTGAACACCTCTTGCTTTGAGGTCAGTCAAAACGGTAAGCCAGAAGGAAGCGGATTCAGTGGTGTCGATCCACATGCCAAGGACCTCCTTGAAACCATCATTTTTAAGTCCAATAACTAAGTAAATACACATGTTTTGGATCTTTTTATCCTTTCGGACCTTAAAGCGAATACCGTCCATCCAAAGAGCCAAATAAACAGGATCTAAAGGCCTGGATTGCCACTCTTGAACAAGAGTAAGGATGTTATTGGTAATATTGGAAACGGTTGTTTCACTAATGTCGGTACCATATATTTCCTGAACCTGATCGCAGATATCAGAGGTGGTCATACCCTTTGCGTACATACCAATTATAGCCTCTTCAATCTTGGAGGAAAAGCGTTTGCCTTTAGGGATAAGCTTTGGTTCAAACTCCCCATTACGATCTCTGGGAATGTTTAATAAAACATCCCCCAGCGAATTAGTAGATATAGTTTTAGGAAAGCTACCATTGCGTGAATTACCTGAATTATGACCCGCAGGGTCGTGCTTATCATAACCAAGATGCTCATCCATTTCGGCCTTTAACATTTCTTCCACCCCCTGTTTGAAAATGGTGGAAAAGAAGGAATTGAACTGATCGAGGGATTTGAATTGTTTGAAAAAATCCGCCGGGATGGGCGATTCTACTTTGGATTTAGACATGATAAAAATCTTTAATGTGTTAATAAAAAATGGACAAAAATCATGCCGCCTGAAGGCCGCCCACCCCAGGCTCATTCCACTCAGACTTATTCGCTCTACGAGCTCATAAGTCTTCGTTCCATGAGCCTGGGGTAGTACCTTCGATTAATCTGTCTTTGTAGAGTTTACACAAAATAGTTTATACTCCCTTTAGGAGTAACGTCTTTATTTAAGCCTTTCTAAGCATTTGATTCTAAAACTTAGTCCTGAGATTTTGTACTTACCAGATTATTTTTGATATCTTCAAAAATTGAAAATATTTGACCTAATATTTTTTCAAGTTCTTGTTCTGAAGAATACTTAGGTAGATTATAACGCTTTCTATCAAAATCAACTCCCATTTTTTTTGGTATAAAATCAAACCTTCCGTAAGGATAATAGTAATTTTCTTGAAACTTGATATTCAATAGCGGCTCAACGATTCCATCTTTTAGTACTAACTGTAGAATAAATGTAAATTCATCAATCTCATTGACTAGCTTATAAAATTGTTCTTTACTATAATACGTATAATCGTAACCAAAACTCTCTAATAATTTATTGATCATATCAAAGTCCACTTCTCTCAAACGATTATCAAAATCATTATAATCTTCACATATTTTTTTATACCGATCGATGAATCTAATATCCATCAATACAGCTGTTAAATCATTATTATTCATCTAAATACTTAATTTGAACATCATATTTGTTTGCGAGTGCTTGTAATTCCTCACTAGCTTCATAATATCCTCTATTAGATGATGGAATTTCTAGAAAGTAATCACCTGATAATGTATGACCATCAATAGCACCAGGCCCATCCATATATTTATTTGATCTTATAATTTTTCCCTTTTTGTATTTTGTTGTAAGTTCTTTTAAATAACCCTCAAAAGTACTGACCTGTATTTCACTTAAGGTAGTTGCTTTTCTTGAGACTATTTCTTCTCCAGGTATATAAGAGTCTAGTCTTTTTCCATCAACTAGGTTGATTTCATTGTACTCATATTCAAGTCTTCCTTTTGCATTAAAATCATTCCCTCTTTTCCATAAAGATTGAATTTCTGGCCAAGTTGGTTTTGTTTTTTGAGAAGTCTGGATAGCATCTATGGCAGCATCTGGATCTGTTAAAGCATATATATTTCCTCTTATGCTGGGGTCTACGCCCTCATCTAGAAGTTTCTCCCAAGCCCCAACCCCCTCATCTCCTCTCCCGTCAATAAACGCTACAAACTCCCTACTTCCCTTCCCTAAATCTTCTAAAAGAACTTTCCCGGTTGCAGCATCAGTACCGCCCTTAAATGCCGATTCGATCAACTGTGCGGTTCTGCCTTTTGCACCGATAAACAAAGTTAGGATTTCAGGGCCATTGGAACTGTTTATTTCACCAAAATATTTGAATACTTCCTTGAGTCCTGATTCGTTGTAGGATTTAGCGTTGCAGAAACGCCAGAGCTCGTCGGCTTTTTCTAAGCCGAATTTTTCAATAAATTTTCCGAAGATACCATCGTCATCGAATATTAGTGTCAGTCTCCAATCAAATTCTAGCTCATCCCTGGCACCTCCCAGACGCTCATACACAGTTTGGTTGATATAATCCTCATATTGATCTCGCGGTTTACTATGCAATTTTTCCGCGTACCTTCTGGCCCTCGACTCGGCCATATTCATTCCATCAACCAGAAATTCAGCAAACTCATCAACATTTTGTTTTGCCAGGTTGACGTACTTCTTTTTGGCTGTATTGACCACTATCCCTTTAACCACTCGCTCTGTTATCTCTCCTATTACCTTGCCATCAACAAAGAAAACAGACATTGCCAATCCTGCTCCAAACTCTTCCTGATACAATACATCACCTTGATATGAAGCAATGCCATAACCAACAGCTGAAGCGGCGATATCAATTCCAGGAACATAGCTCGCAGCTTGCAAAACAGGCATTACGATCGCATCAGTTGCGGTTAGTTCTTTGAAAACACAATCGGCAGGAACGGCAGCTCCCCTATGAGACCACTGTTCCAAATAGGATAAAAATTTACCCTTTAATTCCGAGTCAGCGTTTGATTGAAAATAGGTAATCGCACAAGCATCTTTGAGGTCATCTATTTTTTGAATGTCAAATTTTGATTGATCATTGATGGCCTTAAAAGCTTCGCTGGCATGCAGAATTGGATCTTCAACTGGTCGATCAGTGCCTATGAAATGAACAGGAGCCGGAACGTTGTATTTCCAAACCTCCATTGACGTAATTTCACCATATCCCCGGACCCATTCATTGGTTTCGCTCAAAATGATTGCGAAATTTTCATTGGGCAACGATTTATAAGTGGCTGAATAATGGGGTTTGGTAATTGACTTGTACAAGTTGGCAATTAACTCCCCAAGACTTCCTCCAATAGTAAATTCTCCTAAGATACCTGAGGGGTCTAGTATTTTATATTGGCATAAAAAACGAACTTCGCTGGGATTCAATGCATTTTCATATCCTCTGTCTTTGAACAAATTAATAAAAAGAAAAGCTGTGGAATTGCTGCCAGAAAAGTTTCTATTGTATAATTCAACTCCAAGCTTATCAACTTCTTCCTGTTGAATGACATAATCCAATGTATTGACTAATACTGTAAACTGTTTGCCCGTGTGATTGAATAAAGCAGATAGCCTGTCTTGTAGAACCCATGAATTCAAATCTATTTCAGCTGCTTTATTTCTTACGCATAGGAAACAACTTTGAATATCCATATCGACAATTTCTTGCCGATCATTTTCAAATTTCTCATTTCTGAGAGCTGAAGTATTGTTGAATTTATCTTCAAAATCATTTCCCCAATAACTTATTATGGGGTTTAAATATTTACCTTTTTCATCTTCATTTTCAATGCATTTGCAATACGAATCTGAACCAACTATAGATTGGTCCGAAGATGTATAGGTGCAAAGGTTCCGATTGGTACTGACAGTTATGGGATTGCTGCAAGCAGCCTCTACCCAATTGAACTTATTTCCTTTGGTATTTGCATATCCTTCAAATTCTTTATTGGCGTTTAGGTTTGGAATGTATGCAAATCCATCACTTTTAAATCTCCAACTGGCCAATCTCCCTTTTAAGCTATCTATCTCTTCTTCATTGCTGTAAAAAGCTATTTGGACCAAAGGCTCATTGAGCAAAATTGGGCGACCATCGTAAGCCATTAAACATTTCCCTATAAATGCATCAGCCTTTTCATTATTGATGCAAAAATAATCGGGATTCGAAACGGACTTCCCTTTCCCCGCATCATCAAACCACGCCAAATGCACTCCCGGGCTCTGCATCCTCGCCCATTGCCTGTAATACAAAGCCGTGCCCTCATTATAATCCATCAGGTTGTCAGGAAGGCTGCCTTTTGTTTTGCCCTCGTAAAAGCCTTCGAAAATGTGGGGCATGTTGAATAAGCCGTGGCACAGCTCGTGGGCTATGGTCTGACCGCCACCTCCGAGCTCCATGAAGCCGATGCCCATGCCTTTGGGCATGAATCCGGTTGTGTTTCCCTCCATCTTGTCGGTGAGGATCATGTAGACGTCGTGGGCTTCTTTGTTCACCTTGCGGCCGAGCTGGCTTATGATTTGTTTCATATCAGGGCTGTATGCCGAGGCAAAGTGGTTTTCCAGGCTGATTTTTGCTCCATCATATTGGAGCCCAACATCGAGCAAATCGAGCCGAACAGAAAAACCTGCTTGGCGCAGTATGTCCGTGGCAGCTTTCTCAATGGACTGGGCATCTGTATTTTTTCCATATCCGTTGAGAGGGACAAGGTGTACCGTGACGAATTCTTTGGCGGTGCCCATGACCTGAAACATGCCCATGATGCCATTCGGACCAAGGGCTATCACCTGACTGAGCCCCGATTTCAAACCACCCGTGATGATGTCATATTCATTGCCACTTCTTGTGAATTTCAGGGCGGCGGCCGTCGATAATTCTACAAAATGCACATCAGCATCGTTGGGGGGATCGCCCGTAAGCACCGCCCTGATCTTGTCTGCTTCGCCGAAGGCTACGCTCTTGTAGGGCATGACAAAGCCGGCTTCTTCTTTGTATTCTGTGAGGAGTTCTTTTTTGACGCCGTCGAAGCCATACTTCTGCTCGGGGTGCGCCATGAAGGTAAACTGCTCGGGGGCGATGCTGTCCACCATATTATCGAGGTCAAAAACCTCAAACTGGTAGCCATTGACGAGCACGGCTTCGAGACCCGGTGCAATGATGATGATGGGTGCCTTGAAGCTATCTATGCCTCCATC
>JAGQWX010000098.1 GCA_020436935.1 Saprospiraceae bacterium
TTTAAGCCTGAATAGTTTCAAGCTGCTGATTTCCTATGCGGATTTGTTTCGTTACATTGTATACGAGGAACCAGATCGGCAACGCTAAAAAGTGGCTTTAAAATTCAATTCAATTATTAAGTGTGAATTTAACACGTTTTGTGTAAAGGAAGGGAATTTGTTGTTGAAATTAAGGTCCATCCCCAAAAGTGGTCAGACGGTCGTCTGACCACTTTTGGGAGGAATTTTACATAACTAATTGTTTTTCAAATACATAACCGTTTTTAAACGTTTATAAACGTTTAAAAACGGTTAACACTCAAAAGTCATAAAATCTGAGGAAAAATTGTGACTGGACCAGCCACATCAGTTATTTTGTAGGCAGTTGCACTTTCACCTCTTCGGAGAATTTTTTCCACTCATCCAGCATCTCCGCAAACTTTTTCGGCTCTTTGTTTTTGAGATCATTCAATTCCGCAAGATCAGTTGCCAGATTGTACAGTTCAAAATTTTCTTCTGCAAATGGCCTTTTGATGTTGACGATTTTCCAGTCTCCTTTTCGTACCATGGCGATATTGCCATGCTCTAGCCCAAAGACATAATTGTCATCGTGAATCTGTTTGGTTTTTCCATTGAGATAGGGCACCATTGAATTGCCTTTGAGCGGATATATAGCATTACCCTCAAAGCTTGCAGGGTAACCCACTTTTGCCCATTCGTAAAAACTTGGTGCAATGTCCAAGAGGCTCACAAATCCGTGGTCTATTTGATTTTTTTGCTTCATGCCGGGAGCAGCAACGATCATTGGGGCTATTATTCCCCCTTCCGTTGTCAAGCCTTTGAAATGCCTGAATGGGGCAGATCCTGCTTCAGCCCATTGAGGGCCATAGGAAATAAATGATGTGGGTCGGCCCATATTGTCGTAGTCTTCATTGAAATGTTGCCTGATGTATGCTCCGTACTCTTCATCATTGTAAAAATCTTCGGCTGCTGCTCCATTGTCGCCCATAAAAAGTATAATGGTATTGTCCAACTCACCAATTTTTTCGAGGTAGGCGATGATTCTGCCAATGTTGTAGTCAAGGTTGTCCACCATTCCAGCGTACAATTCCATCTTCCTTGCTTCTTTCTTTTTCTCGTCCTCGCTCAGCGAATTCCATGCTTTCACACGAGCATGATTTGGAGGTAAGACAGCATCCTGAGGAATCATGCCTGCCTTTTTGAGAGTCACCAGACGATTTTCCTTTAATTTTTCATAGCCTTCATCATATCTGCCCTGGTACTTTTTCCAATACTTCTCATCCACTTGTAGGGGCCAATGGGGTGATGTGTAGGCCGCAAAACAGAAAAATGGCTTTCCGTCTGCTTTATTTTGATCAATATAGGAGATGATTTTATCAGTAAAAAAGTCTGTCGAATAGTCGCCATTTTTCCAAGTGGCAGGCTTACCATCCTCTAAATAAGGTGTTTTAGGATTGGCCTTAAACAAACTTTGGTCATCATAATGATTGCCCGCCCCCTCCAGATTCACGAAAGACCGATCGAATCCCTTACTCAACGGAGAAGACGTAGAATCATCTCCCAAATGCCATTTTCCTGCCATATAAGTATGATACCCGTTGGCTTTCAGCAAGGCTGGAATGGTCACAATTCGATTGGTCAACTTTCCTTCGTAAAACAATCCTTTATTTTGTCTGGACTGAACACCCATACCAGCGATGTGATGGTCAGTGCCCGTGAGCAACATGGCTCTGGTTGGAGCACACAATGGAGATGTATGAAACCTGCTGAATCTCAATCCTCTTGCGGCCAAAGCATCGATGTTTGGAGTCTGGATATCTCCTCCATAACAGCCAAGGTCAGCGTATCCCAAATCATCTGCCACAATTAATAAAATATTGGGTCGCTGATGATTTTGCGCACTAAGGATCTCCCTGCCAAAAAATGAGAACACAAGACAAAGCAGATACTTAAAGGCAATCCTATTTCCAATTTTTAATGCTCCCGATATATTTGATCTTTCAACTTTACCGATTTCCATTTTTTATTATTTTAATGAGGTTATTTGCTGTTTGAAAATGACTTACCCGAATTTAATAGTATTTAGCCGGCATTTATTAGAGCACTTCTGTTTTATCACACAATTTAGTGTATACTTATCTGAAAATGGATTGTCCATTTTAATTATGCGGACAAAAATGCAAAGATGAAGGAACAAAACACAGCCTTAGTGGTGCAACAGGCGTCTCGTGAATAATTCAAGACCAACGCAGATATTTGTATTTATCGCAATGGTATTGTGGAAAAATCTATTTCAGATATGTATATGCATTTTTCTAAATCATAACACTACAACAAATCTTAGCTCATTTGGCTATAATAGTTTGACGTTCAATGGAGAAGCCGCCAACCAAATTCAAGATTTTATTACAACATTTCAAAAAATGATGATTTATACTAATTGCCAGGTTCTACTACATCTGAAGTCCGATAGCGCCAATGCTCAATCCCGCTCCCGAACCTATCAACAACAATTTTTCATTTTCTTTTTGACGCTTATGATTGAAATATTGCTCAAGTCCTAGTGGTATTGAAGCTGATATACAGTTGCCGTAGATCGAAAGTGTATCTATGATTTTCCCTGCTTCCAGATCAAAATGTTTCTTAAAATAAGCATTGCCCATCTTGCTGGTCTGGTGGGGAATGATGACATCAAAATCATTCAATCCAAGTTTGTATTTGGTCTGCAATTCATTAATGAAATGATCCAAATGTTTTGTAGTCAGTCTGAATAGACCATTGCCATTCATTTTGAAAAAATATCCCGGGTCTTCAGGTGCTGATGTGAATCCCCTGTTAACAGCTCCACCGATAGGCACATTGGTCATAAATGCGCCCGAAGGATAATTGATGAATTCAGTAAAAATCGGATGGTATCCATCATCCTCCAAAGTCAGGATGGAAGCTACGGCAGCATCACCAAACAAACCAAATACCTTCTCATCTTCCGGGGAGAGCGCCTTGGAAGAAACCTCTGAACAAACTAAAGCAATCGTCTGATATCTCCCTGAATTGAGATACAAATGGGCGATGTCCAGAGCATTCAGAAAGCTCAAACAAGTCGAATTGATGTCCAGGCAATGAAAGCCCACTGAGTCATCAGTTATTTTTGATTTGATGATGGCAGAATTATGGGGTATAGGATAATCAAAACTGGCGCCTGCAAAAATCAAGAGGTCAATTTCAGAGACATCCATTTTTGCAGCTGTCAAAGCTTTTTGGAGTGCCGAAGTACCCATTTCGCAAACTGACTCACCATCAGAAATCTGATAGCGATAGGCAACTCCGGTTTGTGCTTCAGTACTCCCTTCTACCCTACCCGTCAACTGATCAATTTCTACGGAAGCCTTCCCACGCTTTGGAAGTTGTTTTTCTATCGCTTTGATTTTTATTCCCATGTGCTTCTCATAATTTTCCTGTGTTTACTGCCCGGATTCCGCATCACCTGATGTTTATAGTTCAGCTTTACACCTGTGATGACAAACTCGTTCAACAATTCTATAATTGCCTGGTCAAAATTTTTGCTGAGTGTTTCAAAGTCATTTTGCCCACAGTCTATTTGTACTTCCAGCGCCTTTGCTCCTGTTTGAATGATTGAATAGTTGGAAAACTCATCACAGACAAGAGCAATTCTTCTGGCAATGAGGTCCGGGTAGATTTTAGTGTGCCCAAATATTAAAACATCATCATCCCTTCCCAATATTTTTTCTATCCCGATCAATGAAGTGCCGCAGGGGCATGGTGATTCTTTCACCTGCAAAATATCATTCAGCTTGTATTTTACCACAGGCTGACTGCTTCTTGAGAAATCAGTAATGATGGGATAAAACTTATCCTGCTCAATCCATTCTTTGTCTACTTTGATGAAATCTTCGTTCAAATGCATAGTACCAAATTTACAGGAATACCCAAGGAAACCTTCCGTGCATTGATAGACTTCACCAATCGGCACAGCAAAAGTTGAAAACAAAAATGCCTTATCTGATTCATGGAGTACCTCTGCAAAGGATATGATCTGTTTGGGGCTAATTTGGACCTTTTTGCTTTTCATTTCAGCTGCAATGTCCATCAGTACAGATGGTTGTGCTGCCACGACATCAGGCTTAAAAGCATTCAGTTCAGACAGGAGCGTTTCAATGGGTTTGAAAATATCGAAATAATGAAACTCAAACAATGCAGACTGGACCGAGGCATACAAATTGCTGTTTGCCCTTAGGAAGAAGGCTATTTTCTGTTTTCTGAACAATTGAGGCCTGATCACCCGTGACAATACAAGAGCGGTCCATTTTGCCCTTTCATTTTCTGATACCAAAAAGAGGCCTCTCTTCCCGCTGGTACCTGTTGATAAGCCAACTGTTATTCCATTGATTTCGCTCTTAAAATCTCTGCTTTTTTCGGATTCCAGTGCCAGCTTCATTGCCTCTTCTTTTTTGATACCACATGTGTTGATGGCGTCAAAGTTTTCCATGAATTCGGCCTTCGTAATTTGGGGCAACGACTCCCATAGGAATTTCCCATTCACCCGGTATGGCGCATAAAAACGGGATTTTGTCAAAACTTCATTCGCAAAGGCATCAAGATGTTTTTGTTGATGTTGCTCCAAAGCTGTTCTGTCTGAAAAACTTCCCCTCCATTTGATACACAACCAATGATATACAATTTTTAGTTTAAACAGCATGGTCAAGGTATTTTAGGGTCTCTGGACAATGAGTAAATAAAATACTCGCTTCCGGATGAGCATTTTCGTAGGCTCTAATTTTCATCTGAGTAATTTGAAAATCATTCCACGAATCAAAAAATATCCTGACCACCTGGTTGGGTAAGATGCCTTGATCATAACAAGAATAAAACCATGAAGCATCTGTACCATAAAGCATATGTCGATGATCATTTTGCAAAATAAACCCCAGCATGCCTCTGGCGTGTCCGGGCAGCAGGATCAATTGCAATTCTTCCTGGCCGAAAAGCCGATACACTGTAATGCCTGATGCATTTACCTCTACACGATCTGCAAAACCATCAATGTAAAACAGTCTTTTTTCGTAATCCTCAGGCAATAAACCATGCAATATTCCTTTACTTACTGCACCAAAACCCTTTTTTCCTTTGACTTGCTGATTTGCTGATTTGCTGCAGATGAAGGAAGTTTCTGGAAAGTCCCTCAGTCCTCCTATATGGTCAGCGTGAAAATGTGAAATTATGATGTATTTTATGTCAGAAGGAGCAATCCCTTTTGTTTCAAGGATTTTTTTTGCGCTTTCATTTTCTTTGAGAAATACCGGTGTTGCCCACCTGTAAAATCTTGCAGGAAATTTCTGGGTTGCCTCCCAAAACGATGGACCATATCCGGTATCGAACATCACCCAACCGATTCCCGGCACCTGAAACAAAGCCCAGACCGCATAAAATTTGCAAGCCCCCTTGCCATTGACGGGGTCGACGATGCGCTCGTGTGCTGTGCAATAGCCCGAGGAGTAAAATTCAACACTTATGCCTGTCTCAGATGCCATGATATGTATTCATTTATCCCTTCAAATGTATTCATTTGTGGTTGGTATTGGAGCCTGGTCACTGCTTTGGTGATGTCCAGTGTAAAATTTTGACTCAGAATGCCTACTCCATACCTCGTCAGGACCGGCTCTTTTTTCTCTTTGAGTATCATGGCCTTTTTTTCAAAAACAAAGGCTGCAGCATTCGCTAAAAATCCCGGTACACTTTGTTCTACCGGTTCTAAGTCCAGTGCCTTCAAAGCATAATTGACTGCCTGCCAAAAATCAACAGGATTCCCATCTGTAATGTTATATGCTTCTCCATAATTTGCTTCGCCGGCCTTGAGGGCACATTTGATGGCCAGGATTACATTTGATACACAGGTCATGTCGCAAACATTATTGCCACTGCCGACAATTTTCAATCTCCCACGATGGTAGGCTTCCAGCACTCTTGGGAAGATTACGGTATCTTCTGCGCCAATGATGGCACGCGGCCTCAGAGCAATGGTATGTATGTCATGGCTATGATGTTCCAAGACATATTGCTCCGCAAGCAATTTAGTAGCTGCATAGGCATTGACCATTTTTTGGGGCAGTGGATCATCCTCTTTGACCCCAAATCTGTCATTGTAATTGAAATAAATGCTGGGAGTCGATATAAAAATAAATTTACCGACACCATTCTTTTTGCCAGCATCCAAAAGTTGTTTTGTAGCCACATAATTGGCCTGGTAAAACTGCTCATATGGACCAAATGGCGATGATAGTGCCGCACAGTGGATGATCGTCTGCACATCTTTGGTGACGAAATCGCAAAACTTAGGATCTGTGAGATCTCCAGGAACAAAAGTGCAACCGCTTTCCTCCAGTTCATTTGCCCTTCCTGCACGGCGGGAACTTGCAATAACGGAACCAGCATTCAAGCCTGCAAAATGTTTGGCAGTCCTGCCTCCCAAAAATCCTGCAGCTCCAGTGACCAAAATTTTGCCCATCATTTTTTAAGTTTTTTTCGGCCCGTCATCACAACTCATATTTTTCCATAATCGGTACACCAACTTTATTTGAAATCCATTCCAATGATTTCCAAACCGATCTTCTGTACAAAGGAAGGTGTTTTGTGTATACCAACGAATATTCCATCGCCGGAATTCCACCCCTCAAACGCTTGAATTCAGCAGCACCCGAACTTAGGTTCAAAAGTTTACCCGTACCAAATTTATATTTCATCACCAATTGTATGGCATGTATGTAAAGTCCTTGTTTCTGAGGTGCGTCTGTATCATATCCCACCAGTGGTGAGGTGATCGTATCTTCTATCACAAATACGGCAGAAAATGCTTTTAGTTTTCCGGAATCATCACAATACCCCTGGAAATGCATGGTTTCTGAAGCATGGCATGATTTAAAATATTCAGAGGTAAATTGAGGGTTGAAGGTGGAATATTTTTTGAGATAAAGTTTATTGTACAAATGCAGGGCATCTTCCAGGCAATTGCCCATTTTCTCGTGATCCAAGTAAGTCAATTGTTGTTTTCGGAGCAGGCGCAAGTCGTTTTTATTGTTGTTTTTTTTCAACCAAACTTCCCTGGAAAGGTCATAAATATATACCTGGCGACTGGCGATTTTGTCGTAAGCTGATTGCTCAATTGCTTTGATCAGATCCTTGTGCTGGTAAACATTAAGCGATCTGAAAATGATGGCATGTTTGGGATAATGGTGGATCAAAAATCTGGTCAATTCTTCTATGCCGTCACCATTCCACCATGGGTAAGGGTTAGTGGACAAAAGAAAATTATTGACGTGAACGTTTTGGTCTATCCTCCCCCACCTCAGCAACAGTGACAAAAACTTTATGATGAGCAATACCGGCAATTGCAAGAGTTTGTTGGGAACCTTGTGTTTCAGTTCATCCCTGGAATAAAGGGCATAGGCCGTGTAAGGAGAACAGACAAAAGAATTGGAAATGGCGTCGTTATTGATGGTTACAGGAAATATCTGTGTATCGTCGACCTGGACCCACCTCAATTCTGTGAAAGCATTTTTGATCAGCTGGTCTGTATCCTTTCCTTCAAACATTTTAGCGAAGGAAAAAAGCAAACCTGATGGCATTTCGCTTGTTGATATCCATTTAATCTTCATTCCACTCGATGTCGGCAGTGCTTGCTTCAAGCCAGCCTATTTTTTTGCTCAGTTTGATGTATAGTAGTTCCAACAAAGCAGTGAATTGAAGTAAAAATGGCAAAATGTCATTCCATTTAAAAATGACATCGTCGGCCCGCATGACCCTTTTTTTCAATAAAGAAAACGGATGCAAAATGGCCATGGCATATTTGATGGCATATTCTTTTTGATTTTGGATGATAACGCCTTCATCATATAGAAAAGCCTTTGCTATGTTTTCGTTCAACAAATGAGCGCCGCTGGTAGCTCTGGGATTGCATTCTATAAAGTAATGCTTATGGGCCTGATCGATGATGACATCAAAACACAATTGACCATGGTATCTGATTTCCGAACCAAAACGGACCACATCCTCATAGACATTGGGGTAATGTACCGGTTCAAAAAAAACTCCCGCGCCCTTTCCTGCCCTATACAAAGGATGATAAGCGCTATAAGCTTTGAGCTTGCCGTTTGCCCAAATGGAATACACGCAAATTTCTTTTCCTTCGATGAATGTCTGTGCTATCCACTTTGTTTTGTCTTCATGTACAAAGTAGGCTGAAGAAAGTTTTTTCCCAATTAAAACCGCTGTTGCAAATCGGGAATAAACCGGCTTGAAGACGCAGGATTTACTTGCGTTCCAATCTTGAAAATTCTTCAGAAGAATGGTGTTGGGAATGGGCAATAAATGGCCAAATTCGGTAGCGAAACGGTATTTGTTGTGGAGCTTCAGCATCAGATCCAGGTCAACGGTCCATACTTCACATGTCAGCTTGTCTTTACAGGCTGATACGTAAATGGCCTCTTCGCAGGTAGGGATGAAATGATCGACATTTTCCTTGAGCACAATCTCACTCAGTTTTGATACAAAACCATCCCGATCATACCTTGGAGAAGGTATGGTGTAATAAATGTCGACAGCCTTGGACCATCGCGATATAGTAAAACGCTGCACATCAAGCATGATCACCATATGGCCTTGCTTATAAAAGCTCCTGGCCAATTCCAGCGCTACTGGTGCCCGTGCTCCGCTTATCATGATGGTTTGACGCTGCATACTTTATCGCCTGGAATTGAATTGATCAGTGCTCCAGGTATCAAATATAGCACTCGAGTACTGTTTTGATCAGAATTACTGCTTTAAATCATTTAAAACATACAGTATGATATTTGAAATGTGTCAATACCAGTCTCAAGTGTATTAATCAAAATCCTACTCCGCAAACCTATTCGGCTCTTATTCTGGATTTTTGTACAAACTAGCAAATCCATCACCCAGAATTTTTTCATCCAATCCAATGAATGAATAGTGCCTTGGCAGATGCCATGCTATGGCTTGCATTACATAATGATATGTGTCCTCGTTTTGGAAATCTGCTTGAGTAACATTAAATACGAGATCCTGAGTAACCCCGATTTCATCTTCTTGATTTCTCATCATAAGTGCAATCCGAGGCTTGTTTATGCCATTCCTTTTCAAAAAATCAGCAAGGAGTTTCCTGACGAAATCTGGCAATAATTTCTCTGACGGTTGGGCCACAAGCACTTCCTCTGCAACAGAAAGCACCTCACTTTCCGTCTTTTTTGAAAATAGCGATCCCTCGTTGGTGTAAAAAGTCTGATTGAGATGAAAGTTTAAAATATCGCCATAGGAAAACACCCAATCCGCGTCTTCTGAGCCAGGATTGATGACCACACCTATGCCAGCGTCGAGCAAACAGTCATTTTTCAAATGCGAAATGACAAAACATTGAAATGCTTTATTGGGCTCTGGTAGAAAAAGCTGAAAATATGGAAATCCATCCGGCCCAACAATTACCTGTGGCTCACCACATCTAAAGCTTGCCTCACTGACATTTTCAAGAAATCTTTGCTGCCATTCTTCGTTTCTATCTTCCTTAGGAACCCGGACCAATCGATGCAATATGTCAGTTTTCTTAAGATCTCCATAATAAGGTTCTTTCCCAGATTCATTTTGAGAAGAGGCTTGAGTTGGAATGTTTGCGTTTTTCTTTTTGAATAGATTAAGTAGTCCCATTTATGTCGGTAAATTTTGAGGAATTTAGAATGAGCTATCGTTCTCTAATATTTGAAATAAAAAACTCAAAATATAGAGCAATGTCCTTGTAAAATTGTTCAGAAATTTTCACTTTTTATGCATCTATACCAATTGGAATATGATTGACCATTTTTATTGTGCAGATAAAAATGACAATTGGAACTCCGAACACCTATTTTAAAAATTTAAATCCTGGGGCGAAAAATATTCTGTTGTTTCGCATCACCCATATCCAATTGGTAATGGTCAAAACAAAATTAAAAATATAGCCAACAGCGATAAACTTCAAAATAGAAAAGAGATCAGTCAGCCAAAAATGGATGCTATTGATTTTACAAAAAACAAATATCAGGTAAGGAATAAATAAGATTAAGACCCATGATATTTGAAAATTAACAACGGATTTTCCTACAGAATCTATTCCTTTAACTTTATCTTTCTTGAATAGCCATATAATAAGCGGCAGAATGAAGCCAAGCAATGGAAAGGCCAGATATCCAAGCTGAGACAAGACCAGAATATTTAATATATTTTTATCCTCACTTTGGAAATCTTCAAACAATCCTTCTTTAGAAGATTGAAAAGCATTGGCAATTCTTTGTAGAGAATCTCCTCTTGGGTTGGTCTCCCCGGTTTCAATACGCTGTATTGTCCTCAGACTGAGACCGGTTTGTTTTGCGAGTTCTTCCTGACTTAATGCCTTAGTTTTTCTTAATTTTCTGACGCGTTCTGCAAATTCCAAATTTTCCATTTTTATTTCCTTTGGGTATTAAGTCAAAAATAGAAGATAAAGAACATTATTTCAAGATTTTTAGAACGTCATTTCTACGTCAAGAGTGTCAAAGCCAGTGAGGAATAATGGACCTTGTGTCATAATAGATCTAGTGGTCTAGAAGGCAGCAGTCTTGAATCCTCCAATGCAGCCCATCTATGGCCCGCAGTTTTAAGGTATTCTCCACTCATGGAAAACTCCAAAAACTTTGCAACAGATTCATGTTCGACCAATAAAATGGCATCCCATTTTTCATTTTCAGGGCCAATTACAAAATGGTGGCTTTCTCCAAAGTACAAAACCTTGCTCCCTGCTTTTTCTAAAAGTGGAAGGGTATATTCCAAATACAGCCGATAAGCTTCTTCTCCGCTCAAAGCTTGAGAGGCTTGGATTTCGTCAAGCCCATTATAATCAGCAATTGCTCTGTATTTCAGTAAATTCAGCATAACAAACCTACCCTTATCTTGGAAATGTTGATAAAACTTTTTTCCTGCTTTCGGGGAAGCTTCAAGGTGTGACTTGACTTCCATTTCTAGTTTTTAAATATTTTCAAATTATTATTGATATTCTTTATTGGATATCAAAGAAGGTGTTGAAAAGGAGGACTTCCTTTTTGAAAAACTCAATATTTCAATTCACACTTCTGATTCACAACTTCATTTTACAGATTTTTACCCAAGATTTGTTATTTCAACTTTTCAAGAGCGAATACTGCCAGATAAATCAGATAAAATGCCAAGCCGGAAAATGCAATAAACTTACCACCTTTGACACCTCCGGAACCTGTAAACTGCATATAAATACACGCAATCATCAATAGCATCCAGACAACAGAATGAAAATATCTTAGCACAAAATGTTTTAACTCTGAAATCCTGGCCCAATCAAATTCTTTATATGGAGGAATGGGAAATATCAAATACATGATTGCAATAAACAGGCAAACCAATGCATACCAAAACCAGGAAATGTTGAACCAGCCTGTCTCCATTTTGATTAAATTTTAAAAACAAAGTTAAATCATTTGATCTTTAACCATTGCTTTCATCTCAGATGAGACGCATCATTATGGACACATTAAAACGACTGGCTTCTAATTCCTCAATAACCGCACTGAATATACCGGACCCGCAGAATTGCGTGGCAAAGCCTGGAATTTCACCCTCACATGGCTTTTTCCCTCGAGCCATTCATTAGGAATCTGATAATCTACATCCTGAAAACTTGCGATCAGCCATCTGTTGGTATTGTCTTCGGTCACCAACTTCTGATCGTCAATATAAATGTCAAATTTTCTTCCTCCAAATTCATATCCCCAATACCTTACCTGGAGCGCCAGGTCCTTCTCATTGTTGGTATTCAAGTCATAGCTGAAAAAACCACCATTGTTTGCCACCCTGTAAAAGTCGTCCTCCTTATTGCCTTTGGTGGACCTTTCACTTTCCATGTCATGGTCTGTCTCCGGCTGTTGTTCCCCTGGAGCAACCTTATCTATCGTTCTGGCTTCCAGTGCAAGTTTTATTCGTTCCAGATTTGACAATGAATCTAGATAGGTCTGGTAGCCCTTGTCAGTTAGCGCGAGCCAATACATCATGTAACGGGCATCGTGGATCTGATAAAAGGGCTGCAAGGTCAGATCTTGTCCGTTGATCATCTTCACATCCAACTTATATTGAAGCGGTTTGCCGGGCACCGGCTTGAGGTGATGGCCCAAATGTGCGAGATCATCATTGATCAGTATAGGAGCCTGATCAACGGGGAGGTATTTACCACTGCTGTATTGTCCCCATCGTCCGTCGTCTGCAATTATCCCTTTCAAATCCTCTGTACCGGTTTTTGCACCAAGAAGAATAGGCCCGTGCATCATTGCCACATATTCATCGACATAAGGCAGGTGTTCAACCGTATTTTGCATAGGCAGAACTATATCTATTACATCCCCTTTTTTCCATTTCCGGTCGATTTCAACGTATGAGCCTGGCTTGGCTGTAAATCCGATTTTTTTGCCATTGACGCTGATCTGCAGTGCATTCTCGGTCACCCATGCAGGATATCTGACCATCAATTTGAGGTTTACATTTCCCTCTGTTATGGTGATTTTGGTATGCTCTTCTTCAGGGAAGCTGGTTTCTTGCCTGAGTTTTAGGCCTTTTTCTTTCCAATTTAATGTTGAGGCTATAAACAAATTGACAAAGAGTTGATCATTGTTTCTGGTATAGATGAACTGATTGTATTTGCCGTGGTTCTCCATTCCTGTGCCAACACAACACCACATGGCTTCATTGGGTGCAGAATAAACCCTGTAATGTCGTGGCCTGGCAGGTGTAAAATAAACATAACCTCCGTGTTCCGGATGTTGGCTGCCCA
>JAGQWX010000099.1 GCA_020436935.1 Saprospiraceae bacterium
ATAGGCGTAATGACCCGCAAGGCCGTCCTCAAAAAATAATTGGATTTGTACAGCAAAGCAGTATCACCCTGGTATTTGACTGCCCGATTCAAAATCTCCACATTGGTACCGCCCAGATCTTTAATTTCTTCGGCAAGCACCTCCTCCAATCCCTGAAATGTCTTAGCTATAATCTCCACAACTCTTCTTTAGTCGGCAAAATAAACCTTAAATCCTGCAACGACCTAAATTTTTAATTAATTTTACTTTATACTGATCGGAAATAGAATTGTCCACGTCCATGCTGCTAAAATAAGCCATATCTTCGTTACAAATACTCACTGGAGGCACCACTCCAGTTGCGTTTTGAGCCTCGATCTGATTTATTTTATCACCACATGTAAAATGGACATTCCATATTCCAATCAGTATAAGTACATTTCCTCCATACCATTAGATGAGGTAAAACACTATTATTCAATTGACAGCACACATCATATGGCAGACCAAAAGTTCATCAAATCCATCACCAACAAAACCAACTTCTTCTTTTACACCCTCAAAAATTTGCCAAGTCTGACCTTTTGGGGTGTAAAATTGGAAGCGCTTTCTGAAGACAGTTGCACTGTTGCAACCAAATATTCCTTTCGAAACACCAATCCATTCAAGTCTATGTACTTTGCTGCATTGTGCGGCTCGGGAGAATTGGCTACGGGGCTGCTGGTCATGGCGCACGTTTCCGACAGAGGAAAATGGTCCATGCTGGTCACTTCCTTCCAAGCCAACTTTTTTAAGAAGGCGACAGGTAAAATCAGATTCCATTGCAACGAAGGAGCAAGATTATCAGAGAAGCTCACGGAAATTGAGCAGAGCGCTGAAAGTACGGGCACCATTTTTTTAAAGTGTAATGCCATCAATCAGGAAGGGATCGAAGTAGCGGCATTTGAGGTGACGTGGTCATTGAAAGTAAAATGATGGGATTGGGGAGGAATTCTTCAATAAAAGACTATTGATGTTTATAAACGGAAAAAACATGTCGGGCATGTATTGGTAAGGTGTCGGGCATGTTACTGACAGGTTTGCGATTTGACCGAGAATTTGCCTTAAATCCCCACTAAGCGTTTATAAACGCTTAAGAAAAGAGACTTTGATCGTAAAATATTGGTATTCAATATTTTAAATAAAAACACTTGAATGAAATTCTCGACACCTGTCAGACAGGTGTCTGACTGGTGTCTGACAGCTTTCTGACAATTTCCTAAAGTTTTCCCGCTTCCTCTACATGACAAGCTATTTCTCCACCCTTTCCATCAACCATCAAAAGTATATCTCCTGCGCCAACCGATACGTATTCGCATGGCAGTCGATGATGTCAGCCAGTCTATGGGCATAACCCCCGCCCATACTGACCGCTACCGGGACTCCATTGTCCTTTAATGTTTGTAAAGTGAACCGGTCTCTTTCTTTGCAGCCGGCTTTGGTCAGGGACAATCGGCCCAATTTATCTTCCCTGATCACGTCGACTCCGGATTGATAAAAGGCAAAGTCTGGTTGGAAATCCTGGAGGATAGCGGGTAGAACATGCTTTAGTTCCCTGAGGTATGCTTTGTCTTCAGTACCATCAGGTAATCCAATATCGAGGCTGCTGACTTCTTTGCGGGTAGGAAAGTTTTTTGCGCCGTGCATGGAGAAAGTGAATACATCATTATGCTCCTGGAAGATGTGGGCTGTGCCATTGCCCTGGTGGACGTCAAGGTCAATGACGAGAATTTTTTGGGCTTCACCCCTGTGCAACATGAGGTTGGCAGCAATGGCGATGTCGTTGAAAACGCAGAAGCCTTCACCAAAATCGGCAAATGAATGATGGGTGCCTCCGGCGATATTCATAGCTATTCCGAATTCTTTGGCATAGAGCGCAGCTTTGTAAGTACCCCTGGCGATGTATTTCCCCCTTTCTACAAGTGTAGGAGTCATCGGAAAACCTATGCGCCGGATTTCTTTGTCGGTCAGCGTTTGTGTGTTGAGCTTATGTAGGTACTCTTCCGTATGGGTCAGCAGCAATTCATCTTCAACGGCTTGATGAGGCCGGAAAAAGTTTTCGTCTCTGATGGTCCCTTCATAGAGCAGCTGTTCCGGCAGAATGTCATACTTCTCCATTGGGAAGCGATGTCCGTCCGGAAGCGCATACTTGTAAATGGGATGGTACGCGATTTTGAGCATAGATTGTTTTATTTCTGCTCTGAAGCCGGAGGTTGAGAGAAAAACTTCTCCCAAAGCATCAACTTGTTTTTATCCGGCAGCACGGCAGATTTGCTTTCAACATCCAAAATCATGACTTGTTCATCTTCCAATTTATAAATGGGCCATTCCGGCAATCCATCTCCATTTGGATCTCCTTTTGTAGCAAAGTTGACCCAATAAGCAGACATGATATCAGCAAGTTTGTGGTCTTCTTCTTTCCATGGCCGGTCCAAAGTATGAAGATTGTCATATGCGTAAACGATCTCCCCGGAGTGAAAGGCGCCAAAATTGGTAGAATCGGTGTAGTACGGCAAATCTCTGTTGAAGTTATAAATATAAACCGGTGACTTCCCCAGCTCTGATTGCTTTTTGGCCCAGGCATAATTTTGAGCGCCGAATACTTCGTCTCTTCCTATATCGATTTGCGATCTTGCGCTAATTTCTTCTGTAGAGTCTGGATACTGCGCTAAAAAATCTGCAGCAAAGGAAGCCATTCTGGATTCCAGGCTTTTTCTGTATTCTGCCGCAGCCATAGGAGGTCCTGATACTCTATCATCCTGGTTCCAACCCACAATGGTAGCTACATCATTTTGTTTTCCAGCATAAAATATTTCGTGAACGCTTTGCGGCAGGACGAATCCATCAACTATCGGTGTGACAGCTCTGTTGGGGGCATTCAATATTTCTTCCGCAGACTTGGCTCTCAATTCAGCCAATGATGTACAGTTGAGCTGTGCTGCAAAATCAAGACCCATTTGTTCTCCTTCACTCAAACTGTAGGCTGGTCTTTCTGGGTTTTGTAATACTGATCCTCCACTCTGCCCAATGGCTTTTTGAAACAATCCCTGCGCCCTTGGGGAAGCCACAAGAATGTTTACAGCAAATGATCCTGCAGATTGTCCGGCGATGGTTACATTCTCAGGATCCCCACCAAATGATGCAATATTGTCCTTCACCCATCTTAAAGCAGCGATTTGGTCCATGATGCCATAATTGCCGGAAGCTCCGTTGCCGGACTCCTTTGTAAGCTCCGGGTGTGCAAAAAAGCCAAATGTCCCTACCCGATAGTTTAAAGTAACGAAAACTACTCCCTTCTTCGCCATGGATTCTCCGTCATAAATCGCACAGCCGGCACCGCCGGATCTAAACCCTCCTCCATAGATGTACACCAATACCGGCCTTTTTTCTTCTGAAGATTTAGCCCCTGTCCATACATTGAGATAGAGGCAATCTTCACCAATCGGGCTTTCGGGAATCAGAAATTCACTTGACCAGAAGCGGAAAGGCTGAGGTGGTGCCTGCATGGGACTTGGTCCAAAACTGGTACATTCTTTCACTTTTGTCCACGGTTCAGGCTCTTGTGGTGCTTTCCACCTCAAATCACCAACAGGTGGCTGAGCAAAAGGAATACCTTTAAAAATATGCAAATCATCTTTGGTATATCCTTTGACGGGCCCAAATCTGGTATCTACGACTTCAAGGTCTTTTTTTTGGCAGGAGAGAAGGATGAAACATGCAAAAATTGCCAAATGTTGCTTCATGAAAACAGATTTAATTTTGAAACAATGATAACCAAATTCTCCAATTATTTTTGAAATCTTCTTTGTAGTGGACTATTGAATGAGTCCACTCAGAAAAGTCTTCATCGCTAAAAATGGCTCTTTTTGCGATATTTTACTTTTTCTCAATTAGCTGATGCTTAGGCATCACCGAATTTCAAAAAAATAAAATCTTATCAAATACTCCTCATTTTATAGCAAATGACACCTTTCGGAGTGGACTCATGAATTATATTTGCATCCTCATGGCAAAAAAACACCTCGCGCTGCTTCAGCTGATCTTCTGCCTGCTGATTCAATCTGAAATGAGCGGTCAAAGTCCGTTTTCGGCTTCCATTTTCCTAGGCTCAAATGCTTCTCAAATCAATGGGGACAAGCTCGCAGGTTATCATAAAGTGGGAATTTCCGGAGGTGTTGGTGTGCAATACAAATTGAGTGATCGGTGGGATTTTGGGGCAGAACTGCTTTACAGTCAGCGGGGATCCAGAAATGCACTTATTCCCGAAGCCAATAGAAATTTTTACATCAAAATGGACTATGCGGAATTGCCGGTTGTGGTTCACCTCAAGGACTGGTATGTGGAGGATGGAAAATATTATAAAGTGAAGGCGCACAGTGGTTTCTCTTTTGCCAATATCATTTCTTCAGAAACCAATATTGACATTTTCAATCCCAAACTGGATGTTTCCAGAAATCGAGATTTATCATTCATCATTGGTGTGGATTATTTCTTTACCAAAAAGTGGGGCATGAGCATCAGGTACACGAGATCGCTCTACCCTTTCTATGTAGACCCTGTGTCATCTTCTGATAACTTACTCAATTATTTTTTGACTATTAGGGCAGAATATGCCTTATAACCTTCTTCTGTAAGACGAAGAAAATCAGCTATATAGACAGCAATCACTAAAGTTCAAGATTCGGGCTGATCTGGTTGTCCCTCTCGTTGGTATAGAAGTCATTGATGATACGGAGCACTTCGTCTGGGTCATCGGTCATGGGCAACAGAGCCATGTCCTTCGCACTGACATTTCCAAATTTCTCCAGCATTACTTCGATGATCCATTCGCGCATTCCTGCCCAGAATTCTGTTCCTACCAATACGACTGGTACTGCCGTTATTTTTTTCGTTTGAATGAGTGTAAGTACTTCAAAGAGCTCATCCATGGTACCAAAACCTCCCGGCATGGCTACAAATGCCTGGGCATATTTTACAAACATCACCTTTCTGATGAAGAAGTACCGGTGATCCAGGTTTTTATCAGGATCAATGTATGGATTGTGAGATTGTTCAAAAGGCAAATCAATATTGAGGCCAACAGATAGTCCTCCCTGCAGGTAAGCTCCTTTGTTGGCAGCTTCCATGATACCAGGTCCCCCACCGGTAATGATGCCATAGCCTTCCCTTGTCATCACCTCGGCAATCTCCGTCGCCAGTTTGTAATATTTATTGTCGGGTTTTGTCCTTGCGGATCCAAATATGGAGATACAAGGCCCCAGTTTATTCAATTTTTCAAAACCGTCTACCAACTCAGCGATTACTTTGAACATGGTCCACGAATTCTCGCCTTTGAGCGTGGTCCATTGCTTCATTACTCGGTTGTTGGGCTTTTCAGTTTTCAATTTCCTTTCAGTCATGTGTGAAGTTTGGTAAAATCCAGGACGCGAAATTACACTAATGAAGACTTTTTGAGGGCATTATATTCTTGTTTTATATAATCCTGCAGTTCTTCAAGGCTATCATACCGTGAAATCAACTCTTCAACCACGGATTTTTTGCCTGAGAAAGGCTTGACGAACACATCCACATCATTTTTGGTGATTTGGTCTTTGCTGAGTATGATCAATCTTTCCACCACATTTCTCAATTCTCTGATATTGCCCGTCCAGTTGTTTTGTTGCAATGCTTCAATGGCATTGTCATCAAATGTTTTTAGGGGCATATTGTATTCTTCGCATATGATTTTGGCAAAGTGGTTGGCCAGTTCGGGAATATCTTCCTTCCTGTCGTCAAGGGCAGGTACCTCAAGAACGATGACCGCCAATCGATGGTACAAGTCTTCTCTGAAGTTTCCTTTGGCTATTTCTTTTCTCAAATCCTTGTTGGTAGCTGCAATGATGCGCACGTCTACAGACAATTCTTTTTCACCACCTACACGCGTGATTTTGTTCTCCTGAAGAGCTCTTAATACTTTGGCTTGAGCACTGAGACTCATATCGCCAATTTCATCAAGAAAAAGTGTGCCTCCATGGGCCAGTTCAAACTTACCGAGCCTTTGTTTATGTGCGGATGTAAATGAACCCTTTTCATGACCAAACAATTCGCTCTCTATCAATTCAGAAGGAATCGCCGCACAGTTGACTTCCACTATCGCATTCTCCCTTCTATTGCTCTTCTCATGCAACCATCTGGCAATCAATTCCTTACCGGTACCGTTTTTGCCATTGATAAGTACTCTTGCCTCTGTTGGTGCGACAGTTTCAACGGTCTCTAATATCTTTTTGATGGGTTCTGAGGATCCAACGATTGAAACCACCTGTGTTTTGGCCACCTTTCTTTGGAGCACTTTCTTTTCAACAATCAGGCTGGACTTATCCATAGCATTCCTGATGGTGATCAAAAGCCTGTTGAGGTCCATTGGTTTTTGAATAAAATCAAAGGCACCTTTTTTTACAGCCTCGACTGCAGTGTCAATATTGCCATGCCCTGAAATAATGACGATCGGAATGTCCGGATTGATGCTTTGAATTTTCTCCAAAGCCTCCATGCCATCAAGTTTTGGCATTTTCACATCCATGATGATGACATCATAATTGTTTTGCTTCACCTTGGCGAGACAGTCCATTCCATCAGACGCCTCATCTACTATATAACTTTCAAATTCAAGAATATCGCGCAGCGTATTCCTGATAGATTGTTCATCATCTACAACTAAGATCCTAGCCATTTTTATAAAAACTTTGCTTTCAGATGGCTAAGATATTAAAATTAATTATAATGTGTAAAAATTGTCTTGAAAAGAAGAATTAAAACCCACAAGGGCTCAAAACAAGATTTGGAATCTAAGATTTCATTACAATTTAAAAGCAGAAAAAACATGTCAATCCGCCTTTTACCTCATTGATCGAGCAATCAATAAATGACGGCGTTAAATGTCCTAAACTCTTAACATTGCCTGAAAAGTAAAAAATTCTAGGTTTTTCTTTTCTTTTTTTCTGCAGCAGGAAACAGGATGTTGTTCAAAATCAATCTGTAACCGGGGCTGTTGGGATGGAGACTGAGATCGGTCTCAGGATCGCCCACATAATGTCTGTAATCCTCCGGATCGTGACCGCCATAGAAAGTCCAGGTGCCATATCCGTATGTCCCGTGCATGTACCTTACTTCACCCTGAGACTTTGCTTCTCCCATGATGAGTACATCGGGTTTGATGGTCGATCGCACAAATGCAGTGCTCTGGCCCATAAATCCTTTCACGATTTTGGTATGGTTCTGACAAAGCATGGAAGGGATGGGATCCCATTTGGCTGAAAAGTCAAACAGATTGAAATAGTCGTTTTCTGGTTCGGCCGTTCTGTCTTTATTATCAATGGTGGAATGCTCATACTGCATAGGATTGAGAATGAGCTGAAAATCTTTGAATGCAAAAGTTTTACTGTAGTCGAGCTTGCTTTGTGCCTGATGGTCGTATCCATCGCCATCATAGATCTTATCTGCAATGTCTACACCCTCTGCTGCAAGTGCAATGTCATAAGTATCAGTCGCTGAACACATTGCAAACATAAAACCTCCGCCCTCAACGTATTCTTTGATCCTTTTGGCAACCGCCAGTTTCAGTTGTGAAACTTTTGAGAAGCCCAGGCTTTCGGCCAATTCTTCAGTTTTTTTCTGATTGAGTTTATACCAGGGCGTTCCTCCTTGTGATGCGTAAAACTTGCCGTACTGCCCTGTAAAATCTTCGTGATGGAGGTGTAACCAATCGTATTCAGCCAGCTTATTTTCAAGGACTTCGCGGTCGTAAATTTTATCATATGGAATCTCAGCATATGCCAACACCATAGTTACTGCATCATCCCAAGGCTGAATGCGTTCGCCTTTGGCATTGAAATCAGGGGTGTAAACTGCAATTTTAGGCGCTTTCTCCAGCTTTACTGCTTCCATATTGGCTTCCGGATTGGCAATCTCCGCTCGAATACGAAGGAATTCACCATCAGGAATGACCTTATAACTTACATCTCTGATCTTGCATTCGTCTTCAAAGTGTTTTGAATATGGAAATGCAAAACTGCCCCCCCTGTAATTGAGCAGCCAATAAGCTTCAACATTCTGAGCGATGACCCAATAGGTGATACCGTAAGCCTTAAGGTGATTTTTCTGACCCTCATAATCCATGGGTATGAATATGTATGAGGCTTTCAGAGCAAAAGACAAGCACAACAGCAAGAACAATAAAGCTTTTCTCAAATTTCCACTATTTAAGTTCAACGGAATAAGTGACGAATTTAAATAAAATTACCATATGTACGCCTTTGACTTGTTTGCTAAAGTGAATATCATTCAATACTGAAATGCAATTCTAGCCTCAGCGCAACACCAGGTAACTTAAGATACGAACGAAAAAATACTATCAAAAGTTATTGGCTCTTCTCTTAATTTCTGTTTAAAAAAGTTGAAAGTCCCCTGAGAAGTAAACTATTTGTTTTTGACGTATATGTGTTTGATGTGTTTTTTCTCCACTTCGCGCTCATCGATGACGAAGTATTTGCCAAGAGATTTGATGAGCGGAGTAAGTTTTGTAAATCCATAGTTTCGGGGATCAAAATCGGGTCTCTTTTTCAAAAGTAAACCACCAACTTCTGCCAGGAACGCCCAGCCCTCATCATCTGCGAGGTCATCGATCGTCGATTTGAGCAGCTTGATGAATTTGTCATTGATGGCATCTACTTCTTTGGAAACAGGTTTAGATTTACTCGCTTTTTGACCAGGAATTTTTACTTCTGTTTCCTTATCCTTCATATCCTGGCGGCTTATGATTTCGATGTAAATGAACTTATCACAAGCTACGATAAATGGAGAAGGTGTCTTTTTTTCTCCAATGCCTATGACAAGCATCCCAGATTCGCGAAGTCGCGTGGCCAATCTGGTAAAGTCGCTATCACTGGATACGATGCAAAAACCTTCAACTTTTTCGGCATGCAGTATATCCATGGCGTCAATGATCATGGCTGAATCTGTAGCATTTTTCCCGTAAGTATAGCTGTATTGCTGCACCGGTGTGATGGCATGTTCAAGCAATTGTGCTTTCCATCCGTTGACTGCCGGTTTGGTCCAGTCACCGTAGATACGCTTGATGGTGGGAATACCTAGCTTTGCGATCTCGTCGAGCATGGCTTTGGTGTGGGTATAGGATATATTGTCTGCGTCTATGAGGACGGCCAGTTTGAGTTCTTTATTGTTGTTCATTTTAAATTATTTCAGTGGAATTGAGGTGTGAAGCCTGAAGGACATTTTTGGTCCAAATCCACTATTTGTATTTGTAAGCAAGCACAAGATAAATGAAAATTGGCAGAAAAATAAGTGCCAATACCAAAGGCAGCAGCCATTGACTATTTGTAGCACCCGTTGCTCCTGCAGTTCTTATTGTCATCCAGCTGATCACAAGGAATACCATCATTATGACAAGCTTCAGGATGCGCAAAAGTCTTAGTGAAATGCTGTACTGATACATTGCATTGGTGTTGCTGATTTTTACCGGGTAATTGAAACTGTGCGGAAACCTGGATAATACTGCCAAACCAATAAAAAGCATTGAGGCAATGGTCGGCAATATGAATAAACTGCTTTTGGATCCGTAGCCATCGACCTCACCGCGAATATTGAAGTGAGAAGGGATTTTCTCTGGCAGTGCGTTATAGTTATCAATGACAAAATACCAAAATACTCCCAATAGCATTAAGCTGCCAACTTCCAGAATGATGTCAATACTCTTGAGCGGTATGTCCAATTTTGGTTGAGCTTTTTGCATTGAATGAAAATTCTAATTGTAGTATATTGAAATAATCCAAATTTATACATTATCAAGCACAGAAATTCGCTATACTGGGTTTAAAAGAAATTTTAAGTTTTATAGTTCAACTATAGAGGTTATATTGACTGATGGAATGTCCATTTTATATGTGATGACAAAAAAACAAAAACGGGATGAAGCCCGTAAAAAAGTCGTCCTAATCGACTTCATGGCTCAACAGATACCTCCGTGTCCCAGCTTTTCCAAATCCAATTGTGGTGTCTCCAGCGAGTATATGTAGCGAAGAGGTATTTTATTTTACAGCATGCATCTGGATAATTCCATCCAATCTGTATATATGTTATGTTTTGGAAAAATTTTGCCCTAAAGTTAGTATTAGAATCAAAGCTGGTAGAAGCCATATCAGACCATTCACAAGCATAAATTTTGCATCTGTCATAGAATTTTTAAAAAAAATAAGAAATGAAAGATTGATTGCCAAGTGAAATAACCCGGCTATGATCAAACTACTAGAAGTTTCCCTTAACAACCATGAAATCAAGATTGATGCCGAAACCGTAAATAATAGAAAGCCTATCATGAATAGAACACCGTTTTTATAATGGCCAATATGCCATAGCCCCCATATCAATCCTGTAAAAATGGAAGCCTTTAATGGTGAGTATTCATTTTCTATCGTGGGCTGTAGATATGATCTCCAACCAATTTCTTCAGCGAATGCACCAATGACCATGCCGGTCAACATGATTGGAACTAGTTGTTTTAAGTTTTCGGCGGGTTTCACTTCTACACCAATTTGTTTTGTCAGAAAATATGCCAATCCAAATAGAGCGATCGGCAGTAAAAAAGCCGTCAAATATTTAGGAATTAAAACAATGTCTATGTTAAAATTGACTTTTGATGGAAGATTTTTATAAAAAAAATATAAAATTATTACTGCAAAAGCAGGTGCCAATTGCGGCAAAGAAATTCTTTCAAAACTGAGACTTGAATTCTGTTGAATTACAGCGAAGACTATTGTCAATAAAAGTGTCAATACAATGAAAAAAACAATTTTCGATATCATATGAAAATAATTATTTGCGATCTTTGATTTTTTGACCAAAACAACTCATGTGTTATATATCCAAAAAATGATTTGCAAAAGAAATAATTCACAAATACTCCCAAATTGTTTTTCGTCTTAGGTTACATATAAATCGATAATACTCCCTAGAATTCTGACTAATATTTCTCTCTTACAAAAGACTAACAGAATAATAAAATAAAACATACTCTATCATCAATAGACTTACCAAGTTTGGAAGGTAGTTCAAAGATCATACTGAAATTCCTTTTCTATCTCATAATGAATAATTCAATAACGCTCATCCTTGATGAATGGCAATATCTCCATGGCAACGACCTCCATGCTCGGGAAGTCAAAATCGTCGACAATTTTGCCTTTGATGATGTAAACGCCTTTGCCCTTGAAGGGATATTTAGCAAGACTTGGCGGGAAGTGTGTCGTGTCAAAGTACCTGCCTTCTTCATCGAGCCAGGTTCCAAAATTCATCAATTTGCGGCTCACCGTCGTCACATCCTTTCTTGTCACATAATAGCCCAGCATTTTCACTTCGCGTCCCATGAATTTTTTCATTTCCCTGGCCATGAGGTCGGCTTTGTATGCCCCGTCTACGAGATCAAAGGGCGAGCAAAGCGGGAAGCCCAAAATCTCAATCTCATCAAATGCCTGTTCGTGCCGGCCTTCATCGAGCACCGGCAGGGTGAAGTGCTCTGCATCGGTTTCAAACAAGGTTGCCACTGGAATGTGTTTGATGGCCGGATTGTAGACTGCATTTTTCTCCCACATCAGCTGGTATTTGTTGAGCCCCGTAAATCGAAAAGCGCCGATTCTAATCAGTATTTCCAATTGTTCCCTGCTGATCTCCATCCTGTCGACGAAGTCTTTGAGGTCCCTGAAAGCGCCGTGGTGTTCGCGTTCGGCGATGATGGCATGGGCGATCTTCTGCTCAAGGTTTGCCATATGGACAAATCCCAGATAAATCGTACGCCCGTAAATGTGGGTGAGGTATCTACTGTGGTTGACACACGGAGCCTCGATCCGGGCTCCACACATCCGCGCTTCGTGCACATAATATTCTGTGCGGTAGAAGCCTCCAAAATTATTGATCACCCCCACCATAAACTCCATCGGAAAGTAGGTCTTGAGGTAGAGGGATTGGAAAGATTCGACCGCAAAAGAAGCCGAATGCGCTTTACAAAAAGAATAGCCACTGAAGCTTTCTACCTGCCGCCACACTTCCATGCTCAGATCTTCCGGATATCCACGGTGCCGGCAGTTCTCAAAAAACTTGCGCTGCAGGTTATAGAAGGTATCCGAATTCTTCTTTTTACCCGTCATGATGCGTCTGAGCACATCCGATTCGTCGAGATCGAGCCCTGCAAAATGGTGAACAATCTTCATCACATCCTCCTGATACACCATTACGCCAAAGGTTTCACCGAGATGTTCTTCAAAAACGGGATGGAGGTAAGTAAAGCTTTCGGGCTTGTGGTAGCGCTCGATGTATTCTCTCATCATGCCTGACTTGGCAACTCCCGGACGAATGATGGATGATGCTGCAACGAGGTGGACATAGTTGTCGCAACCCAGCTTGGTGAGCAGGCCTCTCATGGCGGGCGACTCTATGTAAAAACAGCCTATGCAATGGCCCGACTTGAGTTGTGCTTTTACTTTGACGTCTTCTTTGATGGCTGCAAC
>JAGQWX010000009.1 GCA_020436935.1 Saprospiraceae bacterium
TTAATTACTCAAGACACCCTTGCATTTGGCTAATGGTTCCCGTTGGCCGGCCCATTGAGGACTTCCACCTCTTAGGTTTTGAACATGCATGGCACACATGAAAAAGGGCCCTAACAAAACTGTCAGGACCCCCCACCTTATGAAAACCTTTATCTTAATTTTTCAGGATTTTTCTCTACTTACTCCTCAAAGGTATAAAGTATAAAACTAGGAAAAAAGGAGATTAACAGTACCTTAACAACACTTTTTAACAAAAAAATACCTGAGCTCAAATGTTAATAAAGCTTTAATAAAACTGCCTTAATCGGCATGGCAGCGCTCAAAACTTTATAAGGTACAACTTCTATCCGGATATTATTAATTTTGCATTTCTACCATTAAGTTATGATCAGAATTATCATTTTTTGTCTTTTTCTCTCTTTTACCTTCCCTGCCGAGGCGCAAATTGACATAGCCAGTTTGAAGCACGGAGATTTGCTTTTCCAGGACCTCAACTGTGGCGGGCTTTGCGATGCCATAGAATCCGTAACTGAAGGCATTGATGGGCGTGACTTCTCCCATTGTGGCATCATTGGTTTGGAGAAAGACAGCATTTTTGTATTCGAAGCCATAGGTCCGGGTGTGATCAAAACTCCGATTCAAAAATTCTTTTCGCGCAGTGGTCAGGAGAATGTGGTTGTGTTGAGGTTGGATACCCAATACCAGGAGCTTATTCCTGGAGCTATTGATTTTATCCATTCAAAAATGGGCGCAGCTTACGACGACGTTTATGACCTGGCCAACGACAAGTATTACTGCAGCGAATTATTGTACGAAGCTTTTAAGATGGCCAATGATGGGAAAGCGCTATTTCCTCTGAATAAGATGACATTTAAGGACCCAAAAACAGGTGAGTTTGACCCGGCGTGGGTCAGCTATTTTAAAGAATTGGGCGTTGACATTCCTGAAGGAGAAGATGGCATCAATCCGGGCGCTATTTCGAGAAGCAAGTTTTTGGTGAAGTTTTAATCAGCTCATGCTAATCCTTTCAACCAATTGTTTTAAAACACTGGTCACATGAGCATTCTGCCAAGGAAATTCAAATACCCTTACTTTATCAGATCCGGGACCTGGTCGGCTGAAGTGCGGGGAAGAAATTGTTGAAGACTGTCCATTATTGGTCTGTATTTTAGTCCATTGGCCAGATTGTTCCATTCATTCGGATCGCTTTCATGATCGTACAATTCCTCAGAACCATCGTTGTATCTGATGTAACGCCATCTTTCAGTCCTCAGGGCGTGATTGCCTTTGCCGTAAGTCTGAAGTGCCGGCCCAATATCAGAAGACTTATTCCTGAGCAATTGCACAAAACTTTTGCCATCTACCTCAGGAGTCGTAATTCCGCACAATTCAGCAATTCCCGGATATATGGCTGTCAAATCAATAGGCGTATCTATGATCATCCCCGGACTGGTGATGCCCGGAGCAATCACAATGAAGGGAACATGGGTCGTTTTTTCCCAGAGCGCAAATTTTTCAAAATGATTTTTTTCACCGAGATGAAAGCCATGATCGGACCACAAAATGATGATGGTATTGGATGCATACTTGCTTTCTTCCAATGCTTTCATTATTCTGCCTACCATATCATCAGCAAAGCTGGCGCAAGCCTGATAAGCACGTACGTAATCTCTCCAGGCCTGAGGTTTTTTGTGTAAAGATGCCTGCATTCCTGTCCAGAACCAGTCTGAATCCAAGAGCATTTCTTTTGCACCAGCTGGCAAGTCTGTTTCATCCTTCTCTAATAATATTGGCATCGTCAGACTGGATGAAGGATATTCCTCAAAATACGGTGCCGGGGCAAAAAACGGTGAGTGTGGTTTGTAAATGCCAAGATTTAGAAAAAAGGGGCTTTCATGGTCTTTCGCCAAAAACGCTTTGGCATATTCCATGGTTTTGAAATCGGCGGTTTGCTCTATTTGCGGTGGCCAAATACCCCAGTCAGTATTCCGGCTGCCATAATCGTCGAGGCCATTTAATTTTTTAGGAGGATAAGGTTCATTGATGTTCATCATCAAAAACTCGTTGAATGCAGCATTGTCATGGAATGCCCAATCATTGTGGTGATGAAAAATCTTGCCTGAACCTGCTGTATAATATCCGTTGTCTTTGAACAGTTGCTGAATGGTGGGATGCCCTGGGGTGGCTGATCTCCAATCTGATGAATTGCCATAAACACCTGTTTTATGAGGTCTTAGACCAGTCATGACAGATGCCCTGGATGGATTGCAGGCAGGAGATGAAGCGTACGCCTTTGTAAAAAAGGCTCCACGGCTGGCCAATTCTTTTATATTGGGCACCCGGATGGGGTTATTTTCATCAAACAGTGTAGTCCAGTCATTCATGTCGTCGAGTACAATCATGACCACATTTGGCTTTTGAGCCTGGCTTTGTCCGTCAGCAAAAGTGATGGAAGACCAAAACAAATTCAACACCAAAAACAAACGTAAAATGGACATCTTTTTGTGATTAATTATTTTTTTCCAAAATAAGTGAGCCCGTTTTCCACAGGCGGCTTTCCAATAAAATAACTGGTAATCCAACCGATTATAAAACACGATAATACTCCTGTAGCTGAGTAAAGTAATAGGTGGACCGGATTAAAATAAGCCACAAATATCTGAGTTATGACACTTCCAATGATGCCCAAAAGCGCACCAGAAGAGGTTACATGCCGACCCAATATGCCTAATAAAAAGACGCCGCCCAGACCACCAATGATCAGACCCAAAACCTTCTGAAACTCGTCCCACAGTGATTTAATGTCCCAGGTGGCCATCAATATCGCGAACAAAATGCCTGCAGTGCCTATGATGATAGAGGCTGTTCTCGCGGTATTAAGCTGGCTGGTTGTTTTTGTCCATCCAAATCGGGAATGGAAATCTGTAACGTAAGCAGATGCTGCCGAATTGATGCTGCTCGACAAGCTGCTCATTGCTGCTGCAAAAATGCCTGCAATCAACAATCCAATTACGCCAGAGGGAAGCTGTGAAGAAATGTACCAGGGTAAAAGTGCATCATTGTTGGTCAGTGAAGGATTCAATTCCGCAGGGTAAGTTTTGAAAAATGCAAACATTGCCGTGCCTAATGAAAAGAATATGATGGTAGCAGGTACCGTCAGGATGGCATTGGTCCAGATGCTCTTGTTGGCCATTTTTTCTGTCTTCGTGGTGAGATAACGCTGCACCATGGTCTGGTCTGTGCCATATGTGGTAACATTTGCAAAAAGCCCACCAATGAGCATCACCCAGACGGTTGGTTGTTTGAGCGACAATGTCAAATCAATAATGTTGAATTTATCATTCATCTTAGCCATAGAAATCACTTCCGAAGGCCCTCCAACTTCTATCAAAATCAAAGTAAGACAAAGTATAGCTCCTCCCATCAATACGATAACCTGTACTACATCCGTCCAAATGACTGCTTCTATTCCGCCCATCATGGTATAAACCATGCTGATCACACCCATCAAAATGATGCACGTAAATATGTCGATGTCCGTGACCACATTGAGTGCTATAGATGGAAGAAAGAGCACAACCCCCATTCGTCCGATCTGGTAAAGAATGAAAGAAGCACTTCCCAATAGTCTGATGGTAAGGTTGAATCTTTTTTCAAGATACTCGTATGCTGTTGTAATGTTGAGTCTTCTGTAAAACGGGATGAACAAGAGTATTATAATTGGAGCGACCAGGAAAATGGTCATATTCAATATGAAATAAGACCAGTCGGTCGAAAATGTTTTGGCTGGAATAGCCATAAAAGTGATGGCGCTCAAAGCTGTTCCAAAAATACTCAGACCGGCTGCCCACCATGGTACCCGATTGCCACCCTTGAAATAATCTTCCACATTTTTCTGTCTTTTTGAGAAATAATATCCCATGTAAGCCAGTATGCCGAAGTAAATAATGATGACCAGAATATCCGGTGTACTCAATGTTTTTTTATTGGACTTTGGTACGATTTGTATGACGCGGTCGGTTCTGACCCCAGGCTTAATTTCACCGGAAGGAATAACATATCCCCCCTCATAATAAACTGCACCGGTCGTTACTTGCCCTGATTGTGGAAGTTGACCGGAAATTGAAATTTCTCCTGTAATGGTATTGAAAATCCTGATATTGTTTTTGAATCCCTTGTGGTTGATAAGGTGATTCGTGATTGCCATCTTTAATGAATCCGCCAAATCACTTTCTCCATTTTTTTCAGCTTCAGCAAGTGCTGCCTTTAAGGATTTTTCTTTGGTGATCATTTCTCCATCGGCACTGCTTGGAAAAATGATGGAAGATGCTCCATGGGCAAATGCGGTTCCGGCCATCAAAGGAAATGGGTCTTTTGCATTGATTTTTTTCCAGATTTTCTGCCAGGGGTGATAGGTCCATCCGTCATACAATAGCTCAAAATCCCCATCCTGTGTCACATTTCTACCACTGAATAAATAAATACAATTCTCATTCCCGTCATTTTGTGACGCAGCAACAGCGAAACTTCTTGGTGGTCCCGGCAAATCCGGCAATACCTCCCATGAGGCTTTTTGGGAGGTAGTTGCATGAATTGGAAACCTCCAAAAGTGGCGTGAACTTGATCCATCAATCCGGCTTCCCCCCATAATATAAACATAATCTCCCAACACACTCACAGCAAATTCCGCCAGGGGTTCCGGCAGATCCGGACCTTGCAGAATGCTGATCTCTTTGTCCCCCGCATTGTATTTAATCCAGTACGTTTTAGAACCTGGTCCTTCCGAAGTCCTACCACCAAATACGTACAAACCCTGGCTTGTTGCAACAGAGCCGCCGTATCCTATTTTTTGAGGCAATTTCTGATCTGTAACACTCCAGATAAAACTTCCATCTGTAGATTTTGATAATGTATAAATGTTGTCATGGTAGGTTTTGATGCCACCGTTCCAGGGCGCGGCATCAGGAAAATTGGCTCCTCCTGCAAGTATCAGCACTCCCCCATCAACGCCAATAAAAGGCCCTGCCAGTCCAGGTTGCACATTTTGACCACTTAAAGGTGGCAAATTGGGTAAATCCCTGAATTCAAATAGTTCCTGAGCATGTACAGAGGTCATAAGTCCAATCGCAATCAAGGTGTAGATGTATTTCAGTAATTTTTTATGTTGTGAGATCCTCATGTATTCTTTTTCAGCGAATTTTAAATTTTAGTTTAGAAGCCTATTTTCTGATGGCATCAATTTTTGTGGACAGGAGCCTCATCATTTCTGTGTAATTTGGACTGTCAGCAATATTTTCGGACTCCTGTGGATTGAGGGACAAATCATAAAGTTCCCTATCCAAAACTTTCATATCATCAAAGCTTCTCCATTCTGTATATCTGAAATCCTTGCTTCTTATGGAATATCCCATTGCTTCAGGAAGCCCTTTGTTCAAGCTTTCATATGGGCGGATAAACTGGCTCAATGCGTAACCATCCCCAACTATATCTATGGTAGTAGTCAGCTGTTTTCTCAGACTTTTGCCTTTGAGCTTGTCGGGCAATTGGAGACCCGCCAAATCTGCCAGAGTTGGATAAATGTCAATTAATTCTGTCATTGTTTTGACCCTTTTATTTTTTTTGAAATCCGGGCCTGCAAATATCAAAGGCACACGTGTTGCTGCTTCAAAATTTGTCGATTTACACCAAATCCCGAATTCCCCCAAATGAAAACCATGATCAGACCACAAGACAATGATGGTATTATCGTCGAGGTGCAAGTCTTTGAGCGCTGTCAATATTTTGCCAATCTGGGCGTCTACAAAGCTCGTGCTGGCGTAATATCCATGCAGGAGTTCCAGTTGTTTTTCCCTGGCTAGCACTCTGTCCTTCTCTATTCCGTCATAACCCCTGAGTTCATTGGAATTGGTCAATGCAATTTCTGGTGTACCCAGAGGGACCAAAGAATCTTGGAGTTCACTGACAAAATCCCCTCTTTTATAGAGATCCCAATACTTTTTAGGAGCTGAAAATGGGAGGTGCGGCCTTCGAAAACCTACTGCGAGAAAAAAAGAGGAGTCCTTGAGTTCGCGCATCAAATCGATGGCTTTACTGGCAACTTTGCCATCGATATAGCTGTCATCTCCGACTTCGGCCTGTTCAGTAGGTGCGGCTTTAGCCCGAGATGGAACAAGGTTTTGGGTTAGAACATATTTGTGGTTGGGTTCATTTCTGGTGACGTTATAAAATGATGTACCTGACCATGAATCAGGATCTTTGAATTCTGCACCATCATGGAATATCTTGCCCACCTCTCTGGCAGCATAAGCGTTTGATTTAAAAAGCTGAGGTAGGGTTATTACATTGGAATCCAGATTTCTAAAATGGGTTTTCAGATTCCATACTCCTGATTGATCGGGCCTGAGACCTGTCAATACTGAGGTTCTTGAGGGGTTGCATACAGCTTGCTGACAATAGGCACTTTCGAATAAAACACCTGCTTTAGCAAGGGCATCAATATGAGGACTCTTGATGATGGCATTGCCATAACATCCCAATATTGGCCTCAAATCATCAACGACAATGAATAAAACATTGGTTTTTTTCCGGACCATATTTTTTGGAGCGCAGGCACAACACAAGAACATAGCCAGCACCATACAAACAGCCAAAATGTTGTTGCTGATCCCATTCCAATACAAATTTCTTTTTATCTGTCTGTGTACTCCCATATTGGTTTTGGTCTTGTGGCTTTATTTCTTTATTCTAAAAATTAATTTATCAAATTTCATGTAAATCTTCCAAAATATATGCGATTTGAAGCATTTCACCGGAGGTTTATGGCCTTTTCCACACCATCTTTTCGGGATACATCCAATCGAAATACGGCACCATTGTCCTTTCTTTCTCTCTGGTACCGGTAGTATTGATCGCATCGAAAACTTTACGTGCAATTTCATGATCGATCATTGGGTCATTGGTTTGCTTTTGCCATTCCAGGAGTTTTGACTTCATGAGTTCCAGGGTTTCAAGATGATTTGAAGCGTCCGCCAGGTTGTTAAATTCGTGTGGGTCGTTTTCCAGATCATACAATTCAAATTCTTGTGGCTTTTTCATATTAATATAAGCTTTCCAAATGGTGGAATCCGCATTTTTTCTGATGTCATTTTCTGTATATTGTACGACATGATCCAGGGTATAATTAAACCCCGGATTTTCCACTTCCGGCAGAAGATTATGGATCAATTTATACCTTTCGTTTCGGACACATCTTTGGGGGTAAGGGTCATGATTGGAGTGGGTATGATATTCAGCAAACAGATATTTTCGCACTTCTCCTTCTTCGCCATTCAGGGAAGGTTCAAGGGAAACTCCCGGCAAATACTCAGGAATTTTCAATCCTGCCAAAGACAGGAAAGTGGGATATAAGTCCAGGGTGCTCACCATATTTGAATCTCTTTTTGAAGTGGAATTACTACGGCCGTCGGCAATGATCATGGGGATCCTCAGACCACCTTCATAACAAGTTCTTTTACCTCTAAGCAGATCTGCACCATGATCTCCGATATACACGACAATGGTATTTTTTGATTTTCCGGTTTTTTCCAAAGCATCAAGTAAGTCGCCAACGTATTTGTCCAATCGCATGAGGCAATTGTAATAATCTGCTGTTTGTTGTCTTAAAGTAGAATCATTGATTTCCATATAAGGCAGTGCTTCCACATTTTGCCAGTTGAGAGGGCGTGTAGGCACCCCATCAACCTGAGGTAAAAACGGCTCATGCGCATCCGGAAAATTTACCTGTAAATAAAAAGGCTTATGACTTTGAGTCATGAAAGCAGTAGCTTCTGAGATGTATTTATTTAATTTTTTTCTTTTAAAATTACTGCCTCTTAAATCTACGTCCTCTGGTTGCCAGTCAAAGACAAAGGCATCCTCGGGGTTGACGTGCAGTTTTCCAATAATCCCTGTGGTATAGCCTGCTTTGTGAAGGCTTTTGGTGACATTGGGTATGTCTTGTTCATACATACTGTATTTCCAAGTTGCGAGTCCTATCTGACCATTTTGATGCGGGTAGAGTCCTGTCAGGAAAGAAGCTCTTGACTGAGAACATCCTGCCTGAGGCACAAAAGCTTTTTCAAACAAAACACCCCTTGCCGCCAATGCATCCAGGTTTGGTGTTTTGATGGGTGCTCCATAACATCCAAGTTCTGGACCATTGTCTTCCGAAACTATAAATAAAATGTTCGGTCTCTCAGGTTCGGGTCCCGATAAAATGGCAATAAATATGGATAGGATGATTTGAAACATGCTGCTTATTTTTAGTCTGTCTAGTATCTGCCAAGTTTTTCCGGTCCCGTATCGATGGCAAAAACTGTGGCATCAAAACTTTGTTTCAGCAGCTTAAAGCGAATTTCTGTATAACGTGGGTCGTCCCACAAATTGGTGAATTCATCAGGATCTTTAGTCAGATCAAACAATTCTCCTTTTTCATGCCCATGATAGCTTACCAATTTGAATTCTTTTGTTCGAAACATCGTCGCAAAGCCGTACAGATGATTTTTTGAGATCATGCCTTCGTCATAAAACTCACTTCTTACAAATGACTTATGCACGTTGGCATCAACCTTTCCTGTGAGAATCGGCAACAAGCTTTTACCCTGAAGTTTCTGATCTTTTGGCAGGCCCGTGACATCAAGAATTGTCGGGACGAGATCAATCAATTCGACCAGAGCATCACTCTGCAGATTTTGTGCAAACTTTTCAGGATACCAGATGATCAGTGGCACTCTGACCAGCCCTTCATAAAATCTGCATCCTTTATTGATCAGACCATGATCGCCTGTCATGTCACCATGATCAGAAGTAAAGATGATCATTGTATTCTCCAATTGGCCGGTGGCTTCAAGGGCAGTGATAACTCTTCCAAGGTTCTCATCGATCAGGTCGATTTGCGCCCAATATTTTGCCAACATCAGTTTTTGTTCGCTCTCTGTATATTTTCGGGGCTTAGATTGAAACATCACCTCATTAAATACACCTTTCTCCTTTAAGTCTGAATCGCGAAAAGCAGGATTCCAGATTTCATCCACTACATACCTGTCCAGATATTCCTGTGGAGGATCCAGTGGACTGTGCGGATCATAAAAGTTGAGGCTAAATAACCACGGCCATTCCCTTTTTTCTTTTATAAAATCGATGGCTTTGTCGGCACACCAGGTGGTTTGGTGGTACGGGGTGGGTACATATCCCAGTTCCTGCTTTAATGCCAAAATATCGATGCCCTTTTCCTTAAAATGACGGATATATTCGTTGGAATTGCCACCCTGATATGGACTATGGCTGTAATGAAACACCTGATAGCCATCATCGACAGGTCTTTTTTCCGGCCGGTTGGCCATTGCGGTTGACAAGTGCAGCTTACCGGCCAATCCGCATTCATAACCTGCATCTTTGAGTGTTTTGGTAATTAATGGGGCAGCTTCGGGCCACTCTGCTGCCCCATTTTTAGTAGCATGAATCGTTGAAGCATACATTCCTGTCAGAAAGCTTGCTCTGCTTGCTGTGCAGAAAGGTGCCTGGCAAAAACCATAATTAAAACTTACTCCTTCCTTGACCAGCTTATCCAGATTGGGTGTCTTTACGAATGGATTCCCAAGTGCTCCTATCGTATTCCACCTTTGCTGATCTGTACAAATCCATAAAATATTGGGTGCATCGTTATTGACTTTGATGAAGGGAGCATCCCAATTTTTACCTACATCTGTCTGGTTTATTTTCTTTTGGGCGTTTATCTCACGGCAACAGCCTATAATGGCAATGAACAAGCAATATTTCAAAATTGACTTCATGCTATCTCTGGTTTTCTTTACCGGTTGAAGGAATATCCAACCAATCCGTCAATGAAATCCGTTGAAATGTCATATCTGCCTGGCTTCCTTCGTAAAGAATGCCTATGGTTTCCTGATCAACAGAGGTCAGGCAAGAATAACCTCTACCTTTGCCTTCATCCAGCAAAAGCCAGTACTTTTTCGGCCAGGTTTTGCCATCATCAAAGCTGACTTTTATCGTCATGTGATGTCTTCCTTCCTTAGAGTTTGGGTTGGAGAAAAAGAGTACACTTTTCTTTTGGCCGTTCTGTATATAATAATGTTTGTGTATCGAGGCCATGCACGTAGGCTCAATAAGTGCCTTCTTTGATGTGGGATGTTCTGTCCAGGTTTGTCCTAAATCTGAAGTTGTGGAAATGACTCTGCCGTTATCGTCACCAAGGTTTCCACGGTTGGCATTGTATCTCATGTTGAGCATGATAGAGCCATCACTCAATTGAACGGCCATATTTTCAGTGGTATTTGAATAAGCAGGCTCACTGGTCACCCAGATATTACCTCCATCCTTGCTGTAAGTAATATTAGAAAATGGATGGCCATTCTGGTCTCTGCCCTGTGTTGGGAAAACAAGGGTTCCATCTGCAAGACTTATTCCATGACCCGGGGCAGGAGCCCACAGCCACCATTCTTTCTTTTTGCACATCTTCGTCAGATTGACCGGTTCTGACCATGTCTTTCCATCATCGACAGATTTTGTCAATAAAAATTGGGAGGTTTCCTTTACATCAAATCCTGGCTGGGACGCTTTATCGCGCCATTGGTGGCCCCACTTCCCAGATTCCTCAGTGAGACCTTCTATCCATTTCCCATCTTCATCCAATAATCCATACATCCATAAACCGGCGATGTAGATGGTTCCTGTCTTCTCATCAACCAAAATATTGGCATCACTGATACCATTGAATTTTTCCGGAAGCCCTCCCCAATTCTTTTTGTCCATTGCAATACGCATGGTTTCCCATGAAGCGCCTTTATCGGTGCTCCTGCTTACGCCAATATCAATATCTCCCTGCAAATCCCTGGATTTGTCTCTCCTCACATCATAGATTCCAAGAAGCGTTCCTTTTGTTGTGGTGGCCAAACCCGGTATCCTGTAGGTATGCACATTATCGTCCATGTGTTTCCTGACACCTACACCCAGTCGCTGATCAATAGCGTTTTGTCCTCTTGCAATGGAGGCAGAAGTTCCATCATTCAATCTTAATGAGGTGGCTCTTGCTGAAATTGTGTGTGCCAGGTCAGCTTCAGGAGAGAGTGTACAAGTGAGCAGGAAAAAAGTAGTGTCACCGCTGACTTCAAAACTCCCTTTAAAAACCGCATTATTTTTAGCCCCGGCTACTTCACTAAATAATGTTTTGTAATTGAGCATATTCCATCCTCCATCACTTGAAGCAACCCACAATTTCAAGTCTTTTACTTCGCTTTCTGCCACATTTCCACCAATATGAACCTTTACCTCTCTTATTGTGGAATTAGAAGCCTTTGAGTTTCGAACGACCAAAATTCTTGCAAGTGGATTGTCAGACTTGTTGATCAAGACAGGAACCTGTTGCTGCAGGTCAATGACTTCTATGCCATCGGCCTGAATCAATTTCCGGTTACATGCCCCTAAAAACAGTGCAACGCTGAGGACCAACAGCAGTGAAATACTTTTTGAACGAATCATGTTATGCAGCTCTGTGTTTGATTAAATTCAGAAATTCTGTTCCTCTAAATCATTAATAACCAGGGGTCTGAATGATTGCCGGGTTGCTGTTGATGGAAGAAATGTTAACAGGCCAGAGCAAGATGTTCTGTTTGTTTTCTTTTCCTGCAAGACTTGGTACCATTTCAAAAACTTTTCCAAACCTGATCAAATCCCACCATGCTTTTCCTTCTGCTGCAAACTCTCTGAGTCTTTCATCAAGAATAATGGCATCCACGGCTTCTTTGCTTCCGACCATATAATAGTTATCAACATTGTAGGCCCTCTTTGCTATTTTATTGACTTCAGCTATGGCTGCAGCACTGTTTCCAAGTGCATTTTCTATTTCCGCCTTGAATAAAATGGCTTCAGCGAAACGGTAAACTTTGATATCAGAAGTGAAAAATCTGGTACCATCCACCCATTCACCAGGAAATTTGTTAATCCACTCAAATCGTTGATTACCTTCTTCATTGTAAATTTGGAACGTTGATGCAAGTCTTGTATCTGTTGGTCTTGCAAATAAGAAATCTTCGAAAGGATTGCTAATCGTTGTCCATTGCTGGTGGCTACCCACTCTTACCGGGTTCTCGACCAATCCTTTGTTGTTGAGGTATTGAACGGCAACAAGCCAGTCAGCAGCAAAGCCACCTTCAAATTCATTTCTGGCGAAGTTGATCGAAAATATAAATTCATTGTTTTCGTCTGATTCAAAAAGATCTGAAAAGTTGCCTGCCAATTGGTAGCTTGTAGATGCCAATACCTGATCTATTGCACTTTTGGCCTCATTGAGCGCCGCAGATCCTCCATTTCTGACTTTTGCCATCCACAAGTAGTAATCAGTTTTGAGCATAAGGGCAGCAGCTCTAGAACCAGATTTTCTGGTACCTGGCGAACTGTCCGGGAACAAAGCAATTGCTGCCTCGAAATCTGCTTTTACCTGATTGAATACTTCCTCAACAGGTGCACGTGACGGATAAAGATCATCCTGAGTGTCTGATTCAAAACCTGTGGTCAAAACTGGTGCATCTCCCCATACTCTGGCAATGTAGAAATAGAGAAATCCTCTCAGGTAATGAGCCGTCGCCAGTGTAAAGTCTTTGGTTTTCTGATTTGAAAAGGAAATATCAGGTGTATACTTCAAAATGAGGTTACAGTCGTTGATGGCTCTGTACATAGCTGCCCAGTTGGTGCCTGCATCCTGCGCGTCAAGGGTATTGGTCCACATATCCTGGAAGTTAGGACCAGAACCCGTTGCCTCAGCAAAGTGACCTGTTCTGTATTCACCCCAGTGGATGTAGTCATTAGCAAAGGCTACTCTGAATTGAGACAAAGCACCATTCAAGGCTGCTACTGCGTCTCCTTCAGACTGCCACATTGAGGCGGCTGTTATCACACTCTTAGGTTCTACATTGAGTGCATTTTCACAGGAAGACATCAAAAAGATCACACCTGTCAAAATGAATATATTATTGATCGCTTTCATTTTTTTCAATTTTTGCTCATTAAATAGTTAGTTTCAGACCTACTGCCAGTTTTCTGACGGAAGGATAGTTGTTATAACCGGAACCATAGGTGGTTGAAGCCCCTACTTCAGGTGAAGTACCAAGCAAACTGGTAAAGTAGTGGAGATTGTAACCTGACAAATAAACATTACCCGCAGAAAAACCTATTTTGCTCAGCACGTTTTTAGAAATATCGTATTTTAAAGAAACCTCTCTAAGGCACAGGTAGTCTGCTTTAAAGTTGAAAGCAGATGAAGTTCTGGCGAAGTTTCTGTTTCCACTATCCGGGTCATTTGCAGTGAATCTCGCGTAAGTAGCGTTGGGGTTTTGCGGCGACCATGTATCGTTAGCCTGAACTACAAGATTGTAGTTGAAAGCAAAAGTATTCATGAAATACCTCATGTAAGAGTTGTCATTGATGGAATGTCCAAGTCCCCAGTCCATGGCCACATTCATTGTAAAGTTCTTGTATGAAAATGTGTTATTCCATCCCCCGGTAGAAGTAGGAACGGTTACCCCTAGTTCAAACTGATCAACTGGTGTGATTAAACCATCGCCGTTTCTATCCACCCATTCATAGTCGCCTACTGTTTTTCTTCCTTTGATAAACTTCTTATCGACAGGGCTGTAACCCCTGGCCAAATCATCAAAGTTGGCATTTGCTGCATCCTCTTCTGTCATGATGATGTGGTCTACTACGTATCCAAAATATCTATAGAGAGGCTCCCCTTCTGCGATACCGCCAAAGTCTTTGGTAGGATCATCCGGATCAACAACAATACCACCAATTCTATTCTGTGGTCTGCCGTTATCCGGCAATTTCAAAACCTGGTTCTTTACAAAACTCCAGGTCATACCAGATGACCATTGGAAGTCTTTTTTGTTTATCAACATGGCACTCATTTCGAGATCGAAGCCATAGAATTTCACTTCACCAATATTGGTTTCCACACTTGAGAAACCAGAAGTATTAGGAAGAGGCTTGCTAAACAGCAGGTTTTTAGTTCTTTTATCAAAGTAGTCTGCGGTGATGTTGAGCCTGTCTCTGAACAAACCCAGGTCAAAACCAGCATCCAGCTGTATGGAGTTTTCCCAGGTAAGGTTGCTGTTGGGCATGGATGTTGAACGAATGGCCGGATTACCATCATATCTGCCGTTTACAGAATAAGTACCCTGAGCATCGTATCTGCCCACCTGGTTGTTACCTGTTTGTCCGTAACTGGTTCTCAGTTTCAGGTTACTTATGTTTTTGTATTTATCCATAAATGGTTCTTCAGAAACTCTCCATCCTGCAGAAGCAGCAGGCAAGATTCCCCACTGGCTTCCCTCGAGGAACCTGGAAGATCCGTCCCTCCTAAGGGTACCGGAAATGAAGTATTTTTTCTGGAAGTCGTATGTCAATCTTCCAAAATAACCCAAGAGTGTTTCTCTGTGAATTTCAGAACTGGCTGCCGTCTTAGTTGGTGCGGCATTCAAGGTCTGAATCTTGTCGGTACTGGCACCTTCAGCTTCAGCATTCACGTCTTTGAATGTTCTGTCCAGGTAAGAATAACCTGCTACAGCAGAAAGTCCGTGATCTCCAAACTCTTTGTCGTAATTCAGATATGCTTCCAATTTAGACTGACCGTCTGAAGAAAATGCAGATTCTCCATGTCTGGAACCATTGAATTCATTGGCCAGCATAAAGAAGTCTCTCTGCCAGTTTCTGAAGTAGTATGATGTAGCCAACTTGGCATGGAGTCCGTCGATGATTTCGTAGTCCAGCAAACTACCGATGGTTACCCTTTGTTCTTTTCTGCCATCTCTCCTGGTATAATCATTCCATAGCGGAGCTGGTGAGGTTGCATTATATCCCGGGGCGGGGGTTCCGTCTGCCCAGTAAGTTCTGTGTGTTGCCGGATTGGCCAGACCTCTGGAAATAACGTTTTGCTGGCTGTATTGAAGTTCAGAATTGCTCTGCGTTAACGCAAAATTGGTACTAAGCTTGAGTTTTCTGGAAAGAGAAGCATCGATGTTGGATCTGGCGCTGACTCTGTTCCATCCTGAAGCAAGGGCAATACCTTCATCAGTGGTGTATCCCAAACTACCTGAATATCTGATCATCTCATTTCCTCCGTTGATGCCTACATAATAATTCTGCCATATTGCATCACTGAAGAGCAGGTCTTCCTGTGGGTTGTTCTGAAAAATGAGGGTTTTGGTCGGATCCAAAGGATCTGGCATTGACTCATATCCTGCCGGAACAGCTTCGCCATCTTTCAAAAAACGGGTAGTAAAGATGGAAGACTCGTTGTTGCCGGAGCTGGCTGAATAACCGGAAATGTTGTTGTAGGTCGGGAATGGACTGTTTACAACAGCAGGCCTGACGATGTTGATGTACTGTCTGGCGTCCATAAATTCGTACATTCTCTCAAAACCCTGATTGGCCAGAGAGGCTTCGAAAGTGATTTTTGGAGCCTGGTTGATTTTACCTCTTTTGGTGGTCACCAAAACAACACCATTGGATGCTCTGGATCCATAAATGGCTGTTGAGGCCGCATCTTTCAAAACTTCTATAGAAGCAATGTCGTTCGGGTTGATATCACTGAGACCCAATTCAACACCATCAACCAGGACCAATGGGGCATTGCTCTTATTGATGGAAGATCCACCTCTGATGAGGATAACAGGGTCAGCGCCGGGAGCGTTGTCTCCGGAAAAAACTCTGGCACCAGCAATTCTGCCCTTGATTCCTTCCCCAATATTCGAGATGGGGTTGTCCTCTAATGCCTTGCCGTCGAGCTTTGCAACAGCAGTAGTAAGGGTCCGTCTTGAATTCGTACCATAACCAATCACGACCACTTCGTCCAGCTGTTTTACATCAGGCCTTAAGGCAACGTCAATGACACTTTGCCCGTTTACAGGCACTTCATAATCAGAAAAACCAATGTAGCTAAAAATCAATGATCCTCCCGGCTTGACTTCAATAGAATAATTTCCGTCGAGGTCAGAAATGGTCCCTGTGTTCGTACCACTCACAGAAATGCTTACCCCAACCAACGGCAGACCATCGTCTGAGGATGTAATGTTACCAGTAATGGTATTCGACTGGCCTATAGCCACAATAAAAAGTGCAAGAAGCAGGAAGAAAGTAAGCCCTGCCCTGATTTTAATGGTTTTGTAGAAATTCGATTTCATTATGCTGTGCTTTAAAAATTTTCAATTTGAATTATTAACTGAATTTGACCGTATGTGGCCTAAACCACCGATGATGTCAGAATCATACTTCCATGTTTATCGGCTGTGTATTCGACAGAGAAAAGAAATCAATAGCTTCAAGATCTTTGCTCAACTGAAGCATTTCTGCTTTCGAAAGGGTAGCGAGAGGTGACCTGCATGGCCCACAGTCAATACCTATCAAATTCATTATAGCCTTTCCACAGACAATGCCTCCACCATATTTTTTTAGAATCTGAACCAGCCTTACTGATTGCCTTTGCATGTCTCTGGCCGTATCCATATCACATGTGAGGAAGGCTTCTCTAAGGGTCTGGTAGACAGGAGCAAAGTAATTGTATGTACTTCCAACAGCCGCTTTTGCTCCTATTGCAAGACCGCAAATCAGCGTTTCGTCAAAGCCGTGAAGGACTTCGTATTTTCCTCCCAGCGCCATCATGCATTCATTCATCTCCATCAAATCGTGGTGGGTAAATTTTACACCGGTCAGATTTGGGATCAAACCATCGGCCTTTTCCAAAAACTCCGGAACGGATGTATTTACGCCGGACATGGATGGAATGTGGTAATAGTATACGGGTGTCTCACTGCAGGAAGCAGCTATTTGTTGTACAAATTTTACCATGTCACTTGCTTTTGAAGGCTTAAAAAAAGATGTCCCCGAGATGCCGACTGCATCAGCTCCAATTTCCTGGGCATGTTGTGCCAGATCCCTGCTGTCTTTCAGATTTGAACTTCCAACATGGACAATGATTTTGAATTCAGGGCTGGAGAACTTCATCCACTCCGTTGCAACTTCTTTCCTTTCGTCCAGGGTCAGTGAAACGCCTTCGCCGGTTGTTCCCAGAATGAAAGCGCCACTGATGTTCTGTGCCTTTAAATACGAAGCATAAGTTTTGATTGGGTTGAGATGTATGCTGCCGTCGGTATGCATACTTGTAAAAGGTGCGGCAATAAAACCGCTGAACAATGAAGATGTCATAATTTATCGTTGTGTGGTCTTTTAACTCAGATTTAGCTGTTTTGTCAGACAAATCAATTTATAAGGACAAATCAATTTAATTTCTTACAAGAAACCAAATTTTAATGGAGAAAAGTTTTAATTTTTTTTCTGATCAGTTGCCCTATGGTCTAAGGATTGAGCAAGAGAAAGCGAGTATTTTGGCTATCCTTCCACTTCTGGAATGACGTGAAAACTATAAATCAGCATAAATGGTAATTGTCAAAAAGTCCCTTGGTGTTACACTTTGGCTTCACTGGATTTGAGGCGACTTTTCTTTTTAGAAGCATTCATTTTTTGCCTGTATTCGTTATCAAACAAATGAAAATACAAGCTAAGGTGTTTCTTCATCGCAACCTGGAACTCTTCAACAGTTCCAGATTTGAGGATATCCACAAGGTCGTGGTGGGTAGGTCTGGCAGGGTCTCCTGTCAATTTTTTATACTCATTTAAAATTTCTGAATAGTGTTCTTTGACATAAGCAAAAACCGGATTGAATATCTGGTGCAGCTGAATGACGACATTGTTCTTTGTAATTTCATAGAGTTTTTTGTGGAACATAGATTCATCTTCGACAGACCTCATATTGTCCTGGAGTGCTGTCTCTCTATTGACAATCTCTTCCAATTCTGCAACTTCTGCATCTGTTTTATTGATAAAAATTGAATTGCACATGCCGATTTCAATGATGATCCTCAGATTGAGCACATCGAGCAAATCTCCCTTACTCATAAGTCTTGGATCCATCACCCGGCGCATGCCGTTCAATATATTTGGTTCCGCAAGTGTCATTCCTTTTTTGGTCCTTGACTTGATCAATCCCATCATCCTCAGACGACTCAAGGCTTCTCTCAAAACGCTTCTTGCAACTCCCAGCGCCTCTGCCAATTCCTTTTCATTGGGCAATGAGTCGCCCGGCATAAAATTGCTTTCTTTGATATAATCCAAAAGCTTTTCTTCTACCTTGTCCACAAGAGTTGTAGTCTGGTCAGTAATTTTTAAGTTGTCAGAAACCATTTTTCATGAATGAAGTGTCAAAGAAATGTATAAAAAATTGCCACTTATTGCTTATCATTTTGAAATAGATCAAATTGTCAGAACTGATAAATATTTAAGCAGAACAAAGTTTATTTGTCGTACAAATATAGCATATCAGACGAAATAATTTAAATCTCTGGTCCATTTTAGTGAATGGATCAAAAAATGTTGTAATTGTATATACAATAAAAACATAGAGTAAAGCTAAAACAATTTCTCTATCCTATTCCAAATCAATTGTTTTAAGCCAAAAAAAGAAATCCTCATTTACATCTTTATATACCAAACATTTTCAGCTTATTCCCGCCCTTCCAGGTTGATGATTTCCAAATTTTTCTGCTGGATTGTTCCTGTGGAGGTATTCTGAATGAACTGTCCTAAAAACAAACCATACACCTGCAGGTAACCAGTGCCAAAAATATTTGATTCGTTTTTCAAACCTATGTTGCCCAATGGTAAATAATCAAAAGAAGTAGCGCTAAGCGAACCATTATTTTGTATGGTCCCTCTGTTGTGCAGACCGATTCCTCTTATGTTCTGGACCTGAATACTGGCTGAACTGTCTATGTAGATCACCCCGTCATTGACAATGCCATCAGTCACCTGTTGCATGACTGCCTGCATGAAAATTGACCCTTTAGCTTCCAGATAACCCGCATTGTCCAAGTGTCCACCCAACACATTCAAATAAGTAAAAGGTCTCAAGTACAAGGAAGCAGCTGGTCCTATTTGTATGGTGCTGGCAGTTGGATTTCCCGATTCGCCTGAACCTCCCTGCTGGCCTTGAGGAGCAATATACACCTTATGACTTTCTCCACTGCCGCCGATGACCACGTTATGGCAGGCAATCGGAATCATGCCCAGGCTCCAGTTCGCACTTTTGTTCCACAGGCTGTCCACACCCAAAAATACATTTTCAGTTTGAAAACCTTCATCCGTCAATCCGTCACAATCGTTGTCGTAGGCATCACAAATTTCAGGAGCACCCGGATAGACGGATGACTGCTGGTCATTGCAATCATCTACATTAAAACAATATCCGTCATTGTCATTGTCTATTCCAGAATTGTCAATACAGAACGAAGACAGGTCACCCTGGTAAGCCAGGTTGGTATTTCCAGTCATGACCAGTCGACCATTGCAATAATTGGTACAAGTATAGTTGAAGCAACCTTCAAGCAAATTGTTTTCCAAATGGACAGAATCCAAACCAAACTTCAGATATGGAAGTCTGCCACTCAGCTGATTGTCTGACAAATACACTTCTTTTAATGAAGAAGACGCACTGTAATCCAGATGGAGATTTCCTTGGATCAAATTGTGGGACAAGTCCAAACGCTTTAGTTTGGGCAACTGAAATAGCGCTCGTGAGAGGGTATCAGTCAATTGATTTTCCGACAGATCAATATCTGCAAGAGACTTCAATTTCACAATATTGCTGTCTATCCTGCCAATGATATTGTTGGCGGGCAGTGAGAGACCGACAACTTTGAGCTGTTCGTTGCAGCGTATTCCTTCCCATTTACAAATATCGCAATCCCCGGACTGGTATTCCGCCCAACCGGAGTTTCTATACCAATTGGGTCCATTGTTGTTTTGGTAAAAATCATATAAAATGGCCGATTCATCAGAGCAGGGCAAATCATCTGCAAAAATACAAAGTCCAAAGATGCCTTCCTCATCAGAATGCTTCTCCATTACCCTGAGATACATGGTCTGTCCTGCAAAGGCAGGATTTTGTACATTCAACATGGCATGAGCGTCGTCACCGCTATCGTCGTCGCAGGCCACCAATTGCAAGCTCTGACAAGTTCCGGAATATAAGGCAATGACCATGTCTTCTAGCCCACCTTCAACCATTGTGGTTTGAATTTGTACCGCGCCACTGTCAGGCATTATGAATGAAAACCAAATGTCTTTCTGTAAAGTGGAAGTATCGCAACTCAAGTTGGCAAGACCTGGTGTAGTGGTTGCATTGCCCAACATGTACTCAAATACCAGACAAGAATGATTGGGATATATCGGCCTGGCGGCAAAACAAACATCATTGGTTGGAGGAAGTTCTGAGCAATCATTGCCGGCATTACAGGTGGCCAAGAGGTATCTGGAATAAATCAATTCAGCAGGTTGCGGACCAAAGCCATTGATGGGCTTGATGCCCGTACCATTCAGATGGCAATAGGACATAATAGTACCACCTTCTGCGCTGGATGGAACGGGACCATTGGGGCAAGATCCCGGAGAAGTAGCACAGCCATCAATGGCCGTATTATTCCCGTTCCATGCACAGTCATGGGTATGTGGTGAGCCAAAATTGTGCCCAAGTTCGTGGGCTATAACATTGACATTCCAGGAATATGATGGATAGCCTACAACTCCGGAATTCATATTGCCACTTACAGCATATGACGTGTAGCTGTTACATAGACCGTTGAGATATGCAATGCCCCCTCCTATTCCTCTGCCAATCAGCAAATGAGCCAATTGCCCCGGAAAACCCTGTTTATTCATGCTGTCTCTGAAGGCATAGAGGGCAGTTTCTGAAGTAGTTTTGGTCCTGTAGGGATCTGGTTGAGTATAAATCTTTAATCCTGAAACCTTGAGGGGGATATCGATCCGCTGATACTGGAGGGCGACCTGATTGAATAAATTTACAAACCATGATGTAACCGAGGTGGTGTTGCTTCCGTTTTCGTTGTAAGAGGTATTGTCAATTTCAAAATAAATTTCGACACAGGAAGAATTGACAGACCGGTTATTATTTTGATTTGCGGAATTTAGCAAGTTTTCGCCATAAGACCGCAGCTGGTCAGCCTTACATGCAAACGATCTGCCGGCCTCGTAATCCTGAGTAAAATAAGCCTGGTGGTAGTTGTCTGAAGGGCTCAATTCAAAAACTCCCTCATCATCATATACGGAAAGATACATCTGCTGATGATTCACTACCAATGAGACCATGGAGTTTTCTTCTTCCCCGAGCACATACCCTCTGAAAACCAAAATTTCAGGAAATGGCAGATGCCCATGCACATCCGTTATCAGTCTGGCATCTTTGGACAGGACCTGTACCTGCTGAAGAGCAAGATATTTTCTTACGCGTCCAATGGGCAGTTCAAGATTCAGACCACCTTGATCATCAAGATATTTTTGAATGCTTTCCGGATGTACTTCGTAACTGTGGTAATTATTGCGAAGTGAGGTCGGCACAAGATTTCTATTGGAGTAGGAAACTTCTTTAATAATTTCCTGCCCTAAAGCCATTGTACCAATAAAAATAAATAAGGCTGCAAGGGCACCTTTTAATCCACGTTTGATTTTCATTGCATCAGTTGATAAATTATGAATACAATGATTATACCATTGTATCATCTTGCAATGATTATACCACAATGAAGTTAAATAAAAACAACTTTAAAAAAACCTGACTTCCTTAATCGTCTATGGAAGGAGCACGCCACTCTTTGTACTCCACGCTGTCATTTTTGGCTGTATTGATGGCCTTATTGCTGCGCTGACGGTCATAAATCATACCACCCGTCATGATGATAGAAGTACCAATGATGATGATCATGAGAATGCCTGGTTCAAATGCCTTGACCATGCCTGCTTCCGGTATCTGGTAGAACAACAAAACGGTGATCAAACCTCTTGGTGCGATAAAAAGCTGGGGCACCACATCTTCGCCTGTAAATGCTTTGAGCAAAACAAATCGGATCACATATATACTCAGCAATATGAGGCTGGCTATACCAAGCACATAAACATTGGTCAAAGAACTTAGGTTGATGGTGATACCAAAAATCACGAAGAAAAAAGTCCGGACAACGAAGGCGGTCTCTATGGTGATGACGTGAAGTCCGTCATAGATGTCTTTGGCCCGGTCCAACTTGAGCCACTTGCCCAATTCACCTTTAAAGAACAACTCCACATTGGCGATCATCAAACCAAATATCAGGATGATGATCAGGGAAGATAAGTGCATCTTTTTTCCCAAGGAATAGATAAGGATCAAGACAGAGATCAGCAGGAAGAGCTTGACATGGCTCTTGATGTTTTGAAATACCAATAAAATGCCATAGCTGAAGACCAAAGACAAAACAACAGTCAGAAGGATATTGCCGCCATATGCCAACATACTGGTATGTTCTCCATTCTCATATCTCGCAGCAAGAAAATAAAAAAGCATGATGCCCAAAATATCAGAAAACGTGCTTTCGTAGACGTGAAACTCCTTTTTCTTTGATACCAGTCCTCCGACACTTGGGATGATAATGGCTGAAGAAAGAATAGAAAGAGGTGTTGCATACAACCAAGCCTTATGTAGGTCAAATGATGGAAAATAATACATCAAAATCCAAGCAGCACAAGCCGTGGACACCAGCAGCCCGAGCAATGCCACCGCAAATGACATACCTATCGGAATGATTTTTTCTCGCTTTAATTCGAGTTCCAATGCTGCCTCCAGGACGATCATGATCAGTCCGACTGTGCCCAGAATCTCCAGAATTTGCCGATAATCAAAGTCCTCTGCCCCAATGCTTTTGATCCCAAGTCCCAGGAAAATACCCAGAATGATGAGCATCAAAACAGAGGGTATATTGGTCTTTTTTGACAATTCACCAAAAAAGAAAGACAGTATTATGATGACACAAGACAGTATGATCAGATTGTATGTATTGAGTAATTCCATGACTTTCTTCTTATGTTTTGTAAATGTGATAGCCTTTTTCTCTCAGCAAGGCTGTAAGATCTTCGGGGTCTGATTCCCCTCTTAAATAAACCTCGAGGGTATATCTTCGTTCGACATCCTGTGAAGTAATACGTGGGAGCTGGTTGTGATCGATCAGGGATTGATTGGATAATATTTCCAGCAAGTCAGATCTTACTCCATCCAAGGCTACATCCTGGGGCGGGATCAACTCAATGGCATATAGTTTTTTGGAGTCACTGCTCTTTATAATATGCAGATTCTTTTCAAACAATTCTTCGTAGTTTACATACACCTGTCCGTTGATGCCCTGGCCTCTTACACCAATGCTGCCAATACTGTCAATAACAATGCTTTCTTCACCCATTTTTATTTCATCTCCTTTTTCAAGTTTTCGATACAATGGCAGGATCAGCCCATATGAAATATTTTTGACAGGTTTCCAGAATATAATAACCAAAAGACCTACCACCATAAAATTTATCGGAACATTGAGGGTAACGACATAAGCCATAACCACGAGTATAAATATAAACGGAGCCAGTCTTCTCAAAGTATTCCTAAGCACTTTGAGCTTTTGGATGGGAACACTTTTCCTGCTGATAAAGTGCCAGACAATCAGGCCACCATAACACAGCAGGTAGAGCACCAGTACGGTGATAAAAGCCATCCAAATTCTTTCAAGGTGTAACCACATAATTTTATCTGTTCAAAGCAGTCAAATGTTTTTCAATATCGTTAACCAAATATTCATTGATCTCCAGTTTACCATCGGCAAGTCTTTTGATGAGGCCTACATGCATCAACCTATTGAGTACACTATCATATTTTGTGGAAAAAGAAGGACCAATGGCTTTCCTGAAATGGTATTCATTGCTCCTTTTGTGGAGGTGCAAAAAATCCAAAACGACGGCACTTTCCGGTTTGAGAAAGTCAGGAAGCCTGGGCCATTTTTTCAATTGATTGATGACTTTTCCTTCACTATTTGGCTGGTTCATCATGGTCCAAAGCACTAGTGCATCACCTATATTTCCTTCAGCAAGATCATAAATTTCTCTCGTAAGTGTCCGCAAATGCGCTGCCCCTACTTCTTCCAGCTCTTCGTCGAAAAGCGTGACGTGTGTTGAATAATGCCTCCTGGCAATGATTTCTGTCAACACATCTTGTCTTGTTTTTGAAAGATCCAGCACATCCTGAAATGCCCGTTCTAATTTGAAATATTTATTGAAATGCTGATATCCGTACAAACTCATCGAAACAAGGTAAAAGTTGCGGGATGAGTATTTATCAATGTGTCGGACCAGTAGTTGGAGTGTTCTCCCAAGGCTTTCTCCGGCGCTCTGCCAAAGCTCCAGGTCATCGATCATAAAGAGAGACTTTGATGTTGGAGAGTTGTTTTCAATAAACTGGAGCACGTCTTCAAGACTCGTAGTTGTTTCAAATGGCCTCCCATCTATTTCAAACTTGCTTTCCGGAGAAATGCGGATGATTTTCCTTTCAAAATATTCCCGTGCCAACATTTCCATGAAGATAGACTTGCCGGAATGCCTTTTGCCCGTGACCAAAATACTGCCTCTGTAACCCTGCTTCCACTTCTTGTAAATGTTGGAAACCTTATCTTCGTGGTATGGCCTTTTCACCCAAAATCCTTCTCCACTCAATCCCTTTGTGAGGAAGATACTTGAATAGTAATTGTATGGTATAGAACTTCGAAACTGCGTCACTTCAACCAGCTTCTCACCCAGCGACCTTTTATCTGAGTTTTCTTCTGTGAACAATTCATCAAAAAGAGGGACCATCCTTTTAATGAAAAACCTTTTTGCTGTTTTCCTGAACGAACCTCCTGCAGATTTGACCTTGTTCTTATACTTAACTCCGGTTATGGTAAAAAACTGGCTTTGAGGGTTGAATATTTTTGCCACTTGAAGATGCTCCATCAATTGCATGCTCAATGGTTTGGCAAGTGATACCACAGTCTGTAGGTTTTGTCTGTTTTTCAGGACATAGCCTTCCAGCATGGCCTCAATTTCTTTCTGCGAAAACTTATAAACTTCCTTATTGGTATCCTTATGTTCACCTTGCAAAGAGTTGATCAGATTGACCTTGATCATTCTCAATTCATCGCGCGCCTCTTCTGCCAGCTCAATGATCTCATAGTACATAGGGCTGATTTCAGATTCCAGCCATTCTTTGGTCACCATTCTGAAGTTGATGGGCTTCTTCACCAGTCTGTTGCCTTCAAGTGCTATGGCAATTGAGGACTCAACAGGAAGCTTTTCAAGCTGAAGATCTAGTCGGGTAAACTCCTTATGATTGTGTGGACTTTCAATATTTGCGAAATCCTGCTGGCCATTTCTCACCTTCTGAAGATAGTCTCCTGCCAGTTCAAGATTACGGGCAATACCCATTTTTGAAGATTCAATGGCATTCAGAAATCCTTCTCTTATAGTATTGAATCCTATTGCCAATTCAGGAAAGAGCCCATCATTCTTTTTCATGTCCATGATCTGCTCCTCCAAAACCTCAATTTGTCCCTTGATGGTTGGCCAGGGGTTTTTCTGGTATTTGAGTGCCTTGATCTGAAGCCTTCCCATTTTTCCGGATTCCGCATTCAATAAGGCGGTATTTCTTTTGAAGTATTCGTTGACTTCATGTAAATAATCTTCTTTGGGCTCTGCACTGGCATTTGCCTTCTGCATTTCAAAAGCAAGATTTCTAATATTGGTGAGGTATTTTTTACCCGCAATCGCAAAATGATAATTGAGTCCGTAAGTCTCTTTTGTTTCTTTTTGGTAGGTATGTTGATTGTATGCATTGCCAATCAGTAGGAATAACTCTGATCTCAAAATCCTAAAATATTCAAATACCACATTGAGTTTGGCCTGCAAATCGTCCATTGAGAGAAATTCCTCCCCGACTTTATTGGCAGTTGACAATAATGTAGATAATTGATTATCTGATGAATTCATATTATACAATTAACAAATATTGTGCTAAAAATAGCACCAGAGCCCCAAATCTAACAAGGCTTTGTGCTATTCGGGTCTGAATTCGCCAGGAAAATTCAAAAAAACCTTTTTATACCAACTATTAAAACCAGTAGTTTACCATCAAACTTGAGATAAATACGCCGATCGTCTTTTATGATGACCAGATATATACTATGGCTTTACTTATGAAAGAAATACCTGTATGATACCAATGGTACCAGACCCAATTGTTGAATGAATGTATACTGGTTGAGGTATGGATCGTAAGCGTAAGCACCTTCATTTACTCTGTTGAGTACGTTTTGAAGATCGAGCGATAACATGCTTCTTTTCATTTTATAATTGACCCTGAGGTCCAACCTTATATAGGGACTGGATGCAATTTGCCTATTGTTGTCAACTGGCAATTGATTTTGATCCAGCACATATGACAATTGTCCATCGCGCATGGTGAAAGCTGCAGCAATCGACAGATTTCTTTTGCCCAACTGGAATGTTCTTCCAAACTGAGCGTTCATGCTTTTACGGATATCCCCCAATGCTGGCAGGTCGTCCTGATTTTTTATGGTCAATAAGGAGGCATTTACATCATACCACCAGCCCTCACTGATAGCGTCACTTAAGTAAAATGTTATACCCCGGCTAATGCCATCGGTATTGAGTATTGGAATCGTTGCGTTGTATGACCATATATCGTCCAGGCTATTGGCTGTATTGCTAAAGTTGTGATAAAAGCCTGTTATACCAACTTGACCGGCTTTAAGTGTTTTTTCCGCATTGAGTTCTAAATTGAAACTACTGACAACCTGAGCATCGAATGGAGGAGCAAGCACAGAGGAATTATTGTATAAATTAGCCGAAACAGAATAACCCGTAGAAAAATACTTCCTCACTTGTAATCTTGGATTGAATTTCAGCACTGTTTTTACTCCTGTATGCATGTCAACAGCAAGCATTGGCGTCAGTTCAAAACCGTTTTTTGATCTACAAAAGATGGTATAGTATAGTCTTGAGGTGCTGATTTGCTTGTTTTGAACATTGGAATTTTGTGTCACTTCGCCTGATCTTTGATAATTCATTTCAAAATTAGACCCGGAATAGTTAAAGCCAAGATTCATGTTTGAAAAGAATTCAAAATCAACATATGCTGATGCCATATTTTGTTTGAGCAAAAAATCACTTTGATCGTCTATAATTAACAATGACTCTGAGTTTCTGTTTGCGGTTTTATTTGAATTGGCAAAACCAAAAGATAACACCTTTCCCTTGCTCAATTTCATTGTATTTTCGGCACCGAAAAAATAGGTATTGCCGCGATAATCTATGTTTTGTAAGTCTTTGAATGAAGTGATCGAATCCCTGGCTGTAAAAAGATTGCTATTGTTGCCCCAGCCACCAAAAACCCGGCTGTGATTCCCATTTTTCTCATAAGAATAATTGGCTATGACATCCTGAAATTTGATGGATTCTCCACCAAAATCAATCCCAAAATCCGCCAACAATCCGGTAAATGAATATCTGTAGTTGGCCCAGAAATGATGACCGTTTTTGTTGATGCCCAGACCGGCCTCAAGCCCCAACAAACTGGCCTGCACAAAGCTTGGTATACTATCAGTGAGTTCCATTTGTGACACTCCCGCCAATTGATTTCCACTTTGAGCGTGGGTAGTTCCGGGAAGGTGGTACTGGTATTTGTTGATCAGCTGCCCACTCACCATATTTACACCCCCTCCATTCACCGATGCAAGGTCTTGTAAGGTGCCTGCATTGGCAAGGTGGTTGGGGTTTACGATGTCGAGTTTGCCAATCTGCCATTTGTAGTAGTGAGAGGGCATGCCTCTGAAGGAAAGTGAATTATTCTGATCGTTGGTTCCTGTAAAACCAGGCGCTTTGACCACTACCCTGCTTGGGTCGTCGAAACTTGAAGCCAGCCTCAAAAAGTCTCTTTGATTTAGGGTCACACTCCTCTGCTTGTTGATCCTTCCTGATACGAAAGTAACTGCACCAAGATCATAATTGGCTGTTCCTATTGGTATGGTAGTCAATCCATCGGTGAGACTCAATGTAGTATCCAGAGAGGTGTAAGATAAGTGCCTGATCATGAGCTCCACCCTATCACCTGCAGAAAATTTCATTCCGGCATTAAACAATCCATTGTTGTCTGTAAGGCCTTCCAGGACGACCTCGCCACCCACTTGCTGAACACGCACGTACACTTCAGGCACCGGTCCACCAGCATCAATCAGCTTTATGCTTTGGCCAAAAATCAAAGCAGATTGAAAAAACAGTAAAAAAATCAGCGATAAAATAGAGCGATTTGATGTCAGCACATCATTAGTTTTCATCTTATAATGAATTTATAGACATTTAGTTCGGTGCAAAGAAACAACTTATTCTTCAACACTTATTTTTATTTCTTCTTCGTAGACGTAGATGAACAAAGGGTATTCATCGCCAAGCTTGTTGTACTTAGCAGTTTCTTCATCCATCCTGTGTTTTGTCACCTCGACTTTGAGGGTATAAGTACCTGTTTGGGCTGGTTGTAATGCCGTCTTGTACCTTCTGGATTCACCTATATTGAGATTGTTGTCACTTAGTTTTTTTGCTTCGGGATACCATTGCCACCTTTCACCGATCCTGTTTTGAGTTTGGTGAACCAAATCGCCGGCGGGTGAGTAAAACTTCATATTGATGAGATAAAATCGTTCAGGATCACCTGAAGGAAGTCTGTGACCTGCCCTTGCATTGACAACGGTTACACTCAAAGAAAGGCTATCACCCAATATCACCTGCTTTTTTGGAGCCTCCACCTTGACGTCCATACCATCGAGGCTCTCAGATTTTAAGGATACCAGCTTAGGAATCCCTGAGCCGGGAAATGCATGATAGTGGCTCTTTTTTTCTGGGAGGCCTGGCATTATGGGGCGATGCATTTCAGGCATATGGCATGAGATACAATTTTGTTTGCCAAAATATGGACCAGCCTTCCATTCATCGCCAGTCTCAAAGGTGCATGCCAATGTCGGAGTGACCACTGCATTGGCATTGTGGCAGGAGATACAGAGTTGCTCCGACAAGTGAATGGAATCAACTTTTACGGGATGGGGTGCCAGCTCACTACCGGTCTTTCCGATGATGTATCCGTCTCTGACATGGCATGAAGCACATGTAATTCCTTCCATCTGAAGGTCTTTGTCAAAGTGGGGATTCGGCTTTTTTACCGGCTTATAGATATCTCCGTTTTCAAGTCCTGAAACGATAAATTCCTGCTGATTTTGCAGGGGTATATGACAATTGATGCAAAGAAAAGGACTGCTTTCCTTTCTGAGTTCTGCCTGAAATTGGAGATCGGTCCAGGCATGTGCGTGCGTGGATGTTTTCCATTCCTTATAATATTCCTGATGACAAACGCCACAATCTTTGGCACTTAAGGACACCAGGCCTTTGGGAATATCCTGATGAGGGATTACTTTTTCCCATGATTGAGTAAGTGGGGTAATATTCTTTGGGCTTAAGTATCTGCTGAGGACCAGCGCTGAGATGGTTATCAAAAGTGCAAATACTACAATTATGTTCCTCCTATTCAATTCTCCCAATTTTAGTAAGCGGGTCAAAAGTAAAACTTTACAACAAGAAAAGGGTGATGAAGGTTACATTGGGGAAGAAAGGTGTTAATGGTTTATGGTGAGTGGTGAATAGTGAGTAGTGAGTAGTGAGTAGTGAGTTGGAGCGCCGATGGCGAAATATTGCCTACTCACTACTGCACACGAGAAAAAATCATACTCCAGTTCGTCTCCCATTCTCCAGACCTATCGTCGAGGTAAGCCTGCTCCCAAAGTGCCGTGTCTTCAGAAGGCTTTGCTCAGCCACCTTTGTCTTTGAATTACGAATTTTAAATTACGAATTACGAGTTGTATGTTGACCATGCCTAGTATAGGTTGACAAAAAACCTAAACTAGTAATGACAAAAGAGAAGAAACAATTTGCCTATCGGCCGAAGCAAATGAGGTACTTTAGTACTGAGTTTAAAAAGGAAAAGGTAAAAGATTTACAGGCAGGCAAATTAACAGTGAGTGAATTAGCCACTCTTTACCAGGTAAGCAGAACTTCGATATACAAATGGCTATATTTGTATAGTAGCATTGAAAAAGGAGTGACTACTGTTGTTCAAATGGAAAGCGAGGAAACGAAGGTAAAAGAATTGATGCAACGCATTAAAGAGTTAGAAGCTTCGGTGGGGCGTAAGCAGCTAGAAATTGAGTATCTCAATAAACTGTATGAAATCAGCAGCGATGAGGTAGGCTATGATTTAAAAAAAAGGGCCGTACAGAAACTTTGGAATGGTTCAGGAAGAAATCCAAAACAATGAAAATGGAGGCACTTTATTCAATTGTAGGAATATCACGACAAGCCCATTACAAGGCTATTCATCAAGAGATTAGCTGGCAAGAAAAGGAGTATTTATATGTTGGATTGATGTACGAATTAAGAGAACTACATCCCGGAATGGGACTTCGAAAGATGTACGAACAGTGTCAAACTGAAGGGATCGGCAGAGATGCCTGGATCGCACTGGGTCTTAAACAAGGATTTAGGCTGCAAGCAGCGCCTAGTCCACAGATCACAACCAGAGCCGTTAAGTCCTATAAATACAGCAATCTGTTGAATAATAAAGTGTTTACAGATGTAAACCAATTATGGGTAAGTGATATTTTTTATTTTGGATTACAAGGCAAGCATTATTACGGCATATTGATAATGGATGTATACTCCAGGAAAATAATTGGTTACTCTATTTCAGACAATATGCGAGCGGAAAACAATCTTCAAGCGCTAAAGATGGCACTAGATTTAAGGGGAATTGATAATTATAATTCTGGTCTTATACATCATTCAGATAGGGGGAGTCAATATATGAGTGATTCTTATACAAACTTGCTTGATCAAAAAGGTATTTGCATAAGCGTTTGCTACGATGTATTGGAAAATGCTCATTGCGAAAGAGTAAATGGTACTATAAAAAACGAGTATTTGAGTAGATGGAATATTACAAGCCCAAGTCAATTACCAATGTATATTACAAAAGCTGTAACAAATTATAATAATAGGTACCATAACAGCATTAAGATGTCACCAAATCAATATGAAGAGCATCTAAAAAATACAAAAATAGAGCACAGAACTAAAATGGAAATTTTTACAATAAATAAGACAAAATCAAACCCCTATCAATTAGAATTGTGGGATGAATAGTATTATTAATCTGTCAACCTATGTTAGGCATGGTCAAACCATTAACCATTAACCATTAACCATTAACCATTATTTCCCTTACCATCCAAGCCCATAATCTTCGCCGTGGTTGCTGCTTCCTCCCCAAAAACTTCCATGTTTCCAATCGATGAAAACAGAGTTGATGGGACCTGAAGTCCTTGGTTGATAATCGATGCGGTAGCCCATGTTTCTGAGTTCTGTGGCCGTCCATTCCGAAGTTGATGTATTGAGCGTCAAACCTCCCGGGATTTTTTCGTGATCACCGAATGAGGAATACATCTGGAGGGTTTTGAAGCTTGGGGCTTCTGCCGCCTCCTGGACTGTCATACCAAATTCCACGACATTGAGGAAAAATTGGAGGAGGAGCTGGTCTTGTTCGTCTCCGGCCTGCTTGGCGAAAGCAAGGACCGGCTTACCATCTTTGAGGGCCATGCTTGGCGTGAGTGTGACACGTGGTCTTTTGCCCGGTTCAACAACATTGAAAGGATTCTCAGCAGGATCCAATACAAAAGACTGCATCCGTTGGCTAAGACCAACACCCGTTGTACCAGCTATGCACGCAGGCACCCATCCACCGCTTGGAGTCATGCTCACCACCCATCCTTCTTCATCTGCAGTCACCACCGAAGTAGTTCCGGCAGTAAATTCTTCCTGGAATTCTTCCAAAGATTTTTTGGATGCATCACCCATGCCTGGCCAGGCGTTGAGGTATTGGGTGAAAGGATTGATTTTGCCTTCAAAAGGGTAGGGGTCTCCGGGACCAGCTTTGGTGTCATTTTTGTCATCTTTGATGAGCTTCATCCTTTCTTTGGCGTATTCCTTGGAAAGCAGACCTGCCATTGGTTCAGCAGGCTCAAAATAAGGATCACCATAGTAAAAATCGCGGTCTGCGAATGCCAGATTCATGGCTTGATACAAGGTATGTATGTATTTTGTGCTGTTGTAGCCCATGGACTTCAGATCATAATTTTCCAGGATGTTTAAGCTTTGCAGAAAAGCAGGTCCTTGTGTCCATTGTTGTAGCTTGTAAACTTCATAACCTTTATAGTTGGTACTCATGGGTTCTTCGATTTTCACCTCCCATTTTGCAAGGTCCTCTTTTGTGATGAGTCCTCCTTGCTCCTGTGTGCCACGTGCGATTTCTGCAGCGATGTCGCCCTTGTAAAATCGCTCGTTGGCAGCATAAATGGCCTGTTTCCTGGATTTACCTTCCTTGAGGGCCTTTTGCTCTGTATCGATGAGGTTTTGAAGAGTGGCAGCAAGATCTTTTTGCACAAATATTTCTCCAGCCTCTGGTGCTTCACGACTTTCTCCCTCATGAGGTAGAAAAACCTTTGTACTGTAAGGCCACTTTTTGATCTCGCGTTTGTTGCGCTCTATGGAATTGGCAGTTTGAGCTTCAATGGGATACCCTTCAGAAGCCATTTGTAATGCCGGAGCCAACACTTCTTTGAGGCTCAGCTTTCCGTACTCCGCCAATATCGTCATCAGACCGCCTGGTGTGCCTGGGGTTACTGCTGCCAGAGGGCCATATTCGGGAGGATATTTGTATCCTTTGTCTTTATAAAATTGTGCCGTAGCTCCAGTTGGTGCAACGCCCAATGCATTGATGGCTATGACTTTTTTTGTTTTTGGATTGTAAATGAGTGCCTGTGTCTCACCACCCCAGCTCAATACGTCCCACATGGTGCATGTTGCTGCGAGCATGGCACAAGCAGCATCCACAGCATTCCCGCCCTTGGCAAATGTCATTGCCCCTGCCGTTGTCGCCAGAGGTTTTCCGGTCAGCGCCATCCAATGTTTGCCATGCAAAGGCGGCTTTTGTGTACGAAATGGAAAGGTGTTGAAAGACTGGGCCTGTAATACTCCGGCCAAAAGCATAAAAAGCAATATCCTCATCATGTCTCATTTTTTGTGTAAGTTAAAGCCAGCAAGGCAAAGCAACAAGCCTTCCACCAAAGCAATTTGCCGATCGCTCTGAAAATTGCAGCTTCATGGCCTGAATCAAGTGATTTTCTTGCCGGTAGTGTGTGGAAATCAAACATGGAAATATGGAGTAAGTTTATCACTCATGCCAATTTTTTTAGGAGTGTTTGAAGAGATAGCAGTGTGTTGTATTGGGGTGATATCCGTTTATAAACGTTTTTAAACGTTTATAAACGGATAAAGGAGTGAAATTTGGTTAAAGTGTTGTAATTCAAGTACTTGTGTTAAAAGTGGTCAGACGACCGTCTGACCACTTTTAACCACTTTTTATGGCACTTACCCTATTTCCTGCAATTTGGCACGAATAGAATCTGAAACAAAGCTGTTTAAAGAGGTATTCAATTCCTGAGCTTTTAAAGCAGCTTCTTTGTGAAGCTCAGCAGACAGGCGCACATTGAAGCTTCCCTTAAACGGCTTTTCAGGCTTTATTTCTAATGCTTTACACTCTTGAAGATAATCATCAATTGATGCGGTGAAATCATTTTCTAATTCAGGGCCTGTTGCACCCTCATACGAGATTAAACTTTTCATTCCCAGTACTTTACCAAAGAACAATTTATCTTCCTTGCTGTATTCAATCGAGCCGGTATAGCCTTTGTATTCCAAATACTTCATAATCCCAATACTTCTTTTATTTGTTTTAGTTGGTATTCTTTCAAAATTCCGGTAGGGTGTGGCTTATGTAATCTTATTTGAGTACCGTCCTCTTTAATGAATTTAACCCTTTAACCGGAAGTCTTACCTGTTGCTATCTCATTATATCCAAAATGCTTTAATAACATAACCAGTTCATCAAAGTGGAAATCCTTTGGAATTGTCAAAAACCGTTCAATAAGTTTCTCTCTTCTGGACATAACGTAAATGTAACTATATATAGTTGCAAATTAGTTGATTTTAATAAATTATAATTTCATCACTTTACGCCTTAAAGTTCATAGGAATATTATTTGATAATTGAATTAACCCGTTAGATTGACGTTTTCAAGTCCTCCATTTACCATTCGATCATTACCCCTTACCGCTTGATAATCGATGTCCGACTTTCACTGGACCATGGGATACTTTTGTTTTAGCTTAATTGGATATGAAATGCCAGAGAAGATTTTGGCTTTACTACCAACACCAACAAAACGAATTGAATGACAAATCGCCAAATACATCTGATACAGGAGAGCTGGGAAAGAATGAAGCCCGTGTCGAGATCCCTGATTGCCAGGTTTTACCAGGACCTGTTTGATGAAGCACCCGAATACAGAGAGATGTTTAAAGAAGACCTTGCTGTCCAATCGGCAAAAATGGCGGCCATGCTCCAATTTATTGTAGGCAAGCTGTCCCGGTTTGAGGACATCCTTTATGACATCAGGGCTCTGGGGGAAAGCCACCAGGGCTACAGACTGGATCAGGCAGCTTACGACATTACCGGGCGGTGTTTGCTTCAAAGTATGGCAGAAACGATCCCCGAATACTGGGATAGTGAAACAGAACAGGCGTGGCTCCTTGCATACAACGAAATTGTAGCGGCCATGCACGTACCAATGAAAAGTTGATTCATTAATTATATTTTATCACATAACTCCATTAATCATGAAACGAATTTTATTACTCGTATTTTCCATTTTTATGGCCAGTTTTCAGGCCAAAGCCACCGTTTACCTGCATTGCCCCCCGGACCAGGACCTGGGATGTAACCCCAAACACATCCCTAAGCCAAAGCCCAATGACCTGCTTTACACCACCGACTGCCGAAAAGCCAAAGTCAAACACGTCAGTGATGTAGTCGTTACACAGGACTGTGAACATATTTTGACCAGAACCTACGAAGCAACAGATAAGTGCGGAGATACAGACCAGTGTGTGCAGACGATCCGCTGGACCATCGATACCGAACCTCCTGTCATCGAAGGCTGTGGCAGTATTTTCACCTTGCCATGTAATGCTAAAGCCAATAATCTTGTACCCCCTGCAAACCCTGTCTTACTGCAGGTCACCGACAATTGTGGCGTTGCTTCCGTTGTTTTGCTCAATCTGCAAAAGGTTACCGTTGGATGCGATGTCATTTCTACGAGAAGGTACCTAGCAACAGATCATTGTGGCAACACCACTGAATGTATCATCAGATACAGATGGACAGAAGACAACATTCCCCCCCAAATCATCCAATGCCCACCCAGTATCAACCTGGGTTGTAATCCCACGGAAGCTCAGCTCAGTCCTCAGAATGGTCTGAATCAGATTGTATTTTTTGACAATTGTGGAACAGCAAATGTCATTATTGGAGAGTCTGCCGAAACTGTCTTGGGTTGCCTAGTCACTTTGGTACACCAATACATCATTGCTGACGGTTGTGGCAATGCATCAACATGTACCCAAACCATCCATTACACCAGAGACACAGAAGCCCCCAAAATAGTCTTTTGCCCACCAGATGTGGATCTGGGTTGCTCCAATACTTCAGCCTTTTTCATCCCTGACCCCAATCCCGGTGCAGTTATAGCAACGGATAATTGTGGCATTGCTGACATTGACGTTATCGTTGGTGATAGAATTGTAGATGGCTGTAACTACAGAGTTACCTATACTTATGTTGTGAAAGACCATTGTGGAAATACAACATCTTGTCAGCAAACCCTCAAATGGACAGATGACAAAATACCTCCTGTGATGACATGTTTTGACCTGGATCTGGGGTGCAATCCGGAAAGCCTGCCCGAACCGGCACCCGCCCAGGTCCTTGTCAACGACAATTGCTGTATTGAATCTGTCAAACACTTTGCAGACTCAGACATTACAGTCTTTGGATGTAAATACAGTATGATCAGGTATTATATTGCGACAGACTGCTGTGGAAATACTTCTACTTGTGGGCAATCCATCAAGTGGAAAGTAGACAACATCCCCCCTGTTTTCACCCAATGTCCTCCTGATCTTGATCTTGGATGCAACCCAGACCTTGGTGATCTGACCAGCAATGGCCTGAATCTGGTCAAGGCAGAAGACAATTGTGGAGAAGTAACCATAAGCTTTGGCGGACTTGAAACATTTATTTCAGGCTGTAAAACACTTCATGTTTACACCTATATTGCTACAGATGAATGTGGAAATACATCGAGTTGTCAAAGACAGGTTACTTATGTCAAGGATGAAACACCACCAGTAATCACGCAATGTCCACCCGACAGAGAGATGGGTTGTCCCGGACCAAATGGTATCGTCATTCCTGACCCGGACCTCGACTTACTCAAATATGAAGACAATTGCGGCAATGTTACCGTTGAAGTGCTGGATGGTGGAGATATCGTTGTTTTTGGATGCCAGGCCAGATATGTAAGAGGCTTCATGGTTACAGATGCTTGTGGAAATACGGCGATTTGTCAGCAAAACCTGGTATGGACCTGGGATTTCACTCCTCCGACCATGCTTTGTGTTGACCTCGACCTGGGGTGTAACCCGGAAAGTATTCCTGAACCTGCACCTGCACAAGTAATTGTCAATGACAATTGCTGTATTGAATCTGTCAAACACTTCGCAGACTCAGATATAACAGTCGTTGGCTGTGATTACAGCATGATCAGGTATTACATTGCAACTGATTGTTGTGGAAATACTTCTACCTGTGGACAGTCGATCAGATGGAAAGTAGACCAGGAAGCGCCATCAGTAGAGAATTGTGATGAAGTGATTGACCTGGGATGCGATCAAGTGCCTGAAACAGTACTGATTGCCAGGTGTCTTGGTGCAATCGTTGCAACCGACAATTGTGGTGATCCAAGTATACAGTTTGCCGGTAACGAAACCACAATTGAGGGCTGTGCCAAATACATAGTTTTGAAGTTCATCATTTCAGATGAATGTGGAAATAGCATTACCTGCAAAAAGACCTTTAAGATGGTCAATGATGAGGCACCTGTCATTACTAAATGTCCTGCCGACCAATATCTCGGCTGTTTCCAGCAGGGCAATTTTGAAATTCCTGCACCAAATCCACAGGATCTGGAAGTAGATTCCGACTGCCCATATCAGGTCACCGTACTCAATGGCATCGACATCGTAGTCTTCGGATGCACAGCTACATATGTAAGGGCCTATGTTGTGACCACACCTTGCGGTAAGGCTGATACTTGTACCCAGACCTTTACCTGGACTGTGGACAACATCCCTCCGGTCATCAAACTATGCGGGGAAGGAAAACACTTTGGTTGTGTTACAACCAAGCCTGAAATTCCTGCCTTAGATCCTGCATCCATCCTGGTAGAAGACAATTGTGGCATAGACAAAATAGAATACTCAGACCAGCTGTCTAATGTGGATTGTTTTTATACCCTTACAAGATTGGTGACTGTGACTGATAAATGTGGCAACATTGACCGATGTGAGATAGTATACAAATGGGTCTTGACAGAAAAAGAAGTCATCGACATTCCATTCCCTGAGGACGTGGTAGTGCTTTGTGGCGAGATACCAGAAGCCCCCGACTATACAAGCACCAACGAATGCGGCCTCATGTATCCGGTATTGGTCAATGAAGTCATTGTGGGCGATTGCAGCGATGGCAACTGTACCATACACCGTACATGGAGAAAGACCAATTGTTTTGGACTTGAATTTTTACAAGTGCAGACCATTACTTTGAAATGTGAATTGACCGGAGGGCGTTCATTGCCTGATGTTGATCCAACAAAGTCGGCGAATTCAGCAAGTTTTGAACTTAAGGCATACCCCAATCCTGGCATTGAAACCGTCAATCTGGATTGGAAGGCCAGAAAAGACCAGAACTATCTGATTGAAATGTTTGACAACAACGGAAAACTGATCCTGAGTAAAAAGGTAGTTGGCCAAACTGGCCAGCAGACAGAACAACTCAATGCAGGTCATGCAGACCCTGGCATGTATATGATCAGGTTGAGTACAAACGATTACCAGCAGGTAGTCAAATGGATAAAGACAAATTAATCTCGTTGAACCGAAGGAGTACCATTATTGTGGTACTCCTTTTTTATATTGTGGGTGTGAATATCAATGGTTGAACTTAAATAGGCTAAAAGAGCATAAATGTCAAAATGGCTGGTCATATTCATGTGTAGTTTTGCGCTTTGTCTGAAAGGCCAATTGCCCGACATTGATGTAAAAATCATAACGGAATCAGAAGGTCTCAAGACAACGGACATCATCAGCATGTCTAAAGATAGCCTTGGATGGCTTTGGCTTTTGACTCCTAATGCGGTCATCAGGTACAATGGCAGCAAAACAACCACTTATCCCATCAACCAGATTGCCTATCAGATTTTTATAGACCACAAGCACCGCAAGTGGGTGGTTGCGAAAAACGAGGTGCTTTTGTTTGGAGGCGATCGTTCCGGCTTCCGCTCAGTCCAATCCGGATTCAAGCGAAACATTTGTTTAACTGACATAGATGAACGATTGATCCTTACGGACAATGACGGCTTCTATTTTTACGATGAAGGAGAACGTGCATTTCAAAGAAAAAAAGGGTATGAATTCCAAAAGAATCTGCCATTCCAGGAAAATTTTGACCTCTCCGGCAGGGCAGTATTTCTCCATACCCAGGACAGCGTTTATTTGATAAAACCCCTGGAGGGAATTTCAAAAGCAATGTTTTTTAAAGAGACCTCAGAATTGGTTGCCGTTTCCGACCAGGAAGTTCTTGTTTCCAATTATGACAGCCGGACTTTTTATCTCAACCTCGAATCTCAAGTCTCCAAAGAATACACCTCTGAAGGGCTTTTTACTCAAGCCAATGACTCCAGATTTTTACGCATTTTTGGTGGTATAAAATATCATGATTCTAAAATAATTCTCTCCACCAACAATGGTTTGGCTGAATTCGATGCCTCGGACCAAAAAATGAAAAAACTTCTCTTTTATCACAAAGGAGAATTATTGAGAAACACGCAATTTATCCGGACATTCTACAGGGATGGTCAAGGCAGGATATACTTGTCCTATCTTGATGGATTGGTCCATTTTGACCCCAAAGCCCAGTATGTAAAGTATCTGAGAAATTATTCCGATGGGCAACAAACATTCCCCGACCTCAATATCAGAAGTTTTGCAGAAGACGATAAGGGCCTGTTGTGGATGGCCACAACCAATGGATTGACCAACATAGATATGAAAACGGGTAAGTTGACCACATTTACGGACCGAAAGAGTGGGCTGCCCATGGCGCACCATTCCATCAGGTATTTGTTGTGGCATCAAAATAGATTGTGGGTCGGGACAGGAGGCAAAGGCGTTTATTATTACGATGATAAGAGAAATGGCTTTTTCAGACCTCAGTTTACAAAAGATGAAGTTGGCAAAGCAGCTGAACAAGAGATGAATGAAGACTTCATTTGGAAAATTCTGAAGCTGGAGAATGGCAATTTGCTGGTTGTTGGGGGAGATCATTTGTATGAAGTCAATGCTACGGACCTGCATGCAAAAATCATAATGTTCCCTAAAAATGGGGTTTCCCGATCCGCTATTTCCGACTCCTATGGCAATATTTGGTGGGGAGGTACCAATGGATTGGTTTGTGCAGATGGCAATTATAAAAAACTTTTTGAAGTACGAGACTCTTTAAAAGATCACAGGGTGGCGGCCATGCTGGAGATCAGCAGAGGAAGAGTTCTTGTAGGCAGTACCGGATTATATGAAGCTGCTGTGAAAGAAGGCAAGCTCCAATATTTCAAAAGAATTGATGCATTTTCTGATGAGCGCTTCATCTTCTGCATGGAGATGGATAATGGTGGTAAAGTTTGGCTGGGTACTGATGATGGCATGTACAGCTACGATCCGGTGACACGTGAAGTCAACAAATTTGATTCAAAAGACAATTTTCAAAACCATGCCTTCAATTCCAATGGTTTGTTCAGGTCATCCAACGGTTGGATGTTTGCCGGAGGTATTGCGGGTATGAATTATTTTGATCCGGAAAAAATGCGTACTGCGAGGACCATTCCCCGACCTATTGTCACACTTTTTACTACCCGAAATGAGGATACCATTTATAACTTTCAAACCTCTCCATTTGAAATCAGTTATGGCAATCGCAGCATACGCATTGAAATGGGTGTCGATGCCTTTGTGCACCAAAATGAATTGCTTTATCGATACAAGCTGGAAGGCGAAGATCGGGAGTGGGTATATGTGGAGCACAACAATGTAGTAAGATTGTCAGCGCTTTACCCCGGAAAATATGGTTTTCTTGCTTCTGCGAGTTTTGATGGCGTACAATGGAGAGATGCTGATCAAAGTGTGGATTTTATTATCCAGAAGCCCTGGTGGCAACAGTGGTGGTTTCTGACGTGCCTCCTGCTTTCCGGAGGTATTGTCATAAGGTCCGTACGTAGAAACAGACAGATCAGAGAACGTGATGCAGAATTTCAAAAAGCTATAGAATATTTTGCCAATTCAGGTGGTGAGCATTCTACAGTAAATGACATATTATGGGACATCACACGCAATTGTATATCGAGGCTGGGTTTTGAAGAATGTGTCATTTATCTCATGGAAGAAGACGGAAAAACCCTGGTCCAAAAAGCTGCTTATGGTCAGAAAAGCCCACGCAATTTCGAAATCATCAACCCCATTAAAATTCCTGTAGGAGAGGCCATAGTTGGCACCGTGGCAGCAACGGGTATCGCAGAAGTCATCGACGATACTTCAAAGGATCCAAGATACATGGTGGACGATATGCGGAGATATTCTGAGATCACAGTGCCTATCATCCACAATGGGGAAGTCATTGGCATTATAGATTCAGAACACAGAAAGAAACATTTTTTCAACCAAAAACACCTGCAAACCCTCAAAAATATAGCCGCAGTATGTTCTGCAAAAATATCCCGCGGAATGGCCATAGAGCAAATGAAAAATGCTGAGGCTGACCTATCAGAGCTCAATAAAAAAATGCTGGAAGCAAAATTTCTCAACCTGCGCCTGCAGATGAATCCCCATTTTTTATTCAACTCGCTCAATTCAATCCAACACCTCATTGTCACCGAACAGACCAATGAGGCCTACAAATACTTGTCTGTTTTTTCAAGCTTCCTGAGATCTGTGCTTCAATATGCCGACAAAAACTTTATCACGCTGGAAACAGAGCTGAGCATCATCAGGATGTACATACAGCTGGAGTCCTTGGGATTTGATAACACCTTCGATTACAAAATAAATGTCGATGAAAAACTGGAGATAGAAGACATCCTCATACCTCCATTGATCATTCAACCCTTTATAGAAAACGCCATTTGGCATGGACTCTTGCATAAAGATGGGGCCAAGGTCTTTTCCATAGACTTTATCAATGACAATGACCAGCGCCTCATTTGTGTCATAGAAGACAATGGGGTCGGGCGGACATCTGCGGGAGAAATCAAAGATAAAAAGCTCACCTCCCACCTTCATTCCAGCAAATCCACTGAACTCACACGCGAGAGATTGCAACTCCTGAGCCAAAAAACCGGCAAGCAGGCTAGTATGAGCATAGATGATAAATGGGAAGGAACTCAGGCATCCGGCACCATCGTCAAATTAATTATTCCATTCTACAACTCCAACGAATTATGATAAGAGCATTGATTGTCGACGACAGCCTTTCTTCCATTGGACTTTTAAAATGGCTGATCAACCAACATTGTCCTGCCATTGGAAACGTAGAAAGTGCCACCAGTGTACTTGCTGCACTCGACCTCATCAAGTCCTTTGAGCCTGACATCTTATTCCTGGACATACAGATGCCCCATCAAAGTGGTTTTGATCTACTGTCTCAGCTCGACAACTGGAATTTTGAAGTCATTTTTACGACAGCCTACAATGAGTTTGCCATTCAGGCCATCAGGTTCAGCGCATTGGATTATTTGCTCAAACCCATAGATGCAACAGAATTGGTCAACGCCGTAGAACGATTCAGGGTCAAGCGTATATACGCACCCGCGGGTGAAGAATTGTACAAAAACTTTGTGCAAAACATCTCCACCAAAGGAAGAAAGCTCGCCCTTCGTGGAGTTACAGATATTGAATATGTCAACCTCGACGACATCATCAGGATGCAGGCTGAAAGAAACTACACCAGGATATATTTTGAAAAAGGCAAAGAATTTCTCTCCTCCAAAACTTTGAAGGAATACGAAGAAATGCTCAATGATAGTGGTTTCATCCGCGTTCACAGAACACACCTGGTAAATAAGGATTATATCCGCAAATACGACAAAGACGGCATTTTACACCTCACTGACGAATCTGAAGTTGAGGTATCCAGAAGGAAACGAGAATTTTTGATGGAGATGTTTAAGAATCAATAATGTAATTTTTTTTGCGATCAATTATTTATTGAATGCAGCATAGAAAAAAGCAGACCTGAAGTATTAAAGCCCCAATATTTCCAAGGAAAATTTATGTGCATATTTCTACAAAAGTCCTAACACAAAATAGGCGCATAACAATTGGGGGCAAAAAAAATCCTATGTAAAATAATTGAATCCCCAAATATTAGAATATTTTGGTATGCTTTTTGGTTTATTGCTTATAAATGAGTTAGTAATATATAAATTCAAAACCTAATTCTAATATGAATGCAGTGCGAAAATCCTTGAAAATATGCTGTTTTCTTCTTTTAGCAGTAACGGTTTTCGGTCAAAATGTCAAAAAAATAATCTTCGGAAAGATTCCTGCGGAAGACCTTTCAATGAAGGTATATGATCATGATTCTACAGCTGATGTTGTCATTTTGGATCACGTTGGAGAAATGAAATTCAACATTGTCAACAGAACTGAAGCTTTTCTAAATGTCCATACAAGAAAAAAAATACTCACCGAAGCAGGAATCAATTCAGGTGTTGAAATCATCAGGTATATCAGAATAGAAGGCTATGAAGAAATTCAGTCAGTTAAGGCCCAGGTCATTCAACCCGATGGTACGATTGTTAAAGTAGAAAAGAGCAATATCGTCGATGAAAAATACAGCGACTATTATGGACAATTAAAAATCGCATTTCCAGGCCTCCAGGTGGGAAGCATTATGGAGCTGAAGTATGAGATCAAGGGAGGAAGTTTTTATTTCCCAAGAGTATGGCATTTTCAATCCATCTATCCCACTCGTTATGCAGCCCTCGAGGTGGATGCCCCAGGTGAACTCGAATACGGCGCAACCATTACAGGCAATGAAAACATCAAGCAGGAAGGCAAAGTCTATTTCGGTAGAAACCTGCCGGCGATACGCGAGGAGGCATACATGACCATACCACAAGACTATTTTACAAAGCTCAACCTACAAATCAAGTCGTATAAAAATGCGTATGGCAAATATGTACCAGTGTTGGAAAATTGGAATCAAGTAGCCTATTCACTCTACAATGACAGTGATTTTGGGAAGTTGATGTATGGTGATAATTGGGGCAATCCTTTTTGGGATGATTTGAAATCGAAGCTGAATGCCGGTTCGCTTAAAGACTACGACAAAGCAAACTGATATATGACCATATTGTAAACCACTTTGAGTGGGACAAAAACTATTATATCTATCCGGACAAAAACATAGGTCAACTTTATGAGGATAAACTAGGAAATACTGCTGATATCAACGGGCTCATCATACATCTGATGAGAAAAGCAGGTCTCAACGCACATCCTGTAATGACAAGCCCGAGGAGTGAAGGGTGGTTCAATCCGCACATTCCTTTGGCCATCAATCTCAGGACCATTTTGGGTGCTGTATATTTAGATGGAAAGCTTGTATTTTTTAATGGGGCCCATAAGTTTGGAAATTTTGGAATATTGGCAGATGATGATTTCAATAGGTCCGGCTTATTGATTAAAGAAGAGATGGGGGAAGTTATAGAATTGCCTGCCCAACAGAATACCTCCAACCATAAGTTTGAAATTAGTTTCACTGAAAAATGGAATATGAAAGTTGAGGCAACCAATAAATACGCAAATGTGGGCATTCAGGCGGAATCAGAATTGCACCAAAAGGGAGAATTGGAAAAAACCTGGGAAAAGAGGCTGGCTGGTCTTCAGGAATTAGAGATCACAACCTTTCGTGCCAATAAAACTGAAAAATCCTACGATGTCTCGTTTACAGCAACGTATGGAGAGGAGCAGGAAGAAAGCCCGGATATCATTTATTTTAATCCCAATATTTACTCTAAGTTTTCAAAAAATCAGCTGATTTCATTGTCCAGGACAGCCGCAGTTGATTTTGGGAATGGATATGCAGAAACCATTTTAACTACAATTGAAATACCCGAAAATTACAAAGTGGAAACTTTGCCGGATAACCTCAATGTTTCAACTTATGAAAAAGAGGTCAGCTTCAATATCAATTACAGTCAGGTAGGAAATAAAATTTCAATCATCAAAAAAACAGTGATTGCTCAACCATACATTTTATCAGAGCATTACGACAGTCTGAGGAATCTCTTTTCTCAAATTGAAGCAAAGCACAATGACATACTGGTTTTGAAGAGCAAAAAGCAGCCATAATATATCCCATAAAATCTATTCCATCACCCTCCAATTTTTTCTCATGAAAATCAAATTTATCTTCTTCTTGCCTTTGATGCTTTTCGGCATCGTTGGTCTGGCGCAGGCACCAAAAAAATTATCTTTTGGAAAGGTTCCTGCTGAAGATTTGGCCATGACCATTTATTCTCCGGACTCTTCGGCAGATGCTGTCGTACTGGATGACCACGGAGTCGTATATTTTACAGCAAAAGACCAGTATTATTATGTATTGGAGAGACACAGAAGAATCAAGATTTTGACTGAAGCAGGCATAGATCAGGGCAATTTGGTCATTCCTTTTTACACCAAAGACAGAAGTGAGAAATTGATGAAGGTGAAGGCGCAGGTGATCCAACCGGATGGATCTGTGGTCAAAGTGGATAAGGATTATATCGTTGAAGAAAAGCAGGATGACAATTATACCCTGAAAAAAATAGCTTTTCCAGAAGTGAAAATTGGCAGCATCCTGGAATATGAATATACTCTGGAGTCATCCCTTTTGCTGACTCCCGATGAGTGGTATTTTCAGGGAGAATTGCCGGTGAGATATTCACAGCTTGAATTTAATCCCATGAAGGAATTGCAATATTCTTACATCCTTACCGGAAACGAGAAGATCAGACAATACGGTGATACCTATGTGGGTACAGAATTGCCTGCCATCACCAAAGAGCCTTTCATGACAAGAGCAAAGGATTACTATACAAGACTCAATCTTCAGCTCAAGGGCATCATCAGGTCCAATGGATATTTGGAACCCATTTTGAATTCATGGGAAAAAATCGCTAAAGAGTTGAGTGATAGTGATGGATTTGGCAACCGGTTCTACAACGCTTCCCAAACCTCTGATACATGGAAGTTGATAGAAAAAGACGTGACAGCTTTGAGCAGTCAGAATGAAAAGGCAAAGTACATTTATGACTATGTGGTTTCCAGGGTGACGTGGAATGACGATTATACCCTTTATCCAAAAAAGAAAGGTGATCAGGTGCTTGAGGAGAAGTTGGGTTCTTCAGCAGAAATCAATGCCACCATTGTCAACCTTATGCGTAAAGCCAACCTTACTGCCCATCCGGTGATTACCAGCCCCAGGAGTATGGGATGGTTCAATCCAGGCTTCCCCATCCTCAATAACATCAACAATGTCATTGCTTGTGTGGAGATTGACGGCAAGAGGGTGTATTTCAATGGCGCCAATACCAATGCTCCATTTGGAGTTTTGGGCAGAGATGATTACAACAGAAGTGGGGTAATGATCAAAAATGAGACTGCGGAAATCATTGAGATAGCACCTCAGAACATGGTCACTTCTCACAAATTTGAACTCAAGTTTGATGAAAGCGGTAAAGTCAAAGGAATCGTGACCAGCAAGTTTTCTCAGGTAGGCATAGATGAAGAAATTAGTAAACATAAAAGCGGTGAGCAGGAAAAAAACTGGAAAGAAAGACTCAGTCATTTGCCTGAATTACAGGTGGAAGACTACACCGGAAATGTAACGGATAAAGGGCTGGAGACCAGCCTCAATATCTCCTATGGCGAGGGAGAAGAAGATGCTGAAATGATATATTTTTCCACAGACTTTTATTCATTGTTCCACAAAAACCCTTTCAAATCTGCGAAGAGGACTTTTCCAATAGACTTTGGCAATGGATATTCTGAGACGGTGCTTATTACCCTCGAAATTCCTGAAGGCTATGTGCTGGAAAGCCTTCCACAAAACCTTAATATCTCGACAGGCGGTAAAGAGGTAGCATTTTTGATGAGTTGCAGTCAGGTGGGCAACAAACTATCCATCATGAGGCGAACCAGTGTCAACAGTTCTTATCTTTTGCCGGAGCACTACGAAAGTCTGAAAAATATTTTTGCTCAGATTGAAAGCAAGAATGCTGATATGCTTATTCTAAAAAAATCGTAAAATGAAAGTGAATAATATTCATTCGCTGCGGTTATTTGATTTGAAAGGCCCTCTGTTCCTTTTGTTGTTTTTCCTTTATTCGGGTGCAATGCTTGGAGGAGGTGAATGGAGTGCAGATAAAATATCAGCATCTATCAAGGAGGGCGCATCCATCGTCACCAGATTGCAGATAGAATCTCTGGAAGTCCTGGGCAAGACCAAGTCCATTTACAAAATGCGTCACATATACACCGTACTGGATAAGGATAAGGATGACGGAGCTGTTTCCATTTATTATGGTGAGTTTTTTAAGCTGTCAAACATCAGTCTTACGATTTATGACGCCTCCGGTGACAAGGTAAAAACGTACAAAAAAAATGACTTTGCCGACCATAAATTATTTGATGGCTCGACTTTACAGGACGACATCAGATATTTGACTTTTCCCATTCAGAGAGCAGAATACCCATATACGGTAGAGATCAATTATGAGAGACTTATATCCTGCAATTTTTTGATTCCTGACTTTTACGTTCAGTCCTATGATGAAGCCATTGAGCGCAAAGAAATCAGCATCAAATTCCCAAAAGACCTTCAGATCAAAATGAAATCTTACAACATCGATAAGGAAGATGTCATTACAGAAGCTCAAACCAGTGATAATACGGAGACATTCAGTTGGGTATTTAAAGATAAAAAGGCGCTAAAATTTGAGACCAACTCGCCACCAAGCAGTGAAGTCCTGCCATTGATCAAGTGTGTCGCAGAAAAATTTGTCATGGGCAAGGTGGAAGGAAGCATGGATTCATGGGAGAGTTTCAGCAGCTTTATGTACCAGCTCAATCAGGACCGTTTTACACCCACGGAAGAAATCAAAACTGTGGTTGCGGGACTCATTGAAGGCGCCGAAAGTGAATTTGACAAAATTGATAGAATTTACAGCTATTTAAAAGCCAATATGAGGTATGTCAACGTCAGTCTGGGTGTTGGTGGCTGGCAATCTTTCCCGGCAGAATATGTGCACAAAAATAAGTTCGGTGATTGTAAGGCGTTGTCCTATTATATGAAAACCCTGCTGAGTGTTGCTGGTATAGAGTCATACACCGCCGCAACATACAGAGGAGAAAAACGCGAAGTAAGACTTGACGAGAACTTTACAGAAAATGTATTCAATCATATGATTCTTTACATTCCCGGCCAGGATTTATTTTTGGAATGTACCTCAAGAAATTATCCGACCGGCTATGTTGGCAGCGACAATGATCAGCGAAAATGTTTGATTGTCAAGCCAAACGGAGGCATGCTCAAGGAAGTAAAAAACAGGGGAGAGATCAGCGACTTCAGCTTTGATGATATCGAAATAGATATCACCGATGAATTCCCAAAAGTCAAATACAGAATGGAAAAAAGTGGCAATCATCAGGAAGACTGGAGGTACATTATCGACAATTATTCCCAAAATGATAAAGAAAAATATTTTTTGTCATTCCTTGACTTGCCCCCTTCAAAAATAGAAAACCTGGACATAAAGTATGACAAGGAAAATGCCATTGCTATAGCCAATGCAGAATTTGATTTGCTCAAATTTGGCAATGTTACCGGGAATAGATTTTTCGTCAATGTCAATGCCATCAACAGGTTGGTGATTGAAAACGAAAAAGAAAAAAAGGAACGGAAAGAAAACTTTTATCTGAATTTCAGAGGAGCATACAAAGCAAAAGTAACTGTGCATTTGCCTTCTGGATATCAGGTCGAACACGGCATGCTGGATCAAAAGGTAGAAAGCCCTTTCGGAGCTTACGAAGTAAAAACAACGCTCGACGAAAATGTACTCACCTATACCAGAACATTTAATGGCAAGGAAGGCTTGTTCCAGGCTGACCAATATGAAGATTACAACAATTTCATCAAGGCATTCAACAAGATTGAGAACTCGAGGCTTGTCCTGGTGAAGCCATAAGTTGATCGCATATGGAGCTGACCACATATTTTACCTCTTCAAAAAAAATCCGACTCACTTTGCTGGTGTTGATCTGTAGTTTGGCCGGATTTAATGTATTTGCGCAACCGGCAAAAATTATCACTTTTGGCAATGTGCCGGCTGTTGATCTTGAAATGAGGATTTATGAGCCTGATACTTCAGCTGGGGCAGTTATCCTGGAGGACATGGGCACATTGATGATAGAATACAAAAAGAATTTTGTCACCAAACTGCAGCGCCATACCAGAATTAAAGTCCTGAAAGAATCGGGTACTGTCTACGGAGATTTGCTTATACCTTTTACCCATGGCGAAAAATTGGAGACAATCACGGACCTGAAGGTCATGGTCCATCACCCCGACGGTCGCAAGCAATCCATCAGTAAAAAGTCATTTGTTACCGAAAAACTCGATGAGCAATATAGTGTCATCAAAGTTCCATGCCCCGGTGTTCAGGTAGGTTCAATCATTGAATATGCCTACGATTTGAGGTCCAAAAACTTTTTGATGCCCAGGGAGTGGTACTTTCAATCTGATATTCCTACCCGATACTCATGTTTCAGAATGCTGGAAACAGATGATTTTAGATACACCTTCATATTGATAGGCAACGAAGAAGTAAAAGATGATTCCATCAACTTTCAGGCATTTGATTTGCCGGCACTTACTCAGGAAGTGTTCGTCACATGGCCGGAATCGTATTGTACCAGATTGACCTTACAACTCAATGCCATCAGGAGTGGTTTTTTCATGCAGCCGGTCCTCAATACCTGGGAAGATTTAGCGCAGGGCCTCAAGGTTTTGCCATATTTTGGTGTGGCCATCAATGAGACCAATGTCAATGCAAAAGCCTGGGAAGAATTGGAGCAAAAGCTTTCCGGAATTGATGACGAACGTCTGAAAGCAAAAATCATATACGACCACGTTGTTTCGAAAGTGGAATGGAATGGCCTGTATACGATTTACACAGGAAAGAGCAAAAATGAGGTGTGGAATAGTGGCACTGGCACTACTGCAGACATCAACGCCCTGATCATCAACCTGATGCTAAGAGCAGGCTTGCAGGCACATCCGGTTCTGGGTTGTCCGCGCAATTTGGGATGGTTCAACGACCGCATGCCAGTCATGGACAACATCAAATATTTTTTCGGAGAGGTTATGGCCAATGGCGAGCGCATACTATTTAACGGTATCAACAAAGGTGTGCCATTTGGATACTTACCCGAGAATGACTACAATGGCAAGGCTGTATTATTGAACAAGGACACCGCGCAGGTCATCGATATACCAGCGCAATACAGCACAGATTACCATGTCATTTTGTTAGATATTAAGGAAGAGGGACTTGTCGATGTCAACATCTCCAGCATTTATCACGGCGTAGCATTGGAGTTTAGGACTGAATTGCAAAAAGAAGAAAAACAAAAGGAGTACCTGATGCAACTTCTGGATGCTTATCAGAATGTTGAAATTCTTGAATATACCAGCGCAAAGAAGGACAGCATTTTTGAAGAAAATATTCACCTGACTTTTGATTTGAATGCAACCAATGAACAGGAATTCATTTACCTGCAACAAAGCCTGATGTCCTCTTTTATCAAAAATCCTTTTGTGGCGCGCACCAGAAAGTACCCTATGGACTTTGCCTATCTGGCTGAAGAAAATATCCATCTGATCATCAATATTCCAGAGGGTTATCAATTGGAAAGCTTGCCTGCATCCAAAAGTATCCAATCAGAGAAAGGAGAGATTGCTTTCAATGTTGAATATCAGTTGAATGAAAAGGTACTAGACATTGAAAAGTCAGCCTCTGTCAATTCAGCCTTCATATTTCCATCGAGATATGATGACATCAAGTATACGTTTGCAGAAATAGAGCGCTTGAACAATGACATCCTCGTCCTCAAAAAAGTGGAATAGATTTTTATCGGTTCATAAGGTTTTATGGGACGTTCATTATCCAATAATTTTTCTACCGCCAGTTGGCCAATACATGAAAATGGAGTACATTGGATTGCTACATTCAGATTCAAATCCAAGACCACACAATGAAGAGGAAAAAATTTCTTCAGGTGTCCACAATTGCTGTTACAGGCAGTATTTTGGCGCCTCAATGGGCATGTAAGCCCAAAAGCGAACAAACTATTCCCATGCTTCCAACAGAAAGAAAGAATTGGGCCGGTAATTACACCTACAAGGCAAAAGAACTTCATGAACCAGCATCTGTTGCAGAATTGCAGGAGCTGGTCAAAAAACTAAGTCAACAAAAAGCTCTGGGCTCCAGACACTGCTTCAATGATATAGCCGATAGTCCCGGGCATCAAATTTCAACAAGAATGCTCAACAAAGTGGTGGAGATCAACGAAGAAAATAAGGTGCTGACCGTTGAAGCCGGAGCGAGGTACGGCGATTTTTCCGAAGAATTGTACAAAAGAGGATTTGCCTTGCCGAATATTGCATCACTGCCCCACATTACAGTAGCAGGAGCTTGTGCAACGGGGACCCACGGCTCAGGAGTAAAAAATGGAAATCTTGCAACGCCGGTGGTTGGGGTAGAACTGGTGAAGCCCGACGGAAGTCTTGTGCAGATAGATAACAATCACCCCGATTTTTACGCCATTGTTGTTGGTCTGGGTGCATTTGGTATCATGACCAAAGTCAGCCTACGCCTTGAGCCGGCATTTGATGTGCGGCAATATGTTTTCCTGGATTTACCCATGGCTTCATTGAAAGAAAACTTCGAAGAAATCATGGCCGCGGGATACAGTGTCAGCCTGTTTACCGATTGGATGGGAGAAAAGGTGAGCGAAGTCTGGGTCAAACAAAAGGTGGAGCCCAACATGGTGGAAATGGGAAGCGATTTTTTTGGCGCAAAATCAGCAAGTCAAAACATGCACCCTATCGCGGCATTATCCGCAGAAGCTTGTTCAGATCAGATGGGTGTACCCGGCCCCTGGTACGATCGGTTGCCACACTTCAAAATGGGATTCACGCCGAGCGCAGGAGAAGAATTACAATCAGAATACTTCATCCCAATGGAAAATGCGGTAGCAGCCATGCTGGAGTTGGAACAAATGAGGGATGAAATCTATCCCCATTTATTGATTTCAGAGATCAGAACAATAGCCGCAGATGATTTCTGGCTGAGCCCTTGTTATCAGAGAGACAGTGTAGCCATCCACTGCACCTGGAAACAAAAAACACCTGAAGTCATGGCCGTTTTGCCCAAGATTGAAAACATTTTGGCGAAATACAATTGCCGGCCACATTGGGCAAAACTATTTACCATAGATCCAAAATTATTGGAAGAAAGATATCCCAGGATGCAGGATTTCAGGAAGCTGGCCGATGTCTATGATCCGGATGGTAAATTTAGAAATCATTACCTGAACTTAAATGTATTCAAAGGATAAGAACAGACAAAAGTCTACAGCCCTATAAACTGAGCATTTCTTTGAAAGAGCTGGCTTGCCTCCGGCTGATTTCTACAGTGTTCCCATTTTCCATGATGACTTTAAGATTGCCGCTGAACCAAGGGCTTATTTCTTTTATTTTCCTTACGTTGATGACTTGTTGTCTATTGGCACGAAAGAAGTCCCCGGAAGGAAGTGTTTCAATGATTTTCTGCAGTGACTTATAAATGAGCACTTTGTTTTCATGAAAAAATACACGTGTGTAATTCCCTTCGACTTCAAACATCTCAAGGTCACCCAATTTGACCATCCAGCAGCGGTCGCCGTCTTTGACAAAGATTTGACTTGTGAGGCTCTTTTCAGTTTTTGAAGACCGTTCATGTTCGAATACCCCAATGATTTTATCCATGGTTTTATCAAAACGCTCCTGGGCAATTGGCTTCAGCAGATAGTCAAATGCGTTGTATTCAAATGACTTGATGGCGTACTGATCATATGCCGTAGTGAAAATGACTTTCGGAACATCATCCAGCATTTCCAATAAATCAAACCCTGATTTGCCGGGCATATTGATGTCGAGAAAGAGCAGGTCCGGCCTGTGGATTTCTATGAGGGACAATGCCTGGTCAACATTTTCTGCTTCTGCGACAACCTCAAGTACATCATAAGATTTTGTCAGCAACCTGAGCTCATTGCGGGCGAGTCTGGAATCTTCTACGATGATGGCTTTTATTTTCATCCATTCGTTTTTCTGTATGGAATAACAAGTCTGGCCACCACTTTGCCGTCTTCATTTCCAATGTTAAAACTGGCTTCACCTCCGTATAAAATCGCCAGCCGGTCTTTGATGTTTTTGAGACCAAGTCCGCTTTCAGTGTTTTGATTATTGAAATATCCATCATTGCTGACCAGGATTTCGAGCAAGTCCTCTTTATTTTGGATGTTTAGGGTGACAGACCCTCCTTTTGGCAGACTGGCAATGCCGTGTTTGATGGCATTTTCAACCAATAATTGCAATACCATGGGTGGAATCGTGGCATCTTCAAGACCATTCCGGATGTTCAGGTCAAACAACAATCGATCCTCCATCTGGATTTTGCTCAGCGCAACGTAGTTTTGTACCGTTTGTATTTCTTCGTTGAGCGTAATAACATCGGTTTTATTTGAGTTGAGAGAAGCCCTCAACATTTCTGACAAACGGGTAAGCATCTCTCTTGATTTGGCCGGATCTTCGAGGATGAGGCCCCTAATATTGTTGAGGCTGTTGAACATAAAATGAGGGTTGATCTGTCCTTTCAGGGTGTTGAGCTGTGCTTCTTTTAATGCAGCTTCGAGCTCTAGTCTTTTTATTTTTTCGTTTCGTAGGCGTATTGTTGATTTGATCACAACATAAAACACCCCCCACAAAATGATAAAAAGAACAACATTGAGCGTACTGAAAGCCATATCCTGCCAGCTCATGCCAAACTCCTTTTCGATACACATCGATGAGAAAACCAAATAAGCTAAGCCTATAAGGATGATTGAAAAAACAAATCCCATTACAATAGAAAATCCAAAAGCTTTCAAATACTTTTTCCCGGATTGCTCTTCAATCAACCTGATGTTTTGGAAGTAATTTCTGATGATGTTTGTGGTAATGATGGCCAGAACAAAAAACATCAAACCCTCAATAAAATAATACAGCGCAGGTACTTCGCCTGCTTGTAACACTTTAGACCAAAAATTGGTCAGCATCATCATACCCCAGCTGATGATCTGTATCCACCAGTATCCCTTGCTGTATGCTTTTTTGGGCATTAAAATCGTTTTTTAAGCCATGTCGTGATTAGCTCCAAAGCTTCAGGAGCAAAGGTTTCTTCAATTTTAGCATACTCCTCAAATGCACCTGTCTCTGCATGCTGGAACAAGTGGTTTAAGTCAGGCAGGGTTTTGATGGTGACGTCTTTGTTTCCTGCTTTTTGGAGTGCAGCTTCAATGCCTTTCAGGTTGATGTCAGGAAGAACCTGAAAGTCTTTCTCCCCATTGATGGCCAAAACAGGGCATTTGACTTTGGTTAGATGATCTGCCGGGTCAATGCTTAAGAATGTACTCATCCAGTCAGAGGTGATGGATTTGATCTGAGCATCGATGGTCTTTTCATCCAGCGCTTTCCCGGCTTCAGGGTATTTTTCCTTCAAATCATTGAGCACAGCCTTGAGCTTTTCTTCCAGTTGATCAGGAGAGGCAATGACCAGGTCATAGATTTGTTTTGAATATTTTTCATTAATGTCTAGAAATTCTGTGCTGGCGCCACTCAGTTCACCGCTCCTTCTGGACTGCGTCAATAAAATTTCTTTACCGTCAACGCCTGGTCCGGCAAGCAGAATACAAAATGCGACATCTTTTCGCTTAGCTGCCACCATTGGAGCAATGAGTCCGCCTTCACTGTGGCCAATGTATCCGATTTTTTTGGGATCGATGACGTCTCCACGGGTTAGAAGATAGTCGAGTGCAGCTGAGGCATCATCGGCAAAGTCGTAGGAGGTGTTGTCTTTTTTCCCTTCCGGAATATAACTTCCTGATTTTGCTACGCCGCGGTCGTCGTATCGAAGCACTGCAATTCCATTTTTTGTCAGGTGATCTGCGATGATGAGAAATGGTTTGTGTCCCAGCAGTTCTTCATCTCTGTTTTGGGGACCCGAGCCGGTGATCATAATGGCAACGGGAGGGTTTTTTACGCCTGTTGGGAGGGTGAGAGTGCCCGCCAGGCTGATGTTGTTGGCTTTGGGATTTTTGAAACTTACTTCCTCAACCGAGTATGAGAAAGGCGGCTTAGGTTCCTGGGGTCGGTTGATCACCATAGCGTCTGCTCCCCTGGACAATTCCAGCGGGAGAGACATGCCCGATTGTGTAAAAGTACCGCTCAGTTTACCATTGACCATCTTTGCGCGGTATATGGCCCCAATTGCCGGTATGGTTACTGTTATTGAATCCTGATTTACGGTCGTTGTACCTGTAGGAATACCTTTGGCTCCCTGCATGGGACTGTCCAGGGTAGTCACGAAAACATTGTCGTTTTGACTGATGTGCATGACCAATGGGAGCTTCATGCCCTGGACACTGAGTTCTCCACTCCAGTCTCCTGTAAAATCTTGCGCCCTGGCCATACCAAGTGTGCAAAGAAATATCAAAATCATCACTGCATTCTTCATTCGAAAATTATTTGATGATAAAATTAATGCCAATATAATGCTATTGGAAGACAAATATGATGAGCGGCATATGGACATGGCGAGTGGTAGGGGAGTCATGCAGAAGGAATGATTTTATGAATTGTAGGTCACAAGATTGCCCTTTAAGCGCAAGTTTCAGCGAATTCAGCGGGAGAAGATGATTAAGTGCGGTTTCCCGCATAGAACTCTGAAAGAGAACGCAAAAATTCGCTGAAAATATTGAAATCTTAAATCAAGAAATACTTAAAACCTGGCTTTAGAAATTGTTTTTTTTCTAAAAATACCGGCAAATATGCTCTTCAGACACTTATAAAGATTTTTTTCACCAAACTATTGCGCAATCAAATAATTGCACATATATTTGCAATCATATAGTTGCAAATGATTGTCAGAAGAGATATTTTTCAAGCCATTGCTGATCCTACAAGAAGGGCCATCATCCTGCTTCTCGCCACGGGCAGCATGACGCCCAATGCTCTTGCAGAACATTTTGACACCAGCAGGCAGGCGGTTTCAAGACACTTGCAGATCCTCAGTGAGTGCGAGATCGTTACTGCAAGGCAGTCAGGAAGAGAAATGATATATGAAGTAAATTCAGAAAAGATGAAAGATATAGAGAAATGGATTGAGCAATTTAAAGCCATCATGGCTAAGAGGTTCGATCAGCTGGATGAGGTTTTGGCCATGCTCAAAAGGAACAAAAAGTAAACATAAAATTAAAAATCGCTTTAAAAAATCATACAATGACAGCACCATCCATATTCAATTTTATAGTACAGAAAGAAGACCATAAGATCAGAGTTGAGCGCAGTTTTGCTGCACCTTTAGATCTGGTCTGGGCAGCGTTTACAGATGCAGAAATTCTTGCCATGTGGTGGGCTCCCAAACCTTATCAGTGTGTTTCTCACGCACAGGAATTCAAAGAAGGGGGCATTTGGCATTATTATATGAAAGGACCTGAGGGGGATGTACATTGGTGTCTTTTTGAATATCAGAGCATCACACCGCAAACAGGATTTAAAGGGCAGGATGCTTTTTGTGATGAAAATGCGGTAAAAAACGACACTAAACCTACTGCCTACTGGAATTACCAATTTGTGGACAATGGAGAGGAAACCATTGTCAACATAGACATAAGCTTCGACGACTTGAAGTCACTTGAATCCATCATTGAGATGGGCTTTAAGGAAGGATTTACCATGGGCTTAGGAAATCTGGACGAGTACATTTCAGCTCAGTTTTATCTCAGGAAAATCAAGAAGTCTGACCAAAAGAAGAGGGTAAGCACCTACTTGAATTTTCCCGGAAATACGGAGGAAGCCTTTTACTTCTACAAAAAAGTATTTCGTTCAGAATTTGTTGGAGGCATCCAGCGTTTTGGTGACCTTCCTGGAGGAGATAAAGGCAATGGCATGCCTGACACAGTGAAAAATCTCATCCTCCATGTAGAACTTCCTGTTCTGGACACCTACCTCCTTATGGCTTCTGATGCGCCGAAAGAAATGGGTTTTGAGGTAAAGGTGGGCAACAATATGTACATCAATCTCGAGACAGACAGCCGAGAAGAAACTGAACGAATTTTCAATGAATTGTCGGAAGGAGGCACCATAACCCAGGCACTTGCAGACATGTTTTGGGGCGCATACTTCGGTAGCTTGACCGATAAATATGGCATCAACTGGATGGTTGGATATACAGCGTGAGAGGGCGGGTGGTCATTTTTATGACATACTCATTTCAAGCGGGTTGATTTTTTCCAGCGCTGAAGTTTCAGTTTGAATAACCAGATGTTTTTCCGCATTCTTCTTTAAAAACTGGGCAAGGGCTTCATTGAGTGCAGCACTTCTGGAATCGAAGTGATCAACAAAAATGATTTCTTTGCCGGTAGCAAGACCTCTTACAACTTTGAGTAAGTCTGATTGAGCCTCGCTTAGTTTTTTGCCATCTTCTCCTATATTCGAATGGATGCTCAAAGGCTGAATGTCGTACGTATATTTTTGGAACCAATGGAGGATCCTTTCTGCACGGGCAATTTGCTCGGTTTTTTGACTGTAGGTCACCGCTTCAGCTACAGTATTTCCATAAAGTGGAACAGAGCCAGATATAACTGAGACTTTCTTTTTCCATAAAAATGAGTTCTGACCTTCTACAAGCTTGCCATTGATGTGCATTGGGAATAAGTCTTTTTCATTTAATTTTAAAAAACAATGAAAAAATTTGCTGCATGCACTGCTGTTTTCAAATCGTAAAATATTGACTTTTCCTGCTTTAAATTCAAGATCTTCATCGTCATACTTCAATTTAATTTGTTTGAGCGGCACTGTAATTTCTTCATATATATGGTCGGATTCCAGGTCTTCCTCAAATACCCTGACTATTTTTTTGAAAGAAATATTGCCAAGTTTGTGGATGGTCTGAACTGCCATCAATCGCTTAAAAAGGGGCAAAAGATTGAGATACATAAAGATAAAGCCCAAAATTTCGGCCCTGGAATTTACACTGTCTCTGGAAAGATGGATGACCACTGCGAGTAAAGTGACATACTGCATCAATGAAATCAATGCCTGGATAAAAGCCTTGTATTGAGCTTCATTTAGGCTCCTGTCTTTTACTTTGACAGCTTTTTTCTCAAAGGAGGCCATTTCCCTTGTATTTCTATTGAATACTTTTATGGTATAGATATGGGACAAAACCCTATTTGTAAAAGCAAGAAGTCCAGACTTTGCAGCTCTTTTTTTCGTGCTTATTGCCTCAAGTTTTTGATTGACCCAAAATAAAAAGGAAAAGAGCAAAAGAGAAGTGCTGATGACAATAACTCCGGCAATGAGATTGAACTGAAGAATCCAGGTAAATGCAATGGCCAGCAATACCACATCTATAAAAAGGTCAATGACACCTTTGCTGAGGAAAGTGCCCGTTGAAGTCAGATCTCCTGAATACCTCAACAAATACCTACCGTGGCCTTTTTGGACAAAAACCTCATATCTGGTTTTCAATTGGGCAGCAAAAACCAGTTTTTTTATAAAAAGTGCAAAATTTTCTTCCAGAGCTTTCAAGCGATAAGAATAAAAATATTGGCTGAGAAATAATAGGAGGATCAGAACAACAAAGAATGTAGTTACAGTCAGATCACTCGTTGTCCCGACCCCCCAAACAGTATCCAAAGAAGTATTTCCATCACCCTTTTTAATGTAGATGGCTATAAGTTTACCAAGGCTTATGGGAAGGATGAGCATCAAAATGTTTTTGATCATGCCCAGCCCGATCAAACCTGCAACTTCAAATTTTCGACTCAGCAGGTAGTTTTTAAGGAGTATGTTTCTGGATATTTTCAACTTACCATGGCCAATTTAGAGTGAGCAAATAATTCGGTTTTCTCCAGTTCGTCAAGTGTGAGGACAGGAACTTCCGTGCGTGAACTTACTTCTTTGATCAACAGGGGAGCCATGGTGAACACACCACAGATGGCTTTAGGTTTGAGGTCGATGCTGCTCAGTTTATCTATGGCATATAATACCGATAAGCTGTCAAGACCAGAAAAAACAACATCATCAATTTGCGATGAAAATAACTTATGGTTCAGCAACATTTCTGTTTCGCGTTGGAGGATGCCGTCAGCGATTTCGATGACAACAAAGTCTGGTTTTTGACGGGCCACATCATCGATTAAAAATTGATAGAGGTTGAGCAATTCGTGGATTTCCAACAGGTGTGTAGATGGATATCCTGCCATTCCAAAATCGATGGCATAGTCAGCACCACAATCGTTTACATAGTGTCTGTCTCTGGTGTAATAAGTACCTGTAAGTTTGATGAAGGCTACCCGATACCCCTTTTTCTGAAGGCTCCTGCACAGATATGCTGCTGTTGTAGTTTTTCCGGAGTCCATGGAGCAACCCAGCGATAATATGGTTTGAAAGTTTGTATTTTTTGTTCCCCTGAATAAGACCTGAGCTTTATTGTTATAAATGGAATTGACCACTTTACCCCTGATATCCACAGCATACCCTACCAGCTTTACCACTGTTGGCCCTGCGTCTTGCAATTTGACGTGCATGCTGGCCAATTTACCTACCACTCCGCCTTTTCCAAGGATTTCGAGTTCGAGCTCAGGGCTTTCCGGGACATAACCTTCAAATTGTTCTGTGGCGTACCTGCTTCCAAATACTCCAAGGAACTGATCTCCTTCAAACAAGTAAGAATTATTGCCTGTCGTATTTTGAATAGAATCGTGTTTGCCTATGCTTTGCACCTGAAACAAAGCTACGTCGCCTGCTTTGGGTGAATAAAAATGAATCATATGCTCATCAATAGCTGCATAAGTGATTCCTCTTGTAGTTATACCTGCTTTCATGATTTGATTTTTTTTTAATTGATTGAAAATGATAGAGATGTAAATATTCCGTTGTAATTGTTGAAAGGAGCTATCGTTTTGGTTCCCCTCCTGTTGGGTACATTCAGTTGACTGTATGGAAAAAGATTAGAATTAAATTCGCGATTTAAAAAGTAGGCTATGTTGAGGTGTACCTGTTTGAAAGGTCTGGTTTTGATGCCCAGATAGACGCGATATCTATGGAAGTCATTCGGTGATTTTGTGATCACTAAATCTCCCTCAGGGTTGTAATAATTGATGCCCTTTCCTCCATGATAGTAGTACAATCTTGCTTCTGTAAATGGTCTTATACGTAAGGCTGTGAAGTTGGTTTTCAATACAAATTCAGAGGAAAATATGACCCTGTTTTTGTACTTTCTGAAGGATGGAAAATTTGATTCCAGGGCAACACCGTTTTTTAAACCGTATGTTTTTGAGTTAATTGAATTTTCATAACCCAATTGTATGGAATGGAACAGTTCCGAAAACCTTCCGCCATCCATCATCTGGATTCGGTCAGCTGCCAGACTTATTTCATTTCTTTTATTGATTTGATACTGGCCGGAAAGACCGTAACTCAAATACTGTAGGGATCGGTCAGCAATGGTCATGGACTGCAATCCAATCCTGATCTTTTTATTGAGGTCATAACCCACAGAAAAATTGCTCATCAATTTGTCACCCGCTGCAAGATCCTGAGCAATGGTGTCGATGGAAATGGACAAAAGAAGGACTATAAAACACACGATTTTATGTTTCATCACAAATGAAGTTTGATGGTTTTTTAGGACAACTTATCGTTGAATGATAAAGGGAATGGATGGGCTATTATCAGCGCCAACTAAGGAGATAAAATAGGTGCCCGACGGCAGATTGCGCACATCGACTCTTCCACCCGTGCCTGTTTGTTTTGATATCATTGCACCATTCAGGTCTCTCAGAAGAATGGTGCCCGCACCAGGGTTTGGAAAAATATTGATCTCATCGGTGGCAGGATTCGGAAAGAGAATCAATTTTTGCATCGGTATATAATGGAGCCATGGCGAGAAACTTCTTTCCCTATTTTCATCGACTTCAACAACTCTGAGCAAGGTTTCTTTGATATAGGATGGGATTGGAAATACATATTCATTTCCACCTCTTCCATTACCTGGACTTACTGTGCCCACATATGCCGGAACTTCATTGCCATCACGCATTTCAATTTCAAAATGATGGACATTTGATTCCTGAAGGGTCTCCCATCGCAGGTAGTTTTGGCCATCACCATATTGTATTTGAACCTTGCCCCAACTGACCGCAAGTGCATTGTTTGCAGAGACAAAACTTTGTCTTTGGAAGGCATTATTCCAGCTTACACCCACCAGATCCTGATCCGTTTCAACATCGCCCTCAGTATACAAAGTCCTGGCATCCTCGAGCCATGCTCCACCATTATAAGCATAATGGGTTCTTTGCATTACTATTCCATTGTTGTACTGATAGGAGTACTTGCTATCGGGTACATAGGAGGCGGTTGCTGCGTTCCAATCGTAAACCGTGTTGGTCAACCTGAGATTGCCGGCATCATAGGTATAGTCGTATTTGATGTCATTTTCAAAACTTCCTGTCGTGCTATTGTATCTGAACTTCAACCTTTCAATGAGGTTGCCATTGGCATCGTAGAGGTAGGTGTATTTTACTCCGTTAACCCAGCCGTTTGCTGTCAAGTCTTTTCTTATGGAGCTTGTTCTTTGGTTGAGAGCATTGTAGGTGTTTTCATAATCGTACTTATCTGTCCAGGTATTCTGTACTCCGTCCCAATCTTGTCTGAATCTTTTGACCAGGTTTTTACTGGTATCATAAGTGTATTGGTATTTTTTATCGTTGGTCCAGATGTTTCCGACCAGACTGTAGTACGTGTTTTCTTTTGGGAGTTGGCCTTCCATGGTATAGATGTCTCTTCCGTTTAAGACCCATGAAGCATTTGCCGCAGACCATTGAAAGACGTGGATGCTGTCTGCAAAAGTTTCTTCATCTTGCGCAAGCATACCATTTGCGAACAGAAAAGATGTCAAAAAAACCAGAATAAATTTTTCCATTTTGATTGCTTATATGACAATAAGCAAGGGCCAATCAAAGTGTGACAAAAATTTTTTGATTTTTTTCTGGACTAAGCCTTATTTGATATAACAAATTGTAAGTATTCATTAATTTTCCTTAAACAGATATCAAGAATATGTATCCTATTTGATCAAGTTTAAAAAGTCAAATAAGGAAATGCATGAAGGCGAAATCATAATCGGACTAGTCAAGGACCCGCGTCTAATTGATTACTGGGATAGTGTTGCTCCTATATGGTTTAGTCAAGATGAAGAAAATAATTTAAGTATTACTCTGGGATAAAAACTCAGTTTCGGGAGTCAAAGTATGAATTAACTAAAACTTTCTTATTGCAATTCATTTTTCAATATGAACTTTTGACCCTGTAAAAGAGATTAACTTCTGTCAATTAAGAACTATATTGGAATATTTTCATCACTAAAATTCTCAGGAGTATCTTCTTCCGGAACTAGATACTCAAAGTCACCGTTTTGATAAAAATCCAATTGGGTTGCATTTTTCAAATAAAATTCATCTGCAGGCATCCCATCTATTAAATATATTCTTTTCAACTTCATTTTATCACCCACGAAATAAGCCTTCTTTATAAATTCTCTCCCATGCTTATCTTTATAAACTTTACTTTTTTTTGATGTCATATTGGATGTATTTAATACTTCTTGACTTTAAATATTAAAAACGATTATTCATCAAAAGTTGGAAGGAGTTCCATAAATTCAGTTCCAGAATACCGGGCCTTTATAAACCAAATTTTGAAAGCTGTAAATGGAGATTCAACGCTAAGGTTATCTTTTATATCAAGTTTGAGGCGATTTTTCTTTTCCTCTGAAAAGCTATTGAACTCATATTCATGAATTAAATCCATAAGTTTTTTTAACTCCTTAATGGCTTCATCTGTCAGAGCCTTTGCATCAAATGCCAGCGACTCACTATTATAATTGAAAATCTGATTTAGAAGATTTACAGTATCTTGAATTGCCTTAGAAGCTCCATCAGAAATTACTGGTTCAATTCGAACTTTTTCTCTTGGCATACCACCACAATAGAAAGCTATTTCATCTGTAATAATGGTGTCAAAATTGGTACAATCCAAAAGTTCAAAACCTTCGATTTTGTCGGCAACATAGTTTTTGATACTGTTGCAGTGATCGCAGGCAAGTAGTAAATTTTGCCATTCATATTTTCCACCTTTTTGGGATTTAGGTTTGAAATGTTCAATGTGTGTAGTTATACTTTCTTTCGATTCACACAAATAACATTTATAATGTTGCATTTTAATCAATGCTTCTTTCACTCCATCAAAAGAATTTTTAGAAAGGGCATCAGGAATTTGTGGGTCTCTTATAATATTAATCATCAGCAAGTAAGGCCTTAATTTTATCCCGGTATTTGATATCCATATCTTTGATCCAATAACTGACCTCAATATCTGGGACTTCTAAAAATTGTTTCCTCATACTGAGTATTTCCTCTTTATGAACACCATTCTTCGATTTTATCATTTCCTCATAAGTTATCATGTCTTTTTTCATTGCTTCACTAAACTTATCGATTTCATAAAATGTCTCAAGAATCGTTTCTGATGAATAATGAGAAAAATCTTCAAACCTTTTTTTGGTCTCCAGATCAAAAATTACAGCATCTTTTAAAGACTGTAATATGAACGGAGAATGAGTAGAAACAATAAATTGAATGTTGGGAAAAAAGTCTGTAAGAAATGGCAAAATCTTTTTTTGCAAAGAAACATGTAAGTGTGCTTCTATTTCATCAATTATTACAATCCCAGGTTCATTATAATCGAAACTGGAACCTTCAGTTTGCATCTTTTGCATAATTGCAAAAAAAACATATAAGATGGAACTATGACCGCTTGCTAGCGTGTTGAAATCAAACTCTTCTCTCACTTTTGAACTAAGCGTAAAACTAACTTTGTCTTCTATTCTTTTTGTAGCCAAGCGAAGAGAATCATCTTCTAAAAGGTATTTTAAAGATATCTCTAAACGCCCAAACCAATCAGAAATTTTTTTGACTTCCTTTTCATGCCCGGTTTCAAAAGATAAAAAGGCTTGCTCAGTCCTCTTTTTAGCTAGGAATTTTTCAAAATCCTTTAAATTGGAGCTAATTTGATCAATTACTCCTTTTGATTTTTCAACTTTTAATTCTCTGTAGGCTGAGAAAGAGAAATTATTAAATCGATTGCTGTTGATTAGATGTATAATATTATTACCAGATCCTTCATTTATTGGAAATGTCGCTGCAGTATTGTCGTTGAAAAATATGATTTCATCGTTGTTCTTTTTAACTGAATGTACACCAGTGAAAGGAAGTGAGGTTAATAGAGAAGTTTTTCCTGACCCATTTTTTCCAGTTAAGAGCAAATGCCTTTTTCGATCTTCGGATAATAAAATATCAAAGTCCTGAAGATGTCTTACCTTCTTTATCTTTAAATTTGATATAAATATGTTGTCCATACCACGAAGATACGGTCAATCCTTTAAAAATGGAATAAACTATTTCAACTCTCGGAAAAGAATATTACCAAACCAATAAATAAATTTCCTTAATGCCGAGGGATTACTTATTTCAAGTAATTTAAATATTCACAACTTTCCCTACGGAGTATACTTGATTTTTCTCATTCTGAGCGACAAAGGCGTTACTTCCAAATATTCGTCCTCCTTGATGTATTCCATAGATTCTTCCAATGAAAATACAATCTTCGGAGCGATCCTCATCGATTCGTCAGAACCACTCGCACGCATATTCGTCAATTTTTTGCCCTTACAAACATTCACACCGAGATCGTTTTCTCTGGAATGTTCTCCAATCACCATACCAATATATACCTGGTCGCCTGGATCAACAAAAAAGCGTCCTCTGTCCTGGAGTCTGTCGATGGCATATGCCAAAGCCTGACCTTGTTCGTTGGAAATCATAGAACCTTTGTTTCTCTCAGGAATATCACCTTTGAAAGGTTCATAAGCCTTAAATCTGTGTGTCATTACCGCTTCACCCTGTGTTGCTGTAAGGATTTGATTTCTCAAACCGATGATACCTCTTGCAGGAATATCAAACTCCAAATGCTGGACGTCACCTCTTGGTTCCATCACCAGCATGACCCCTTTCCTTTGAGTCACAAGTTCGATGGCCTTACCTGCATTGGCATCCGGGACATCAATGACCAATGTCTCCACCGGTTCACACTTCTGCCCGTCGATGTCTTTGAATATTACTACCGGCTTTCCAACCTGCAGCTCGTATCCTTCCCTTCTCATGGTTTCTATCAAAACAGACAAGTGAAGTACACCACGACCGTAAACGATGAATTTATCTTCTGTATCAGTAGGCTCCACTTTGAGTGCCAGGTTTTTCTCCAATTCTTTCTCAAGCCTGTCTCTCAAGTGTCTTGATGTAACAAACTTTCCTTCCTTTCCGAAGAATGGTGAAGTATTGATGGTGAAAAGCATACTCATTGTAGGCTCGTCTATAGAAATCCTTTTGAGTGCTTCAGGTTGATTGAGATCTGCAATGGTATCCCCGATTTCAAAATCTTCAAGACCAACTACTGCACAGATATCTCCACATTCTACATCCGTGACCTTTCTCTTGCCGAGACCTTCAAACTCGTACAATTCCTTGATGCGCACTTTTTTCTGGGTACCATCTTTTTTGAAAAGGATGTAGTCCTGATTTTCTTTCAGTTCGCCTCTATATATTCTTCCGATGGCAATCCTTCCCTGGAATACGTTGTAGTCAAGAGAAGTGATCTGCATTTGTACAGGACCATCTACAACAGTCGGAGCTGGTATATTGTCCAAAACAGCCTCAATCAATGGACGGATGCTATCGGTAAGGATGCGGTGGTCATGACTCATCCAGCCGTGTTTTGACGAACCAAACAAGGTCACGAAATCCAGCTGATCTTCTGTTGCTCCGAGGTTAAACATCAAATCAAATACATCGCCCTGAACTTCTTCGGGTCTGCAGTTTTCTTTGTCTACCTTATTGATGACAACTATAGGCTTGAGGCCAAGCTCTACAGCTTTGTTGAGTACAAATCTGGTTTGTGGCATAGGACCTTCAAATGCATCGACCAAAAGAAGCACACCGTCGGCCATTTTCAATACACGCTCTACCTCACCTCCAAAGTCGGCGTGACCAGGAGTATCGATGATATTGATTTTTACACCATTGTATTTTACTGCCACATTTTTGGCCAGAATGGTGATCCCTCTTTCTCTTTCGAGGTCGTTGTTGTCGAGAATGAGTTCACCTGAATCTTTGCGTTCGTCAATGATTTTGCATTCGTGAATGATCTTGTCAACCAGCGTCGTTTTGCCGTGGTCAACGTGCGCAATGATGGCGATGTTTCTGATATCTTGCATGAAGGTACTTGTTGCGGAAGGAAGAAAATTTCTGATTTTTGATGCCTCCCATGAAAAAAGCCGCAAAGATACACCGCTTATTCATATGTAGTTGGCAATTCCACCGATATTATTGGCCACAGACACAGGTATAAGCTTCATTTAGCGTTTATTTAACGAATATGAAGGAATATTGAGATCCTGAATCAACAAAGGCCACAAAATAACCGTTATTAATTTGGTGATAACGTGTAATTTAATACATTCTCAAAGCTTCAAAGCGGCATTTAATTCTAAATGCAGAATATTTGAAAAGCGAAAGAACCATAACTCCTCTAAATTCATTTATATTTGTATACGCTAGTTTGCTGAGTTTTCCATATTGGAAATCATCGTAAATGGCAAGTAAAGAAAAATTTTGTACATGCCGCAAGGGAAAGAGATATCGCAGGTAGAAAGGTCGGCCGTTAAGGAGAAGTTTGAAGAAATCATTTCTGAAATGAAGCCCAATATGTCGTTGGAAGACGACATCCATGTCCATGCTGCTTTTGACCTTGCCCTTGATGCGCACAAAGTGCAGCGCAGGAAGAGCGGAGAACCTTATATCTACCACCCCATAGCGGTGGCTAAAATCTGTTATGAAGAGATAGGTCTTGGCCCGACAGCCATCATTTGTGCGCTCTTGCACGACGTAGTAGAAGATACCGACGTCACTCTGACAGAAATTTTTGAGCGCTTTGGTCCCAAGGTGGGGAAAATCGTAGATGGTCTGACCAAACTCGATGGCCTTTATAACGTGGAATCCGCTCAGGCAGAAAACTTCAAAAAAGTACTCAGTACCCTGGTCGATGATGTACGTGTCGTACTCATCAAACTGGCAGACAGGCTGCACAATATGAGGACCATAGATTCTATGCCCATACACAAACAGCTCAAGATCGCCGCAGAAACAGACTACATCTACATTCCCCTGGCTCACCGTCTGGGATTGTATAAGATAAAAACAGAGTTACAGGACATCTGCCTTAAAATCACTGAACCCGACGTCTATAAAGAAATTGAAGCCAAGCTGCAGAACTCTGAGATGGAAAGAGCGGATTATATTGAGTCGTTCATAGATCCTATCAAAGGGCAGCTCGAGGAAGATGACATCCATTACCGCATTTTAGGACGGAGTAAGGCCATTTCTTCGATTTACAACAAGCTCAAAAATAAGAATGTCAACTTCGAGGAGATTTATGACATCTTCGCTGTGAGAATCATCGCAAAAGCTCCGATCAATAAGGAAAAATCCATTTGCTGGGCCATTTATTCCATCATCACAGATGTGTATAAACCCATACCTGAGCGCCTCAAAGACTGGATAACCACACCCAAGAGCAATGGATACGAGTCCCTTCATACAACGGTCATCGGACCGGGTGGAAAGTTTGTAGAAGTGCAGATCAGGTCTGAAAGGATGGATGAGATAGCTGAGCGGGGATTTGCTGCTCACTGGAAATATAAGGGGGTCAAACAACAGGACAACGTATTTGACGCATGGCTCGACAACATTCGCGGCCTGCTGGAAGAGAGTGATACCAACGCACTTGAGTTTTTGAGTGATTTCAAAACCAATCTCTTCCACGAGGAAGTTTATGTGTTTACTCCAAAAGGAGAAATGCGGGTCCTGCCCAAAGGAGCCACAGCACTCGACTATGCATTTGAGATCCATACAGACGTTGGCTCAAGGGCTCAGGCTATTAAAATCAACAATAAGCTGGTGCCCATGGGTACGCAGTTGGAGAGCGGTGATAGGGTAGAAGTGGTGACCAACAAAAACCAAAGACCTACACAGGAATGGTTGAAGTTGGTAGTGACCGGAAAAGCGAAAGCGAAGATCAGAGCTTCGGTGAAGGAAGAAATGAAGGTTTTTGCTGAATATGGAAAAGAAACCATCGAGCGCAAGTTTAAAAATCTTAGAATCAGTTTTGAAGACAACATCGACTTCCTTGTAAGACATTACGGATATCATTCCCGTCTGGAGTTTTACTTCGCTATGTACAAGGAAGAAGTTCACCTCGATCTCAAGAAATTTGAAATTGAGAATGGGTTGCTTGCAGTCAAAAAAGTGGCTGAACCCGAAGGCCCTGTTAAAGAAAAGGAAGTCAAACGTCCTTCAAAGAAAACAGAAAACAAATCCAAGATTCTGGTCAACGGCGAACCTGCAGATACGTACGAATTCAAATTTGCGACTTGCTGCTCACCGGTGCAGGGAGACCCGATTTTTGGATACCTTACTTCCAACAATGAATTGAAGATCCACAGATTCAATTGTCCGAACGCATCGAGGCTGTTGAGCAACTACGGTTACCGTGTTTTGAAAACCGAATGGGAAGACGATCCGCACGGAAGTTTCATTGCAGAGTTGCTCATCACGGGTGTTGATTCCGGAGTTGGTGTGATACAAATGCTCACCCACGAGATATCCACAAATCTGGGTCTAAACATCAGATCCTTGTCCATCGAAGGAAATGAAGGTTACTTTGAGGGAAAAGTCGCTATCTTTGTCAATAATAAAGATCAACTCAATCTTATTTTGAAAACGATTAAGAAGCTGGAAGGCGTTATGAGTGTGACAAGGATTGAGAAAACATTAAAATCGGATGAAAGTAACGACAACAGAAAAGCTTGAACAACTCATTGAAGAGGTAAAGAGTATTTTTTCCCTTCACCTGGAGAAAAATGCACTGAGGAAAACACCTGAAAGGTTTGCCATTCTGGAGGAAATCTACAACAGGACCGACCACTTCGATGCAGAAGCTTTGTACATTCATATGAAGAATCAGAATTACAGGGTATCAAGAGCTACAGTGTACAATACACTTGAATTGCTCGTTTCCTGCGATCTTGTGATCAAACATCAGTTTGGGAAAAATCTGGCGCAATATGAAAAAGCCTATGGCTTCAAACAGCACGACCACATGGTATGCATTGACTGTGGCAGTGTACTGGAATTTTGCGACCCACGCATTCAGCAAATAAAAACCATGATGGGTGAAATCCTCAATTTTGAAGTCAAGCACCACGCACTCAATCTCTATGGCAAATGCAAAAGAGAAAATTGTGATAATAAACAATTAAAAAACATTGGAGTAGCTACAACTATGGCGTAACATAGTCTGACTTTCCTGGTTCAATAAAAAAATAAAGCCCCCGTCCTATGCGAAGACAGGGGCTTTTATATTACTCACTTGTTACCCGAAAGAATTAGAGCGTAACTACACAGTTCTGGCCTTCGTCGATACCATTTGATACATAAGCATCAGCGTCAGTATCGTTTACCCAGATCGCTCCGTCGATAAGATATTTGTACTCATAAGATTTTCCAGACTCAAGATCAAGAGTAGTCTTATAAGAACCATCTTTGTTGGCGTCCATTGGATTGGCCAGCGGAGACCAGTCGTTGAATTCACCTACCAATGCAACTTTAGTTGCGTCAATTGCAATACCTTTTGGAAGTTTAAAAGTTACCTTACACAATGGTTTGCTCTTCAAGAATTTTTTAGTCGTGCCCATGTCAATTTTCTTTTGAAATTATAATGCAAAGATATGGCCATTCAAAACTCCATACATTTACAATATTAACAACGATGTGTTAATATTGTATTATAATGAGTTAATATAATACATTTATTGATTTATAATTGAATTATTCATTTGTAAATGGTCTCAATTGCCATATAAAAAGTAGATGCTGGTATGTTTTATTTCATGCCGGCGATAGATCCTTCAAACTTCGACTCCTTTATGGTGATTTGATCTGTTCACATACCTCAAAGTAGAAATTTCATCACCTGGTCACAACATAATTAAGATCAGTGTCTTTTATTTCAATAATTGGCATATGAACAGTACTGTCTTGTGCGTTGTTTATGATAACGAATTCGAAAACATTTTGGTTCTATTATATAATAAGGTATAGTGGTACCAAAAAATGATCACACAGAAATTGGCAAACTAAATCCTGTGGAAGGCAAGCGGAAGAAATTTTTGGGTATTTTTTTATTACAAATCCTTCTTGCTACCCAGTTACTTTTATTTTTGCCATCACATTCAAATTTTGAAAAGCATGAAAACGCTTGTTTGTATAAGTAAGACTCCCGATACCACTTCAAAAATTTCATTTTCTTCAGATGGGAAAAACTTCAACACTGATGGCATTTCATTCATCATGAACCCATACGATGAGTGGTACGCACTGGTCAGAGCTGTAGAATTGAAAGAAAAACTTGGAGGTACGGTCACCGTCATCAATGTGGGTGATGCTTCCAACGACATAGTCATTAGAAAGGCCCTGGCGATTGGCGCCGACGATGCCATCAGAGTAGACGCAAATCCTATAGATTCTTTTTTTGTGGCCAGCCAGATTGCAGCTGTGGCAAAAGACAAATCATACGACATCATATTCCTTGGAAAAGAAACCATTGACTACAATGGCGCGGAAGTAGGTGCTATGCTGGCAGAAATGCTCGACCTTCCCTATGTCTCATTTGCCAACAAACTGGAAGTAGATGGGGATGCAAAAACCATAAGACGGGAAATCGAAGGTGGTACAGAAACCCTGAAGCTCTCCGGACCATGCGTAATTTCTGCAGCCAAAGATATGGCGCAGCAACGCATTCCCAATATGCAAGGCATCTTGATGTCCAAAAGAAAGCCACTAGAAGTTGTTACACCTGTCGGAGCATCGTCACGCATCGAAGTCATCAAACACGATTTACCACCGGCAAAAAAAGGTGTCACATTGGTAGACGCAGGAAATGTTGCCGAATTGGTAAGGCTGCTCCACGAAGAAGCCAAAGTCATTTAATCATTGAAAATCATCCCTAAGGGTAAAAAATAAACACACATGTCTGTTTTAGTAATCGTTGAGCCAAACAATGGCACCATCAATAAAGGCGGATTCGAACTCGCTACATTCGGAAAATTGACTGCAGGCCAGGACAAGTGCCTGGTATTGGTTGTAGGCAAAGCTTCCAATGCAGGAGATTTGGGCATTTATGGCGCCGATGAAGTTTATGAAATTGATCAGGTTCCAGTTCATGACTCTGCAGTCTACAGCAAGGTCATAGCGGATGCATCAGAAAAACTATCTTGCCATACGGTCATTATCAAAGCAAATGCCAATGGCAAAGCGACGGCGGGAAGAGTGGCCATCAAGTTGGGTGCGGGATTGGTTTCTGCAGCCAACAGCGTTCCGGAAAGTACAGGAGGCCAGCTTCAGGTAAAGAGAGGAGTTTTCTCCGGCAAAGCTTTCGCGACTTACGCCATCACCACCGATAAAAAAGTAATTACCGTTTTAGGTAATTCCATCCAGCCGAAGGAAATGGGAAGTGCAACCAGTGTACAATCCTTGCAAGTTGACGTCCCGCCTTCGACCATCGAGGTAGTTGCCAAAGAAACCCTTTCCGGCAGAGCACCGCTTCCTGAAGCAGAATTGGTCGTCTCAGGAGGAAGAGGGTTCAAAGGTCCTGAAAACTGGAATATACTCCTGGACCTTGCTGATGCGCTCGACGCCACCACAGCATGTTCACGTCCGGTGGCAGATGCAGACTGGAGACCACATCACGAACACGTCGGTCAGACAGGTATAGCCATCAGACCCAATTTGTACATTGCTGTTGGAATTTCAGGAGCCATACAACACCTTGCAGGAGTCAATAACAGCAAGACCATTGTGGTGATCAACAAAGATCCTGAAGCTCCTTTCTTCAAAGCGGCAGATTATGGCATAGTTGGCGATCTCTTTGAAGTGGTACCTAAACTGACCGAGGAAATCAAAAAACTGAAGGCAGGCGCTTAGTATTTTTTTAAATATATAAGTCTTTAATCGGACATATATTGTCCCCTCATATGTATATTTGTCGATATGGGAAGCAGCGCAATGATCTGATTGTGTAGCACCAGGTCTCAGCATAAGGTCCATTTTTTTACTATAATTTTAATGCATTCAGCACCAGCATGATAGACTTTTGCCATTTACACAACCACACACAATATTCTTTACTGGATGGGGCGAGCGACATCGGTAAGTTGATGGAAAAGGCCAAAAATGACGGCCAGCAAGCAGTAGCTCTGACCGATCACGGCAATATGTTTGGAGCATTCAAATTTGTAAAAGAAGCTAAAAAAAATGGGGTAAAACCTATCGTTGGCTGTGAATTCTACATGGTCAAAAACAGACACAAGTTGTCGTTTGAAAAATCAAAAGGAGAAAGTGACGAAAGATTTCACCAACTGCTTCTGGCTAAAAATGAAGTGGGTTACCGCAACCTCAGCAAGCTATGCTCTCTGGGTCATATCGAGGGCATGTACGGCAAGTACCCAAGGATTGACAAGGAAATTTTGGTCCAATACCACGAAGGACTGATAGCCACCTCATGCTGCATCGGAGCAGAGATCCCACAGGCTATACTTAGAGGCAATGTAGAAGAAGCAGAAAATCTGCTCAAATGGTGGCACGACCTTTTTGGAGAAGATTTTTATATAGAAATACAGCGACAGCATGGTATGCAGGACATCGATGGCACAGGCACCAGCCAGGAAGATGTCAACCAAGTCCTGATGTCATTTGCAAAAAAATACAACGTCAAAGTCATTGCCACCAACGACTCGCATTATCTCAATGAAGAAGACGCCGAACCCCATGACGTATTGCTGTGCATCAATACAGGTGCCAGGAAAAATGACGAAAAACGATTCAAATTTCCATCCAACGACTTTTATTTCAAGACGAAGGAGCAGATGAACCACGTATTCAGAGATGTGCCCTTTGCATTGGACAATACGATGGAAATAGTTTCTAAGGTTGAGAACCTGAGCCTGGCCAGGGACATACTTTTACCTGCATTCCCACTTCCCAAGGAGTTTACGATGCAGGAAGACTATCTGCGCCATCTCACCTTCGTTGGTGCAAAAAAGAAATATGGTACCATAACACCAGCCATAGAAGAAAGACTCAACTTTGAGCTCGACGTCATCAATAAATCGGGCTATCCCGGCTACTTCCTCATTGTTCAGGATTTCACCAGTACCGCACGCGACCTAGGGGTTTCTGTAGGGCCGGGAAGGGGTAGTGCCGCAGGATCTGCCGTAGCCTATTGCCTGGGGATTACCAACATCGACCCCATAGCCTATGACTTACTTTTTGAGCGTTTCCTCAATCCGGAAAGGGTATCCATGCCGGATATAGATATTGACTTTGACGACGATGGCAGGGAAAAAGTCATCAATTATGTCATTGATAAATACGGCCAAAATCAGGTCGCCCAGATAGTCACCTATGGTACCATGGCGGCAAGAATGTCGCTCAGAGACGTCGGAAGAGTACTTGACGTTCCCCTGGATGTTGTAGACAGGGTTTCCAAATCATTCCCCAGCCATTTGTCAGCAACACTGGATGCAGTTTTGGCCGAAGGTGACATTTCGCCAAAGCTAAAGGATAGCCTGGATTCCGAAGACAGAGACAGAGCTTATACATTCCGTGAACTGGCCGCCGAAGATGGGGAAGTGGGCAATATGATTCGTACAGCAAAGCAACTGGAAGGGTCTGTGCGCAATACAGGCATTCACGCATGTGGTGTCATCATTACTCCTTACGACATCACGGAAGTCATCCCCGTGACCACTGCCAAAGACAGTAGCCTGCTCGTATCCCAGTTTGACAACTCGGTTGCCGAGGAAGCAGGCCTGCTCAAAATGGACTTTTTGGGTCTGAAGACTTTGTCGATCATCAAAGATGCAGTCGCCAATGTAAAACATACAACAGGAATAGAACTCGACATCGACGCCATCGATCTTACGGATGCAAAGACCTATGAACTTTTCCAAAAAGGAGAGACTGTGGGCATCTTCCAGTATGAATCCGTGGGCATGCAAAAATACCTCAAGGACCTCAAGCCCAACCAGTTTGAGGACCTGATCGCAATGAACGCCTTGTTCCGTCCAGGCCCACTAGCTTATATTCCCAACTTTATCAATAGAAAACACGGCAGGGAGGACATCGTCTATGACCTGCCTGAAATGGAAGAATATCTGAAATCGACCTACGGCATTACGGTCTATCAGGAACAGGTGATGCTCTTGTCGCAGAAATTGGCCAACTTTACCAAAGGTGAGGCAGACATGCTTCGTAAAGCCATGGGTAAAAAGAACAGGAAAATCATCGATGAGATGTTTCCGAAGTTCCTTGAAGGCTGCTTAAAGAACAACCATCCTGAAGACGTCGTCAAAAAAATCTGGACTGACTGGGAAGCCTTTGCGTCTTATGCTTTCAATAAGAGCCACTCTACCTGTTATGCATACATTGCATTCCAGACGGCTTATCTCAAGGCCCATTATCCGGCGGAGTTTATGGCTTCGGTATTGAGCCACAACAAGAACGATATTTCGAAGATCAACTTTTTCCTAAGAGAAGGAAAAAGAATGGAGCTGGATATCCTCGGACCTGATGTCAACGAAAGTCAGCTCAATTTCTCAGTAAATAAAAAAGGGCAGATCAGATTTGGTTTGTCAGCACTGAAAGGAGTAGGAGAGGGGCCGGTTGAAGCCATCCTTACAGAGCGTGCTGAAAATGGTCCCTTTGAAAGTGTGGTTGACATGATGAAGCGCCTCAACCTGAGGGCCGTCAATAAAAAATGTCTGGACAGCATGGTCATGGGTGGAGCCCTTGATACTTTTTCCGAAATACACAGGGCTCAGTATTTTGCTTCTTCAGGCGGCTATGATACCTTTATTGAACACCTGCTCAGGTTTGGCCAACTGTACCAATCCCAGAAAGACAATGCTCAGGCCACGCTATTTGGAGAAATGGATGTCATGCAAATCACGACTCCGGAAGCCCCAAAGAGCGATGAGTGGCCCTTGATCGTCATGCTGGACAAGGAGAAAGAAGTCACCGGGATCTATTTGTCCGGACATCCTCTGGACGACTACCAGCTTGAGCTCAATTATTTTGTCACCCACTCGCTCAACGAGGCAGACCTTACGACAGATGTGCCGATGAAGCTAGCGGGCATTGTCACGGAAGTCATGCACGGTGTCAATCAGAAAGGGAACGGGTATGCCAAGGTACAGCTCCAGGATTACAATGGCTCATTGGAGATATTTTTGTCCAACGAAAACTACCAGAACTACAAGTACCTCGCTGAGAAAGGTAAGGTATTGTTCATAGATTGTGTGTACCAAAAAGGTTACAACAGCGACAGGAAGTTTTTAAGGATCAACAACATCGAGTTGCTGGAAACCGTAGGTGAAAAACTGACCAAGTCGATTACTGTAAAAATTCCTATTGAGGAAGTCAATGAAAACCTGTTGGAATTGTTTGAAAGAATCAGCCAGGAATACAAAGGCAACCACACCATGAAGTTGAAAATCGTCACTTTTAACAATCAGGACTACATCATGGACATGGTGGTAGGCTCTTATAAGGTGAATGCAGATTTTAGACTTGCAAAATTGCTTTCAGATTTTAATCTTGCATACAAATTGAATTAGCCATGAGCAAGTTTACTACTGTTTTCATTATATTTCTGATGGTCCTTTTCGCTGGCGTACAGTTCAACGACCCTGATCCTTTGATTTGGGTGGCTGCTTATGGTGCCATTGCTTTGGTAGGTATTTTCAAGTTGTTTGGTAAAGGAAATGTTTGGGTGAATCGTATCCTCATCCTTGCTTTTGTGGTAGCCATCGGATTTTATGCACCACACCTCATCCAGTGGTTTAAAGATGGCATGCCTTCGGTGACAGAAGAAATGAAGGCGGAGACACCATACGTTGAGTTGGTGAGAGAAGGTGGAGGATTGGTTGTGGGCTTGCTTTGTTTACTATATATTGTCTATAGATAAACAAATTATTCTGGTCATTATCTAAAATGACGACTGTCTACTTTTGCCAAGCGAACCATGTACAATGGCTATAATAGACATGCTTAAAATTAATATCATTATTGCCCAGAAACCTAAGTCTGGTATAGGTGCAACTACACACTCAGGCAACATTTCCATTGTACTGACTGACATGTGAACTGTTCCGATTTCTCCATCCGTAGGTCCTGCGGATGTTCCATTAATTCCTCCTAGACCTGGACTCACATCAATAGACCCCAGGTTTGAGAAATTGATCTCATAAAAGATTTTTACACGGCCGCCGCCTCCACCGCCTCCATCATCGTTTGCGGTAGATGTACCAATTGAACCATCTCCTCCCCTGGCAGATAAAACACCGGTCGAAGTAACATTCATACCTATGATTTTGATTCCTCCTCCGGAACCTCCACCGCCTCCTTGACCACCACCTGGCTGAAATGCCTCACCTCCATCCATACGGATTTCTCCATTTATGAAGACCGAAGGAGCTATAATTGTGATAGAGCCACCTCCGTTACCCCCAGTAGCATTACTGGCATTTCCACCTCCTGATCCCATGTCAATGTCCATTCCAATTGTAGTACCATATGTTGTTCCTCCCAACTGTATGGGATCGCCGTTATCGTAGCCACCTGCGCCTCCAACACCACCATAACCTCCACCACTTGCTCCTGAAGAACTACTCCAGAAACCTCCTCCCGGCCCATTACCATCACTGCTTGGTCCGCTATTTTGAAAACCTAGTCCACGGCCCAAAACAGTTCCGTCTATCTGAATGCTGTTACACGCTTGAATTAAAGCAGGAACACCAGGTGAAAGAAAAAGAGTATCCCCAAAATTCAATCTGAAATTGCTGGCTTTTATAGTATCTGTATAAAAGATATTGCCAGTGGATATGATATCCTGACTATTTGAAGATTGTGCAAAAAATGAAAATAATAAAAATACCAGGTAGAATCGGAATTGCATTAGTGTAAATTTGAGTATCAGTTATTACGGCCGAATATAAAAGAAACAACTAACAATGTTGCTTTAAATAAAAGTTTTATTAACTCTGGCAATCCCTTGAGATATCTTTTTCAGAGCGTTTTATTAAAATTCTCTTCCATCCTGAGCAAATACCTGTGTTTCAGAAAATAATCCCTGATGCCTTCGAGGACTGGCTGGGAGTGATCTCCTGCATCAAATGCAGTAAAGTGGGACTGTGCGTCTTGCTCAATTTCTGATTTGAATTGCTGGATTCTGTCCAGGACTACCTTTTTTGCGGCTTCGTTTTCCTCGAATTGCAATTCCATGATGGCTTCATTGAGTTCCATGACTTCCATCAGAAATTCCGGAGACATTTGGTTTTGTCCGGGAGCACCTACCAGTCCGTTCAAAAGTAAAATGTAAGAAATTCTTTCCTGCTTATTGGATAAGGTTTTGTACACCTCATTGGTGAAAGCCGACATGCGCTCTGCCTTCTCAAGTGCAGCAGCATCGTCTGATCCAACCATATCCGGATGATATTCCCGGGACTTTTTGAGGAATTTTCTTTTTAATTCTTTTTCATCCAGTTCAATCCTGACAGGTAAGTCGAAGAATTCAAAAAAATTTTCCATTTATCTGAAGAATCTGTTGATGTCCAGACCTAGTGCAAAGACCATTAAGGTTAATAAAATGACGAAACCTGCTGTAGTAACGACTTCCATAAATCTATCGCTCGGTTTTTTGCCTGAAATGATTTCCCAAAGCAAAAACAATACATATCCACCATCCAATGCAGGGATGGGCAAAATATTGAAAAATGCAAGAATGATGCTGAGCATGGCTGTGATGGTCCAGAACCTTTCCCATGACCAGCTGGCATCAAACAGTGTTGCTATAGAAAGGACAGAACCTAGGCTGTCCTGAGCTTTGATATTTCCTTTGAACATCTGGCCGAAAGCTTTGATCTGATTGGATAAAAAGGAGATTCCTTTGTCCACACCAGCAGGCAATGCCTGGGCCAGTGAATATTTTTCCCGGGAGATGGTGAGAAACTTATCTGCTCCCCAAAGCTCTATACCCAATGTTCCTGTAGAATCAAGCTTCGCCACTGTCTGAATGGTATCCTTAGCCCGCAACACATTCAAAGAAATTTCTTCGTTCCTGTGTTTTTTGAGCTCCGTACTCAACTGATTGACGAAGGTTGTAGTCTTTCCATTGACTGTGAGGATGATATCGTCTTTTTTAAGACCTGATTTTTCAGCGATGCTTTCTTTGGAAACATTGGCAATTTGCTGAGGATATCTTTCGTAAATGAGGCCTTTGTTCTTGTTCTCAGGAGCTGTCAGCCTTTTCGCAAACCCTGTAGGAACCTGCAAGGTGATTTCACTACCATTTCTGTTGACCTCGTAGGTCGACGCATTGTTAAATACAATTTCTTCAGTGAAAATGCCTCTCGAGAACCTTTCTACCGGCTTTCCACCTATGCTGATCAGTTTGTCACCATCCTGAAGACCCAGCTCCATGCCCAGCGAATCTACCATGATGCCGTATTTTACATCGGCATTTTTATAATAAGATTCGCCATAGTAAAACAACAAAAAGCCAAAGATCAGGAAGCCCAGCACAAAATTGACGAAAACACCACCAACCATGATGATGAGCCTCTGCCAAGCTGGTTTTGCACGGAATTCCCAAGGCTGGACAGGTTGATTCATCTGCTCCTTGTCCATGCTCTCGTCGATCATACCTGCAATCTTCACATAACCTCCAAAGGGGATCCATCCTATACCCCACTCTGTTTCACCGATTTGTTTTTTAAACAAAGAAAAGTATGGATTAAAAAAGAGGTAAAATTTTTCGACTTTGGTTTTAAACCACTTAGCAGGCAGGTAGTGGCCGAATTCGTGGAGTACAACAAGTATGGATAAACTAAGGATGACCTGAAGAACTATGCTAATAATATTCATTTGCTTTTTACTATATCTTTTGAATACATCTTATCAACAAAATGGTGCTGAAAAAATGCAGATTTCACTTTTTTTAATGAAACAATAACTAAAGGCTTAGGTTTGGTGTGCAAACATAGGTATTTTTGACAAACAACCGACAAATAACAATCCGTGAGCTTATTTTATTGTAGAGTTATAGACGAAAACACGGTCGTACTTGACGAAGAAGAATCCCGTCATGCCATTAAAGTATTAAGACTAGGTCAGGGTGACACAATAGAAGTGACTTCCGGCTTGGGCGATCTTGTCAAAGCCCAGATATCAGATGTCGGAAAACGAAATGTAATACTTCAAATACTCAGTAAAACAATTGTACCAAAATACAGCGAAGTCAAAAGAGCCATCGCCATTGCACCAACCAAAAGCAATGACCGCACCGAATGGTTTTTGGAAAAAGCAATAGAAATAGGCATTGATGAAATTTTTTTCATCCAGACCAGTCGCAGTGAAAGGCCCCGGATCAATATGGAAAGACTGCATAAAATTGCTGTTACCGCTATGAAGCAAAGTAAAAACCTCTACTTGCCCAATATTCATACTTTGAAATCGATCAAGGAAGTCTTGGAAATTCCTTATGCCAATAGGTTTGTTGCCCACTGCATGGGACCTGTCAGCCATCTCAAAGAACACGCTCCATTTATTGATAGTGCACTCGTATTCATTGGCCCGGAGGGAGATTTCACTCCGGAAGAAGTTGTAACCCTTGAAAGCCGAAATGTAAAGCCAGTTTCTCTTGGTCCGTCGAGACTGAGGACAGAAACCGCAGGGGTCTATGCTACCGCGGTTCTAAACTTGTTCTAAGTCCTGTCTTGCTATTTAGAGAAAGAAAGTTTCAACTGCAGGAAAAAATTACTTCTGGGGCCTGCTTCATAATACCTTCCGCCGGCAGCATTGATAAAAATATTGGAAAAATATTTGTCACTCAATACATACTGCCACCCTGCCGATGGATTAAAATGTACATTACCGATCGAAAATTCGCTGCCAATATTTATACCTGAAAAATAAACCGGATCGATGGCTACGCCATTGTTGTCATCTGCATAAACAAGGCCCTGATACTTCAAATTGGCCGATATGGTATGCTTTTGAAGAAAAGTTTTGGTCAGTCGCAATTGGTGCAAAGAAGAGGGAATACCTGGTATTTTCTTGTCCTCCCCACTGGCATTTTGGAATTCCATTTGCGAAAAGTTTCCGGCAAGTGTCACCATAAAGGCAGATTCACTTTTTATATCCAGCTGGTATTCCATTCCCTGGCGAACACTCGCTCCTGCATTTTTATAGTAAATCCTTCCGGGTGTTGCGGGCAGTTCGTATGGCAGAAGTTCATTGCTGGATCCGATGTGGAAATAATTGAGCCTGGTATGGAAGAGCCCTTTGGAGAAAGTCAAGCCTATTTCTTTGTTGAAGGTTCTTGCGGGTGTGATGTCAGCGAAGCCCGGACCGTTGGCATTGTTGGAAATCTCGGTCAGCGTCGGGGTCTCAAAGCCTGTCGATAATACGCCCAAGACATGCAATCCACTACTTAGTTCATAGGTGCCTGATACACCCCCACTCCATGGAAAAAAGCTTTGGGATCCATCCTGTAGACCATCATCAGCAAAGTTGTCATTGAGATCGATGCCAATAAATTCTTCTCTCATATTGACATCTACAGCTAGCTTGTTTTTTCTTACGCTGTAGTTGGCAAAAACACCGGCACTTTTAAATACTTCGTCCTGATCAAGTCTAAGGGGGCCTATGGAAGTCTTGAGGTTGTCGAATCTTTTTCTGGCGTCCCTCTGATAATCCACATCTATGCCCACTTTCCAGTTGGCATTTTTACCCAAAGTCAAAAAGGAGTTTCCACCCGTAAAGATCCGGTCATAAAAAACCGCTGCACCATTGGTAAAAGGCAGCTTGTTTTCGAACGAGCGGGACATCAGAAATGCAGAAGTCTGCCATGCCACATCACTGTTAATCTGTTTTTTGTAAATCGCACCTAGCTTTTGCTGGGAAACACCCTCTCCGGCATTAAAATCGACATTTTGAATTCTGGCCGATCTGGGGTCATTCTCCCACTGCTCCAAAGTGATACCTCCGGGATCATTTGCAAAAGGACTATCGAATCCATTGGCTACAAGCTGGAGTGAACTGCTTTTAAAAAGAAACAAAGACTTCAGCAAAAAATTGAAGTTTTTATAGCCGCTGTAGTTGCGGTAGCCGTCATAGTTTAATCCACTAAAAGACCAGATATGCCTCGAGTTTTGCTTTTTCATCCCAACGACCACACCACTCTTAATAAGACCAAACGAACCTACACTGGTATTGGCATTGACACTGAGCGCGGATTCCGGCCAGATGCTTTCCAGTTCAATAATGCCTCCTGATGCATTGGAATAAATGCCGTTTGCAGGGCCCTTATATATTTGAACCGAACCCAACAAGGAAGGATCGATATTGTCTACATCGCCCTGACCATCCGGAGTTGACTCAGGCAATCCGTCATAGATCAGCTTGATGCCCCTGATTCCGAATGCAGACCTCATACCGAAGCCACGTATGGCGATGCGCATGTCTTGTGAAAAGTTTTCTGTACTGGCAATAAATACTTCAGGACTGCCTGCAAGCACATCGCCCAACGCAAGAGTTCGACTGTTTTTTATGATGAAAGTATCAATACCCACAACATTGATGGAGGGCTCGCCGCCTTTGGAGATACGACTTTGTGATACTGCAACTTCGGGTAAGTTGATCAGTGTATCCATAGTTTCCTGTCCAATGACTGGTAAGTAAAATCCTGTAAAGAGAAGTAGAAGGGTAAAAAACCGCATGTTGAGTTGAATGACTGTAAGGCCCAAAATTAGTCTTTTATTATCAATTCTGCTGATTTCAGGGAATCGGCAAAATTATCAGCGATTTCAAGGGTGTGCATATCGATCAGACAGTCACAGGGATCGTATTTTCTGGAAGCATCAGTGGAGAATACATCTACGGTATTTACAATGCGCTTGTTCATTTTGTCCTTGACCAGGTAAATGCCTTCATAAGGGCAATCCAAAAGTTTTATGGTGGAATGAAGGGGATATTTTACCAGTAAATCGCGGGATATAGCGACAAAAGGAGCGGCAATGCTATCGGTGTGTTCGCCACTTGCAGTAAGCCCGGTGATGTGATATACTGTCACCCTCACAGACTCCAGTGGTCTGCAATTCAGAAAGAATAAACTCAATATGAGGGCGATTGATTTTGACATATGTTTATTCACTCGATTGATAAAGATAGGGAGGTTTTTCATTTGAACTGATCACTCTAACTGTATTTTTATTAACGCCAATTAAATTATATATAAATAATGTTTGCATAAAACTTGTAAAAGTGTGTGTGTGTGTATATATTTGTTTTATAGTAGAGAATTGAATAACTGACTTATCCTATGAAGATTAGTCTATTCTTTTTGTTTCCAATATAGTATATGTTTTGTAGGACGATTCAATGGGTTTTATATCCATTGAGTTGATTTTTTTGGATTGTTCTTTCGGTTGCAAACGGAAGTCTATCATCATATTATTTAAACAATCACAGCTTTAATTGGCCATAGCTGAGGATTGGGATTAATTAACCAAGTAGAATATTGAAAACATGAAAAAAAATTCGATTAAACAAATTTTATTTAAGACGGCTTTAGCTGTTTGTCCATTTTTGATGCAGTCATTTATTACACCTTCTTGTACTGAGCCACCTAAAGAGGGGTTAATTCGAATAGATGCGATAATTGATAATAGTGAAGATTTTCAAAGAAATTGGCTAAACGATGTAATTTCAGCAGAGTTAAGTCTTGAAGTAAGCAACTCTCCAAATGGCATACCTGGTGCTCCTGGTGATGCGATGGCTTTGATTAATACATCCTATGGCAAAAGATATCAAAATATTCCAGCGTACTATTATGTGGAATGGATATCAAAGGGAGATTCTCATAGATGTGCATCCGAGGATTACCAAACCATGTTGACATCAGATGGAAAGCTAAAAGTTTTATTAAATGTTTGCAGTATTGACGACCTATATGTTCAGGTAGTTTCCCAATGTCATCAATCGCCTTTTCAATCTGGTACGAGGGGTTTTTGGTGGAAAGCCAGTGTATTTGCAGCCAACCCAGATAATCCGGATTCACATATGTATAATTGCTATTATCAATACATGACAAGTGGATGTACATACAATTCTCCTACCCCATACGGCTGTGTTGAGAATAATGAATTAGATTAATTTATAAAAAAAATGATCATGAGAAATTTGTTGAAAACAATAAACTATGCTGTTTTACTTTTAGTAATATCCTCTTGTGGTAAGGAAGAACTGGAAGTGAAAAAGGTCGATCTTGTCGATGCAATCAGCTCTTACAACGATGCCAAAGAAAAATTAGGTGTATATGCAGACTTTTTGTTTTTTACTAAGAGTGCTATTTCAATCGTATGTAATACTGCGACAATGGAGGATCCACCTGGGAGTGGCAGGGTTGCGCAGAAATCAAGATTTAGCCTCAGTAAATACATTCGTGTACCCAATAGTGAGTTTTCTGGGACTGAAGGCATTGTTGATGGAGGGACCATCTATGTCAATGATCTAAAGTTTGATTATGATGTAAATAAGAAATTATATACTCCCACAGGGGATGATTTGAGAGATGATCCGGCCTCACAGGAAGACATCCGAGAGCTTTACGGTCGGGAAGTGGAGTTCTCAATTGTGGACAAAAACAAAAATAAGGCCTTTTCCAAAACCATATATGCTCCAGAGATCATTATGCCAAACCCTTTAAATTTTGAAGTCATCGAAGGGTATCAAAATCGTGTGCTAACCGGAGATCTAGAATTGTCTTGGAATGCTGATCCCAAAAATAAAAATGGCATTGCCTTGTATGTAATTTGGGATGGTCAGATGAATAGCACAAATCCTTGGGAACCTTCAAGTCAATCCAATAAATCCGAAAGATTCGGAGTATTTATTCCTGAGGACGATGGACATTGTATTATTCCTGCTAAATATTTTAAGAAAATTCCAAGCAAGGCCATATTTATAGTAAATGTCTATAGGGGAATGGCGTCGAAAGAAGATTTTTTATTAGACGGCTTGCAGAATGTAATAGCCATAGAGTCTAAATCAGAAAAACAATTGTGGTTTAGCAAAAAATGATAGTTTAGAACTATGAGAGAGAATGGAATATGTTCAAGAGATTGTTCATATTCTATTCTTTTTGCTAAATAAGACTAGATAAATATTATTTTTATGGATAATTAATTTGATTAAGTTTAGTCGAAAGTCATGAAATAACACTCAAATCTTCCTTCTTCAAGGTATTTAATTGCGTGAATGTTTGAGTCCAATCAAAAAGATCAGGCTGTATCCAACGGCCAAAAGCGCATGCAACAATTGGAAATAATTGAGATTGTAACGGATGCCAATCACGAATGCTGTGATGAAGTATACCGCCAATAAACCTTCAAATAATGTTTGTTTGCTGAGTTTTGAATTGAAATAACTTGCTTTTTTGAAACTGTCAGCCACGCTTCTGATGCCATACTTCGGAGTCCGCACAAAATCAGATCTCTTTCCGAGAAGACCTTGTACCACAGCTATGGAATTGTGGAATGCCAGCCCCATGCTCATGGCCATGAAGATGGGAAAGATGAAGATAAATTTGACCAACATTTTCAGTGGATTTTCCTTTTTCCATGCAATGCCCACATTCGCAAAAAAATAAATGATGCTGATGATGGCCAGCGATGCCAGGAAGATGGTAAATGGCGACATGTCAATGCCGGCGGGTTTGATCAGGAAGAGCAATGGCACACTGAATGTGCCGAGCAGGAACACAAACAAAAATACACTCGAAGCCAGCAAATGCATGGTTGCGCTCAGCTTCCCCGCCAGGTTGAGGGGTGATTTCCATACAGCCGGCAACAACTTGCGCGCATTTTCTGCACCACCTTTCATCCAACGGTATTGTTGAGATTTTAGCCCATTCATTTCAGCCGGTAATTCTGCAGGTGACGTCACGTCCACCATATAATGGATTTTCCAGCCTCTCAACTGTGCCCGGTAACTCAGGTCGAGGTCTTCTGTCAAAGTATCTGCTTCCCAGCCACCGGCATCCTCAATGGTGGTTCTTCTCCAGACTCCAGCTGTGCCGTTGAACTGCAAAAAGTATTTGCCGTTTTCCCGACCCTTTTGTTCTATCGTAAAATGTACATTGAGTTGGAAAGCCTGAAGTTTTGTGAGCAAAGAATAATCTTCGTTGAGATGTTCCCACCTGGTCTGTACCACGCCTATGGCAGGATCATTGAAATGTGGAAGGGTACGCAGAAGGAAATCGGGTTTGGGCATAAAGTCAGCATCAAAGATGGCAATGAATTCCCCCTTAGCCACTTCCATTGCCTTTTTGAGTGCCCCTGCCTTAAAACCACTCCTGTCTGTGCGGTGTAGGACCTTGATGTCATATCCCTGTGCTTTATATTGTGCTACTCTTGCCTGCGTCAATGATAAGGTGTCATCCGTGCTATCGTCCAATACCTGAATCTCCAGCAGCTCTCTGGGATATTGCATTTTCATGATCTGGTCTATCAGGCGCTCAACAACATATTTTTCGTTGAATACCGGAAGCTGGATGGTAACAAGTGGTAAATTTTCAATGCCGGGTTCCAGGGGTTCACGATTGTTCTTTTTGATATATTGGAATAAAAGGTAAAATTGATTGATACAGAACAATCCAACATATACAAGACTGATGGTGTAAATCGCGAAGCAGAGATATGCCAGTATTTTTACGAGTAACATTTTTTAAATCAATTTGAATATGGTCCACAATATTTTGTGTCCGGCAAGCAAAGTTCCTTTTATTGTTCCACTTACCTTTGATTTTCCAATCCTTTTCTTATAATCGACAGCAATTTCTGTTGTCTTCCACTTTAGTTTTGCCGCTTTGACCTGGAGTTCTACAGTCCAGCCAAAATCCTTATCCTCCATATTGCTTTCCATGAGCCTATGCCACTTTACCGCCCTGAAAGGCCCAAGATCAGTAAAGTGATATCCATATATGAGGCGAATAAGATTGGTTGCCAGCCAATTCCCAAATATCTGCGGGACAGTCATGCTCCCTTGCTGGAGATTCCCGAGTGCCCTTGAACCAATTACCAGATCGCAATCATCTTTGATAATTGGTGCAACCAAATCGGGCAATTTTTCGGGATAATCACTGTAGTCCCCGTCAATAAATACGACAATAGATGGAAGAACAGTTTGTTGACTGAGCCAGTCTATTCCAGAAAGACATGCTGTTCCATATCCCCTGATTGTAGTATTGATCACTTTTGCCCCGGCTTCAGCAGCCACAATAGCCGTTCTGTCAGTTGAAGCATTATTACAAACAACGATGTTTCTGACCCAATCTTTGGGTATATCTGCAATTACTTTTCCAATACTTTTTTCCTCGTTGTAGGCAGGTATGATGACATCTATCATCTGCATTTCATCCATCATGGATGCAAAACTAGTAATGTTTGCTCTATCTTCGTTTTTTCATAGCTCCAAACATGATTATTTGCCATATACACGACAAAAAAAAGTTTTTTATTTAGACCTTATCTAAATAACTCACATTCCTCGATACAATATGATATAAATCATGGCCAAATTTTATTTTTGCGGCAAATACAATCAGGATCAAATACACAACCGATTCAATCAATTGATTATCAGAATAGAAGAAGAAATGAAGATAATTTCCGGTCAATCCATTCTTAAGTCTTTTCTCGCTGCGGCACTGCTCGTCATGTCGATGAACCTCAGTTTTGCTCAGGTTTCAGCAGATGCAGGTAAGACTTTATTCACCAACTATTGTGCTTCGTGTCACGCCAAGAACATGAAAACTGCGCTCACCGGCCCTGCTTTGGGAGGTGCGCAGGAAAGATGGGGCAATGATGCTGATCTATATTCATGGATCAGAAATTCACAGGCCATGATTCAAAAAGGGCATCCTAGGGCACTTGAACTTTGGAATCAGTACAAGCCTACAGTGATGTCTAATTTTGATCAATTGACAGATGACGAAATTGGATCGCTTCTGGCATATATCAATGGGGTGTACGATGGTTCATATGGTGCTCCAAAAGGTGGGCCTGTCGCAGCTCAGGGTGTAGTTGCTGAAAAGAAAAGCAACAACTGGTTGTATTGGGTACTTGCAGCATTTTTAGCAGGTTTGTCATACTTATTATTCAGAATCATTGGCAACCTCAAACAATTGTCCGCAGCAAAACAGGGCATGTCTTACGAAAAGCCAACTTTATGGCAGACTTTGAGGGCGAAAGGTGTTGTAGGATTCCTTCTTTTTGCTTTGGTTATCCTTGGAGGTTACACTACAGTCAACAGAGCGATCAATCTCGGAAGACAACAAGGATATGAACCTGATCAGCCGATTGCATTCTCACACGTAACTCACGCCGGAGAAAATAAAATAGATTGTCAGTATTGCCACGATGGTGCAAGAAGATCAAAGCACAGTGTTATCCCGGCAACCAATACTTGTATGAACTGTCACAGAGCCATCAAAGTAGGTTCAAAGTATGGTACAGCTGAGATTACCAAGATATACGCTTCAATAGGATATGATCCATTGACAAATACATACCTTGAAAACTACGATCAACTTTCTGAAGACACATTGAAAGCCATTTATACTGCATGGATGGCAGACAGTTACATCACAGAAAAAGGTGTCACAGCCCTCGACGCGGAAGGCGAAAGATTGGTGGCTTCACAATGGAAAAACCTGGTAAAAGCACTTACCAATGATGAAAAGAAAAAAATTCAGGGACCAATCGAATGGGCGAGAATCCATGGTCTTCCTGATCACGTTTACTTCAATCACGCTCAGCACGTATCTATCGGTAAGGTAGCATGTCAGACTTGTCACGGTGCAGTTGAAAAAATGGAAGTTGTAAAACAATATTCACCATTGTCAATGGGATGGTGTGTGAATTGCCACAGAGAGACAGAAGTAAAATTCACCGAGAATCCTTATTACGACAGCTATGAGCGCTTCCATAAAGAACTCCAGGAAGGCAAACGTTCAAAAGTTACTGTAAATGATATTGGAGGTCTGGAATGTCAGAAATGCCACTATTAATAAGGATTAAATAAATTTTCGAAAAGTTCTACTTTATATATAATGGAAAAATTACAAGCTAATATTTGGATAGGCCGGGAAGATCTCGAGAACAGTGAAAAGTTTCTTGAGCAGTCAAGTCAGGAGTTTTCCGTATTGGAGAGCGTTGCCGATGACCGCAATGGTGAAGTTTTTGCGTCCAACAGAAGGGACTTCCTGAAATTTTTGGGATTTGGACTTGGTGCAGCAACCATAGCAGCGGGATGTGACATTCCCATTAAAAAAGCTTTGCCATATGTTGTAAAACCGGATGCCATCGTTCCGGGCGTAGCTACTTATTATGCCTCTTCATATGTAGATGGAGGTGATTATGCTGCAATCCTGGTAAAAACAAGAGATGGCAGACCTATTAAAATAGAAAGCAATGACCTTGCACCTGCCGGATGGGGCAACACCTCAGCCAGAGTACAGGCGTCTGTTCTTAGCTTATATGATACCAACAGACTCACTACGCCAATGGCAAAAAGCGGTTCTGATTGGGTTTCTGCCTCATGGGATACCATCGACAGCAACATCAAAAAAGCGCTTGCTTCCGCAAGTAATGTAAGAATTCTCAAATCTGCAGGCATAAGCCCGACAGCAGATAAAGCGCTTGGAGAATTTACAGCAAAATATACATCATCAAAAGTTGTCGTTCTTGACGACAAGTCTTATTCCGGTATACTCGACGCAAACCAGGCCAATTTTGGCGTAAGGGCCATTCCGGGTTATGCATTCGATAAGGCTGAAGTGATAGTAAGTTTCGGAGCTGATTTTCTTGGTACATGGGTTGCGCCTGCAAAATTTGCCGGTGACTATGTAAAAATGAGACAGATCAAGGACATCCATTCACCTAAAATGTCTAGACACATTCAGGTTGAAAACGGAATGACGCTTACAGGCTCTAACGCCGATAATAGAATTCTTATAAAACCATCAGAACAAGGTGTGGCAATAGCACATTTGTTCAACGCCATCGTTGGTGGTGGTGCACCAGCAAGTGGTCTGAATGACAAGGCCAAAAAAGCATTGACTAAAGTAGCTGGAGATTTGAAAGCCGCTGCCGGTAAGTCTATTGTTGTATCTGGCTCCAACAACCCTGCGGAACAACAATTGGTCAATGCCATCAACAATGCATTGGGTAATTATGGTTCGACCATTGATTTCTCAAATGCAATTCTTACCAAGAAGGGCGACGATGCAGCATTCGCAAGTCTCCTTTCGGAAATGAAGGCAGGAGGAGTTGATGTACTTATCGTTGACGGAGCAAACCCTGTATACAACCATGTGATGGGTAAGGAATTTGCTGAAGCAATGAGCAAGGTAAAAACCAAAGTGGCGATAGGCCTATCTGCAGATGAGACATCAGCGCTTTGTGATTATATCGCAACCAAGCCGCACTATCTCGAGTCATGGGGTGATGCTCAACCCAATGCTACAACATTGAGTTTGATCCAGCCTACCATTGCACCTTTATTTGATTCAAGACAAGCTGAACTTTCTTACCTGACATGGGCAGAAAGTGCAAACATAGCAGACAGCGATCAACCATACTTCGATTATCTGAAAGCCAACTGGCAGTCAACGATTTTTGGAGGTCAATCAACATTTGCAAGCTTTGATGCATTCTGGGACAACGCACTTCAACTAGGGGTGATGACCACTTCACCAGCAGTGAGTGCTACAGGATTCAGCGGAGATGTGAGTGCAGTTTTCGGATCAATAGGCAAACCAGCATCGACCGAGCTTGAAATTTCTTTCTACGAATCAGTTTCATTGGGTAACGGACAATATGCAACCAACCCATGGTTGCAGGAAATGCCAAACCCTGTAGACAGAACATCTTGGGGCAACTACCTTGCTGTACCTGTCAACTTTGACGGAGTCCATACCATGGTAGCTATGAATGATCTTCAGGATGGAGATTTGGTAAAGCTTACCATTGGAGGCAATGAGTTTACAGTGCCGGTTATACAGCAGTTTGGACAAATGCCGGGCACAGTTTCAATAGCTTTGGGTTACGGAAGGACAGAGGCCGGTCAGGCTGGAACAGGAGTCGGAGTAAATGTCAACCCTGTACAAACCAAAGTTGGTGCATACGCACAACCATACAGCGCTGAAGTTACTGTTTCAGGAAAAGTAGGCAAAGAAGACCATTTCTCTTGTGTTCAGTACCATCACACTATGGGTGTAAAAGCAGAAGAAAAGGGTACAGGCAACATCATCAATGCCGACGAAGCTGCAACTGTATTTTTCAACTATTTTACTGGTGTTAAAGGATTCCAGGGAGCACTTACTGAAAGGTCTATCATTTACACCAGCAATATTGAGGGACTCGAAGAAGCAGTGGAAGAGCTGCACCACAAAAGAGAGCACGCTCAATTCCTTAATAGCAAACAAATCTATGGAGGATATGATGAGAAATACGCTACAGGTCACCATTGGGGCATGCACATCGACCTCAATGCATGTATAGGTTGTGGAGCATGTACTGTAGCTTGTATGTCTGAAAACAACGTTCCAATCGTTGGTAAAAAAGAAGTATCAAGACACCATGAAATGACATGGTTGAGGATAGACAGATACTATTATGGCGACATCGATAACCCAAATACGGTTTATCAGCCTATGATGTGTCAGCACTGCGACAACGCTCCATGCGAAAACGTTTGTCCAGTGAATGCAACCAACCATTCATCTGAAGGTTTGAACCAAATGACTTACAACAGATGTATTGGTACCAGATATTGTGCAAACAACTGTCCTTATAAAGTAAGAAGATTCAACTGGTTGGATTATACAACAGCGGATTCATTCCCTGCCAACCAATATAAAAAATTCGGAGAAGAGATTCCATTTGGCGCAGAAAACTTGACAAGAATGGTACTCAACCCGGATGTAACAGTCAGATCTAAAGGGGTAATCGAAAAATGTAGTTTCTGCGTCCAGAGATTGCAGGAAGGTAAGCTAACAGCTAAGCAGGAAGGCAGAGCATTGAGAGATGCTGATGTAAAATCTGCTTGTATGACTGCTTGTCCTACAGGAGCCATCACTTTCGGAGATATGAACCACAAAGATCTTTTGTCTGAAAAACTTGAGAATCCACTGACTTACATCGTACTTGAAGAAATCAACGTAAGATCTTCTGTTAACTATACGATGAAAGTAACCAACAGAGACTCAGCTTTAGACGCTTAATTTTTTTTGAATATTATTATTGATCATTAAGAAACAACGAGATAAATAATGAGTGCACCAGTAAGTCAAATTAGAGAGCCACTGATCACAGGGCACAAGACTTATCACCAGATAACGGAAGATTTGATTTCTCCAACAGAGAAAACACCATCTTTTGCCTGGACCGTAGGTTTTATCATCTCAGCAATATTTCTGGGTCTGTATGTATTTTCTGTGCTTTGGACAATATACATGGGAATTGGTACCTGGAACCTTAACAGAACTGTAGGTTGGGGTTGGGACATCACCAACTTTGTTTGGTGGGTAGGTATCGGTCACGCAGGTACTTTGATTTCGGCCATCCTTTTGATCTTCAGACAAAAATGGAGAACAGGGGTCAACAGAGCTGCAGAAGCGATGACCATTTTTGCGGTCATTTGTGCAGGACAGTTTCCTTTGATCCACATGGGTAGACTTTGGATGGGCTTTTTCATCTTCCCATATGTCAACACAAGAGGTCCTTTGTGGCCCAACTTTAACTCACCGCTACTTTGGGACGTTTTTGCGATCAGTACATACTTTACAGTATCGTTGTTGTTCTGGTATACTGGTCTTGTTCCCGATTTCGCAACAGTGAGAGACAGAGCAAAAGGTTTCAGAAAAAAAGTATACAACTTCTTGTCATTTGGATGGACCGGATCTGCAAAGCACTGGCAGAGATGGGAATCATTGTCATTGATTCTTGCCGGGCTTTCAACTCCGCTCGTACTTTCAGTACACACCATTGTATCTTTTGACTTCGCAACTTCAGTAATACCTGGATGGCACACAACCATCTTCCCACCATACTTCGTGGCGGGTGCGATCTTCTCAGGATTTGCTATGGTGCAAACGCTGATGTTGGTCACAAGAACCGTATTGAATCTTAAAGACTATATCACCATTGAGCACATAGAGTCCATGAATAAGGTGATACTTCTTACAGGTACCATCGTGGGTGTAGCCTATATCACAGAATTATTTATTGCATGGTACTCAGGATATATCTATGAACAGTTCGCATTCTTCAACAGGGTATTTGGTCCATACTGGTGGTCATACTTTGGAATGATGTTCTGTAATGTAATATCTCCTCAGTTGTACTGGAAAAAATCATGGAGAAGAAATATTACACTTACCTTCTTCCTTTCCATCGTGATCAACATTGGTATGTGGTTTGAGAGGTTTGTAATCATCGCGACCACATTGGCAAGAGATTATTTACCATCATCCTGGTCATATTACTCACCAACATGGGTGGAGATTTGTCTCTTCCTGGGTACACTTGGTTTGTTCTTCTTCTGTTACCTGATCTTCACAAGAGTAGCTCCGGTAGTAGCTGTTGCAGAAATCAAGTCTATCCTTAAATCTGCAGGTGATCAATATGTTGGTAAAAACGCAGTACATCAGCACCATCATGGTGATGAGCACAGCGAAGTAGAATCTCATTAATATTTAGAAAAAAGTCAATAACCATAGAAAGTTATAATAATGGCAAATCATAAAGAGGTAATATACGGTCTCTACAACGACGAGACAGAATTGCTCAGAGCTGTAAAGGCTGCTAAAAACCAGCACATCGAGATCATGGATGTGTACAGCCCGTTTCCGGTGCATGGACTTGATCCGATTTTGGGTCTTGAAGAATCAAGACTCCACATCGCAGGATTTGTGTACGGTATGCTCGGTACCCTGACTGCATTCCTTGGGATGACCTGGATATTTACCAAAGACTGGCCGGTTATTTTTGGTGGTAAACCATACTGGTCAGTACCTGCATTCATTCCAATCACCTTCGAATTGACAGTATTGTTTGCGTCAATTGGTATGGTGGTGACATTTTATATTGTGTCCGGAATGGGGCCTGGTATTACCAACAACTATCTTGACGACAGAATCACTGATGATAAATTCTGTATAGCTTTTGATAAGTCTGAGGTATCTGAATCTGATGCTCAGGCATTTTTCCAAAGCACAGGCGCTGCAGAGGTGAACGTAAAACATATCAACTAAGAAAGTAGTATTCGATGAAAAACATCTTTAAAATATCTTTTCTGGTTGTATTGACGATGCTTTTTATACAAAGTTGTCAGCAACCCGGCAAAAATTCTACAGGTAGTGAATACATACCGGATATGGCACACTCTGTAGCCATAGACGCCAACACGTATGATTATTTCTACTACAACAGGTGGGGAACAAAAGAAGAGTACCATCAATTGGTAAGCCCACGAGTTCCTGTAAGGGGAAGTGTTCCAAGAAGCGATGCAGGTGCTATGTTGATTTCTGCAAATGACGGTATGAATTCACACCAGGGTAGGGCCATCCCTGCCAATGGAAGTGTTACATATCCATATGCTGATTCTGAAGAAGGCAGAACTGCTGCAATGGCTGAAATACTGAAGAATCCATTTCCAATTACTGAGGCAGGATTGGCAAAGGGTAAAGAGCTGTACAATATTTATTGTGGCATTTGTCATGGTGAAAAAGGAGATGGTGCCGGATATTTAGTAAGAGAAGATGGTGGCAAATACCCTGTTCAGCCTGCTAATTTTACATTGGAAGAACATGTCAATGCGACCAACGGCAGGTATTATCACGCCATTTATTATGGAAGAAACCTCATGGGGTCTTATAAAGACAAACTTTCTTATGAAGAAAGATGGCAAGTGATCCACTATATCAGGTCACTTCAGGCGACCAACCTCAAACTGGCGTACAGCGAAAAAGAAAATACCCTCAACAGTGTAGATATGCCATATGCAATGGTAATGAATACCATGACTGTGGATACTGTAAAAGAGGCACCTGCAGCAGATGATACCCATGCGGAAAGTGAACATAAAGCAGGTCAGCATTAATAGCCATAATAAAAAGGATAAACTAGAGCGATGAATCAATTTAATATTTCTCCGGGATTAAGAACAACACTTTTTGTGCTCATGGGACTTGGTCTGTTGAGCATGGGAATTACATGGTTTGGCGATGATGAATTGCATACGCGTTTTTGGAGCAACTTCCTCCACAACTCAGTATTCTTCACAGGTATCGCAGTTATGGCTTCATTTTTTATGGCTGCAAGTATATTGGCTTATGCCGGTTGGTACGTCGCTTTTAAAAGAGTATTTGAAGCAGTGACTGCTTTCCTTCCTTTCGGATTGGGATTGATGGTTATTCTTGGCATTGGCAATTATATGCATCTGCACCACCTGTACCACTGGACAGACGCTGCTGTTGTTGCTGAGGACCCAATACTCAAGGGAAAAGCTGGATTTTTGAATCCCAACTTCTATATGATCGCAACTGTATTGTTTGTGGGCATTTATATCTTTTTGATCAATAAAATCAAAGGTCTTTCGAGATCAGAAGATAATGCAGCTTCTGATAAAGATTTTAGCATCCATAAGAAACAAAGATTTTTTGCAGCGATTCTCCTGCCAGTGATTGGTTTTACCAGCGTAATACTCATTTGGCAATGGATCATGAGTGTTGACTCGCACTGGTACAGTACCATGTTTGCGTGGTATTGTCTGGCTTCTTTCTTTGTTTCTTTGATGTGTTTTGTAGCATTAACGCTTATTTACCTTAGAGGAAATGGATATTATCAGAATTTAAGCCAGCACCATATGCACGATGTTGGAAAATTCATCTTCGCATTCTCCATTTTCTGGACGTATTTGTGGTTCTCACAGTTCATGTTGATCTGGTATGCGAATGTTGGTGAAGAGACCATATATTTTAAAGAGAGATATGACAACTATCCAGTGCTGTTTTTTGCCAACATTGCGGTAAATTTTGTGTTACCCTTTATAGTGTTGCTAAGAAATGACACCAAGTATAAAACAGGTACACTCTCGTTTGTAGCCATCATAGTATTTTTATTCCACTGGATTGACTACTTCCTGATGATCAAACCTGGTGTATTGCATACTGCCCATGAAGTTATGGGACACGGAGGCGAAGAAGCACATGGTGCAGCAGAACACGGTGCTGAAGCTGCTGGGCATGCAGTAGAAGCTGTTGCTGCCCACGGAGAGCACGCATCCAACATTGTCAGTGGATTTACAATCCCAGGCTTGTTGGAACTTGGTACAATGCTAGGCTTCCTTGGACTATTTGCATTTATTGTTTTGAACGCATTGTCTAAAGCTCCACTTACTCCAAAGAACGATCCTTACCTGGAAGAAAGCTTACACCACCACGTATAGGATTTGCAACTGAATAAAAATTAAATAAGAAAAATAAATCTTTTAGGATGTCTTACTTCATAGCATTAATTATACTCGCATTGATCGCCGTTGTGGCGCTGCAGATAGGCAGAGTGTCAGAGTTGTCTGCTCAAATAAGAGGCGAAGAAGAGGCTGAGTTGCAAAACAACAACTCAACCGGAGGATGGATGGTCATATTTGGCGTATTGTTCCTGATCGCAACAGTATGGTCAGCTGTGTACTACAAAGATGTCATGCTTGGATATGGTCCATGGGAGGCATCATCAGAGCATGGTAAAGAAGTAGATTCATTATTTAATGTGACCCTGTTGTTTACAGGAATAGTTTTTATTGCTACACAATGGCTCACATTTTATTATTCTTTCAAATATCGTGGAAAGAAAAACGGCAAAGCCCTTTTTCTTGCGCATGATACCAAACTGGAATTGATTTGGACTGCTATTCCCGCGGTCGTAATGGCATTCCTCGTAGTAAAAGGATTGGTAGTTTGGAACAATACCATGCTTGACCTTGATGAAGACGAACAAGCCATCAACATTGAAGCAACAGGTTACCAGTTTGCCTGGGACATCAGATATCCTGGCGCAGACAATGTCATTGGGCACAAAGACTTCAGACTCATAGATATGGCAGTAAATCCACTTGGCGTTGACTACACAGATGACGCATCATTGGATGATATCATATTGGCTGGTTCGGATAAAATTGTTCTACCTGTAGATACTACAGTAAGAGTGAAAATCACCAGTAAGGATGTTCTTCACAACTTCTATCTTCCTCATTTCAGGGTAAAGATGGATGCCGTACCGGGTCTTCCTACTTACTTCATATTCAAGCCTACAAAAACTACGGCTCAGATGAGAGAAGAGCTAAGGGCTTATCCGGAATGGAATGAACCCTATGATCCTACAGATCCGGAAGGACCCAAAAAGTGGGAAAGCTTCAACTATGAGCTTGCTTGTGCGGAACTTTGTGGTAAAGGCCATTACAGTATGAGAAGGATTGTTGAGATAGTAGATAGAGACACATACAAACAATGGTTAAAAGGCTTGAAGTCAACCTATCTTGCTAATATCAGGGGTACTGACGCAGATCCCAACAAAGGAAAAAGATTATTGCCTTTTGAAATCAAAGCCAGACAAACTGAACTTACCAAAGAGATCAGTGCAGCTGTTAAAGCCGACTCCAGCAATGCAGACGCAAAGATCATCAGATTCAAAAATGTTTACTACGAAACTGGTTCTTCAAACCTTGAGGCTGATTCATACTACGAATTGGATTATGCAGCAACTTTGTTGAACAAATATCCTGATATCCAGTTGGAAGTTGCAGGACATACCGATAATGTTGGTGACCCTGCTGCTAACAGAGCTTTGTCACTTCAAAGAGCCACCTCAGTAATGAACAGACTGATTGAAAAAGGTGTAAGTGCTGCCAGATTAAAAAGCGCCGGCTATGGCGATGCTTCTCCAATCGACAGCAATGATACTGAAGAAGGAAAAGCCAACAACCGAAGAACCGAACTTAGAGTAATTTCTCAATAAGAAAAAGAAGAAGTCATCATGATACAGACAGAATCAAAATATCAAGCTGATGTGCTCATTGAAGAGCAAGGATTTGATGATCATTTTCACGATCACCACCACGGTGATAAATACCAGACCGGCTTCATTGGGCATTATGTCTTCTCAATGGACCACAAGGTAATTGCCAGACAGTTTTTGATTACCGGTATGATCTGGGCCATCATTGGTGCAGCAATGTCGGTGATTTTCAGGCTGCAACTTGGTTTTCCAGAAGAAAATCTGTTGTGGATAAAACCTTTATTGGGTAAATGGATAGAAGTTACGGATGGAGTTGGAAAACTTTCACCTGAATTCTACTATGCTTTGGTAACCATGCATGGAACCATACTGGTATTCTTTGTATTAACTGCGGGACTTTCCGGTACGTTCAGCAACTTGCTCATTCCATTGCAGATTGGAGCAAGAGATATGGCTTCACCATTTTTGAACATGCTATCATACTGGTTTTTCTTTTTAGCCGGTATCATCATGTTTTACTCTCTTTTCCTTAATACAGGACCTTTTTCTGGTGGTTGGACAGCATATCCTCCATTGAGTGCGCTGCCGCAAGCATCAACTGGTTCTGCTTCAGGTATGACATTGTGGTTGGTGAGCTTGACACTATTTGTGGTATCAGTACTGTTGGGAGGTATCAACTACATCACTACTGTGCTTAACTTGAGAACAAAAGGCATGAGCCTTTTCAGAATGCCATTGACCATATGGGCGTTTTTCGTAACTGCAATTCTTGGTTTGTTGTCATTCCCGGTTCTGGCTTCAGGATTTTTCATGTTGATTTTCGACAGAAGTTTGGGTACCAGTTTTTATCTGAGCGATATATTTATTGGTGGACAAGCATTGGATAGAGTTGGCGGTTCTCCGATCCTTTATCAGCATCTTTTCTGGTTCCTTGGTCACCCAGAGGTATACATCATCATCTTACCTGCGATGGGTATAGTTTCTGAGGTATTGGCAGTCCATTCAAGAAAGCCAATCTTTGGATACCGAGCCATGGTGTTCTCAATTCTTGCAATTGGATTTCTTTCATTTATAGTATGGGCTCACCACATGTTTATGTCTGGTGTAAACCCATTCATTTCCAACTTCTTTGTATTCTTTACATTGATCATTGCCATCCCTTCAGCGGTGAAGGTATTCAACTGGATTACCACACTGTATGGAGGTAACATTCGCCTCAATACGGCGATGTTATTTGCAATTGGATTTATATCTATGTTTATTTCAGGTGGTTTGACAGGAATCTTTTTGGGTAACTCCAGTATAGATATCCAGATGCATGATACCTACTTTGTTGTGGCTCACTTCCACATAGTGATGGGTGTTGCCGCATTCTTTGGTATGTTTGCAGGTATTTATCACTGGTATCCAAAGATGTACGGAAGATTTATGAATGAAACAATAGGTAAAGTCCACTTTTGGGGAACAATGCTCTGCGCTTATTTGATATTCTGGCCTATGCACTACATTGGTATGGCGGGTGTTCCAAGAAGATATTACAGCTTTGATACTTTTGATGCATTCAAGCAGTTTTCTGACATGAATAAATTCATAACTGTAGCTGCAATTGTAGCATTTTTCGTTCAGCTGTTGTTTGTTTTAAACTTCTTCTATAGCATTTGGAAGGGTAAGAAAATGACAAAGCAGAATCCATATGATGCAACAACACTGGAGTGGACAACTCCAATTGAACCCATTCACGGTAACTGGCCAGGTAAAATACCTTCAGTACACAGATGGGCATATGATTACAACAAGGATCAAAGAGAATATGTACCTCAATACATTCCTCTAGAGGAAGGAGAAGTAGGAGATCATTAATCGAAGAAACGGGGATAGGTTTGAATATTGAACAAAATAGAACGTCAGAGAGGGTGGAAGCAGTTGCCGTAAAAAGGCCTTCGCTTTTGAGTGAGTTATTGGCTCTTTCTAAAGTTAGGTTGTCTCTTACAGTTGTGATGAGCTCTGTATTGGGTCTGCTTCTTGCTTCAAATGGCAATTTTAGCTTCACATCTATGATTCTGCTGGCCTTGGGAGGATTTCTCATCACGGCAGCAGCCAACACAATGAACCAGGTACTGGAGAAAGACTTCGACAAATTTATGTCAAGAACTGCCGACAGACCATTGGCTGCCAACAGAATGAAAGTAGCAGACGCTGTTTTATTCGGAGGTCTGGCTTGCTTGGTAGGTACGATCATTTTGGCCACTTTCAACCCTTTGACAGCAGTTTTGGGTGTATTGTCATTCATCCTTTATTCTTACGTTTATACTCCACTCAAAAGATATAGTCCTGCTGCTGTTGCAATTGGAGCCATTCCGGGTGCACTACCGGTATTGATTGGTTGCACTGCCGTAGAAGGCAGTCTCAGCTGGTTGGCGGTTTGTCTGTTTTTTATTCAGTTTTTCTGGCAGTTTCCTCATTTTTGGTCCATAGGCTTCCTTGGTTTTGAGGATTACAAGAAAGCTGGATTTAAGCTGATCCCGGAAAATGATGGCGAAATCGACAGAAGTATTTCGCTGAATGGCATGATATACATTGGTTTGATTATACCTGCTATATATGGATTGTTCAGACTGGATTACATCAGTCTTTCAAGCTTGGTCGTTGGTCTTCTGATGACATTGGGCTTTTTGTATATGGCTTATAATTTTGACAGGAACTTTGACAGGAAGTCGGCATTACAGCTGATGTTCTTTTCATTTTTCTTTATCCCCGTTTTGTTGATTTCATTTTTAATCTTTTGATATGATAGCACAAGAAGTAAAGATGGAAAGTAACAATTTTAGCAGGGTAAATCCCCAGCTTTTCTCGCTTTGGGTAGGTATGGCAAGCATTGTTATGCTTTTTGGAGCGATGACTTCAGCGTATATTGTTAAAAAGGGTGCAGGCAACTGGCTTGAATTTTCAGTTCCTTCTGTTTTTTATATCAGTACAGCCGTAATAGTATTGAGTAGTGTTACCATGCATGCAGCACGTAATGCTTTCAGAAGATCACAGGAAGGAGCATATAAGTTTTTGATATTGGCCACTTTCATTCTGGGCCTTGCTTTTCTGGTACTGCAGTATCAAGGCTGGTCGCAATTGTATGGCAATGGTGTAGATTTGAAAACCAATGTTGCAGGATCATTTTTTTATTTGATTACCTGGTTTCATGCGGCCCATATCCTTGGAGGAATAGGTGCTTTGCTGGCTTCAGTAATCAATGCATATTCATTGAAATTTAAAGTAACAGATCATAGAAAAAACAGGGTAGAAATGCTAACGCATTACTGGCATTTTGTCGATGTGCTTTGGGTATACCTGCTTATTTTTCTGATTTATATTAAATAACTAACATAAGTTCATTCTAATTTATCAAGTAATGGCTTCAAACACAGTAGTTCATCAAGAAGAGAATACCGGCACACAATGGGGTGGAGGTAAGGAACCATTTAAGGCCAGCTATGGAAAGCTGATGATGTGGTATTTCTTACTCTCGGATGCTTTTACATTCGCAGGATTTCTTATTGCTTATGGTGCATTGAGATTCAGTATGAAATCATGGCCTGTTCCTGATTTTGTATTCAGCTCCTTGCCTGGAGGAATTCATCACAAACCATTGATCTTCGTAACGATCATGACTTTCGTACTTCTTGCCAGCTCATTCACTATGGTGAGAGCCGTTCAGGAGGGTCATAGAGAGAACAAAAATGGTGTTGTTAAGTGGATGCTCATGACTGTAGTTGGAGGTTTGATGTTCTTGGGTTGTCAGGCTTGGGAGTGGACTACACTGATTGGCGGTGAACACATGTCTGTCACAGTAAATCCTTTTGGAACACATACTGAAGCTGGTGTTTACATGGAAGGAGATGGGCATGACATCAAAGAAGGTGACACCTTTAATGCAGGTCAGTCTTATTTGATCCATAAAGTGGACGGCGAATATCATCAGCTGGAGTATAAAGTAACTGAGGGTCCTGATGCAGGTAAGGTAAAGCAATTGTCTTTTGGTCCTAAGGCATTTGGTGCTCTGTTCTTTTTCATCACCGGCTTCCACGGATTTCACGTACTTTCAGGTGTAGCGTTCTTGTTGATCATCACCTTGAACGTTGCTACAGGGTTGTATGTAAAGAGGAAAAATGGTTATGAAATGGTAGAAAAAATAGGTTTGTACTGGCACTTTGTGGATTTAGTGTGGGTATTTGTATTCCTATTGTTTTATCTACTCTAATTCAACTAATAAAAATTAAAGACAAAAGTCATGGCGCATTCATACGAAGCATCAAAAAAACTAGCTACTAAAACCATTACCATCCTTGCGATCATCACTGTATTTGAAGTGTTCTTTGCATTGCTGGGTAAAGGTTATGTTATACACGGATTTCACTTGCCTCATTGGTTGGTTGGTGGAACAATGATTATCCTCAGTGTTGTAAAAGCATACCTCATCATTTATGAGTTTATGCACATGAAGTACGAAGTACCAGCATTGGTTAAATCTGTATTGCTTCCTACTGCACTTTTGGTTTGGGCCATCATTGCATTTACCATGGAAGGAAATTACTGGAAGAACAGAAGGGTCAAGGACAAAGACAAAGTTGAAATTGCTCCCGTCCAGTCAATGGAAGAAAAATAAATTGAGAAAAAAAGCGAGCAAAAACTCGCTTTTTTTGTTTATATCAAAACACATCTTTGGATGAAGTATATAAAGTCTTTCTTGCTTTTTGCCCTGCTCGTGCTCTTCCCTTTTTTCTCGTGGTATTATCTGCGCGGAGGTATCAATTACAGAAAGCAGGCGCTTAAGGAACTGGAAAACAAGACTGCATTGCCTGCTGAAGTACAATCCATTTACACACCGACCATGGAGGACCAAATCACTCTTTTCAACATGGGAGGAAGTGAATCTTCGATATCAAAATTGAATGACCAGTTTGGTAAAGTCCCTGAATACAGAAGCATAGATTTGACCCAAGCTTCAGACAGCCTGGCCATAATTGCACGTCAAAGTTTGGGTACTTACCAGGACAAGGCTTATTTGTTGGTGGATGATTCAATGAGATTGAGAAGAACCTATGTTGAGAATGACGAAGATCTGAAACTCCTGGTGAAGCACATTGCAACATTATTGCCATTTGATATAAAGAAAAAGGAAAATAAGGATGACAAATAATTATATTCCAAATCCGGGACTGGAAAAGAAATTGAACATCATTTCCGTAGTTGTTTCCATTGTAGTATTGATACTTGTAGGAGTGATGAGGCAAGTAAAGATCAATCTTGGTATAAACTTTTCTTTTTTGCCACCAGTCCACGCATTGCTCAATACCGGAGCTGCGATAAGCCTGGTCATGGCCTACAATCATATCCGCAACAAAAATATCGAAGCTCATAAAAAAGCTATTTTTGCAGCCATGACCTTTTCTGCCTTGTTTTTGGTGTGTTATGTATTGTATCACTTTACAACAGAAGAAACGCGCTATTGCGGCGAGGGTGCCATGAGGGGTGTTTATTTCTTTTTCCTCATCAGTCATATTGTTTTGGCTGCGATTTCACTGCCCTTTATATTGATCACTTTCAGCAGAGGTATTTCATACCAGTTTGAGAAGCACAAAAAAATGGCTAGATTTGTATTTCCAGTTTGGTTGTACGTTGCAGTGACAGGACCTATTTGTTACTTATTGTTGTACCCATGCTACTCATAAAAGAAAAAATGAATAAGACAATTATCAGAAGCTTACTGGTTGTTTTTATCATCACTATTGCTGTGATCTTTGTGGACGCTCAATGTCCTATGTGCAGGATGTCCGCTGAGTCAAATCTTGCAAATGGTGGTAGTGAGGGTAGAAACCTCAATACCGGCATCTTGTATTTGCTGGCATTGCCTTACACCTTACTTATGGTACTTGGATTCATCTGGTACAAAAACAAAAAAGTAAGTCAGAAGTAACTGGTAGCTCACAAAAACTCAAAGTTGATGGGTTATATATTACACATAACCTATAGACCATCTGAATACGGTTCATCATAGACTTTCTTGGTTCATATTCAACACCTTCGAAGTTGAAGACTATTTAATCGGATGATAAGCCCAAGCTGCAAAGCTGTTTGTGTTGCGTTATTCATATTTCAACTCTTCAGGTCTGAACCAGCTTTTTTTAGCATACATACCATTAATCTTTAACATCCATTCGTATTTAATAAAAAAGCTGAGCGTAGGGAAGCATAAAAAAAGCTAATACCTAACAACTAACAGCTAAAAAAACCTAATCCCAAACCACTCTCACCTGACAAAAAGATAATTCTCCAAAAAAGAAATTTCATCCTTCGAAAAGATACCTACACTTGCAAGCGATGCCACTGACTTGAAATCGCCATTATTTTTCTGATACAATTTTACAATCTCAGCTTTTTTGTACCCGATATCAGGAAATGCTGCAAGCTGCTTAAAAGAGGCAGCATTAAGATCGAGTTTCCTCACCAGACTTTTATCTGCATACAATTGATCCAGCCATTCCATGGCCCTGTCCGACCGAATCCCACTGATTCCAAGAATCTGATCTTTATCGATAAAACCTCCAATTCTTTCCCGGTAGGCAACAATCAACTTGGAATAGTACGGTCCAATGCCCTTGACAGCCATCAGTTCGTACTGACTTGCGCTGTTGATTTCAACCAAATGATCCACATTGTCTTTGGTTGGTTTTTCTTCAATTTTGTCCTTTTTGGTCGGGGCATTTTTGTCCTGGTTTGCTGCAGCTTCCAGGGATTTAGCTGCCGCAAAACTGGTATCAGGCATAATGTTACTCTTATCAATAGCTCTAGCAAGGGAAATATCAGGCAACTTAGCTGTTGAGATTGGGTTGACTGACGGTGCATCTGTTTCCATTGACTTCTGGTGGTTATAGGGACCTTCCTCCTGAAAAGTTGTTGATTTGATGTTCTGGGGGACATCCGTTTCCTGCGCAATATTTACATAGGATGATATTTCCTTCCAATAATCACCCATACCATAAATTTTTGCCAAGTCTTCTTTTTTGCGAAAGCTTCCTCCTTTTTCACGGTACTTGATCAGATTCTGAATGACTTTCTGAGGTAAAGGCAATAAGTGAAGCGAGTCTGCCGGACAAGAATTGGGATCGAAAGCGAAAAAAGCCTTTCCATAGCCACTATCTGTTGGCGGTTCTGCTTCAAAATTTGACTGTGGCATAAATGCCTCAGCAAATCCGAGTTCAACAGACTTTGGTTGGGATTTTCCCGTAATCATTCGACTGCCAATAAAACATAAGCTGAGCATGGCCAGGAAGAATAATCCAGACCTGTCCTCTCTCGAGAGACGATTTTTCATGAGTTTTAAATTTTACCAGGGTTAATAAAATTTTACATAGGTGCGTACTTACAAATATAGTGTATTTGTAAACATAGCATTAAAAAAATAAAAGGAAAATAGCGCTTAGTTGCCCCTCTGACGCTTTCTTTTTAAAGCCTGGCCCTGCATTTCGATGCCTTCCCACCCCGTAACCATAAAATTTCTGATGTTTTGGTGGTCATCTCCTTCAGGATTGGCAACCACTTCCTTGTAGTAAGAGCCAAAACAACACAGAAGTTGGTGTTTATCCAGGTTATGTATGAGTCCAAAAGATAATATTTTACAAGAGCCATTGTTTTGGCCAGCTTCATTAAAAACATCTCCATTGCGGAATGCGGTAGGAGCGAACTCATAATAATCGTCAATGAGACCAATCACTTCTCCAAACTCAATTTGCTCGGGGTTGGTATTTAGAATTTCCAGAATTTCTTCGATTGACATACACATTCACGTTATGGTGTAAAAATAGACCCATCAATTGATTCAAAGGACTAAAAAAGTAATTTATTTTTTCGAAATTTGATCAAACTCAATCTACCGCATTAATGAAAAGTCTCATGATCCTCCTGATATTTACTTTAGACGAATTGTGCTTTGGGGGAAATTGGCGCTTGCAGAATGAAATACAAACTATTTTCCAAAAATCAATAGATAAAGTCCAGCATAGCCATCAGATAAAACTCTCCAGGGCAAGCTTCAGCCATCCCAGCCTTTTAAATGCACTGATTGCCCAAGCTTTCACTAAAATGAAAGGTGCGAAGGATCACTTGAACAACCATCCTGACACCGAACCCTAATATTTGAATCGACCCATGAAAAATGATAAATTTCCACTTTTGATGCCATGTCTTGGTTTTATGGGGGCCATTTTTCTGCATCATAACTGGCCTGCTGCTCCTTCCTTCCTACCATGGATTTTCCTTTTAATTACAACCGTCGCCATCCTGAAAGCAGATTGGATATTCAAAAAACCTTCTATAAAACTCAGCCTTCAGGCTTTTCTGATGGTGCTGCTTTTCGCCAATCTTGGTTTTATCCGGTCCCAATTTGAAAACAAAGTAGATTTCCCCTTTGATACCAAAGCAAGTAAAATTCAGATCAGTGGCCTCATCATTCATGTTGCCAATACCGGTGATCAGGTAAAAAGCATCATGGCCATGGATACAGTAAGCGTAGACGGCAAAAAATATTTGTATAAGGAGAATGCCATCATCTATTTTTCAGATACAGCAGCATCCATTCAACCCTTTTCGAGAGTCAGCATGGATTATCAGGCTTTCAGATCAAAGCCCGCCAATCCATACTCCTTTGACCTGGAAGCCTATAAAACAGAACGCGCCATTGCCAGCATAGGCTATGGTAGCAACATCAAAATATTGGAACAAACAGCCAATCACATTCCTGGGAAGTACCACCCTTCGTGGTGGCGCCATTTGCTCACAACAAGATTGGATGGGTTGATTGTTGAGAGCAGAGGATCGGGCCTGATCAAAGCCATGCTGCTTGGTCAAAGGGAAGAACTTGATAAGGAAACCATCCAGGTTTTTTCCAATACAGGGGCCATTCATGTACTTGCTGTTTCAGGACTACATATGGGTATCATTGCTACTTTGATTTACTGGCTCTTGTCATTCTTTCGCATTAAAAAGTGGCTGGTGCCTGTGACCGCTATTGTCACTTTATTGTTTGCCTTGATCACCGGAGCAAGCCCCAGTGTGATAAGGGCTAGTATCCTGATAAGCTTATTTCTGTTTGGGAAGCGACAAAAGTTATATACCAATGGTTACAATTTACTGGCCTTTGTGGCACTGGTGATGCTTCTGATCAAGCCCACAGACCTGTATTCCATCAGTTTCCAGTTCAGCTTCACCGCTATATTGGCACTCTTGATGTTCAGTCAGGATTTCGCCAAAGTCTTCCGGACGAAAAATCGTGTGATCAACTGGGCCTGGGGCATATTGGCATCTTCTGTTGCAGTCCAGCTATTGATGACACCACTGATCCTTTATTATTTCTCAAGATTCCCAACCTACTTTTTTGCATCCGGTTTTATTGCCATACCCATGGCCTTCGTTGCAGTTGCGGGCGGTATTTTGGGTTTGTTGATCAGTTTTGTTTCGGAAGATTTGGGCTCGTTTATGCTCAATGGACTTGCAGCTGTTCTGGATGCGCTGTACACCGGTTTGGAAATCATGGATCGCTGGCCTGCAGCAGTAATTGACGACATATACCTCTCATTCTCTGGTGTGGTTGGTTTATTGGCAGTGGTTTTTTGTCTTTATGCTTATATAAAACAAGGTTCCAGATGGTATCTGTATGGAGCATGCCTTTCATTGATTTTTATGATTTACGACGAATTTTCTCACTTTGCGCAAGTCAACAAGAAAAATGAAATCATAGCCTATGATCTTAGGAATGGATTCCTCATAGACGTTTTTCAAGGCAATACTTACCATTCCATCCAAAGCAATTCATTGAAAGAAGAGGCCATAAGATTTGCTGCATACAAATACAGACTTGTTAGGAAATCACATCAGATGAGTAAGGAGAAAGTTGACACTGAATCACCTACAATATGCAGAAATTTGAAAGATATCCGTTTTTGTGTGGTATCAACCTCAAATGAAACGATTGAAAATGCAGACATTTATTTTATGACCAGGAAGGGAATTTTAGATATACATCCTGAGCAAAAGACTATGATAGTTTTTCTTAATGGGGTTTCGACGGCCAAGAAGAAAGCCATCAGAGGTAAGTACATAAATGCCAGATTTTATGATATGGATGAGGAGTCATTTTTTAGAGTTGAGGTGGAAGGGGATTGAATGGATTTATTTGGAATGGCTTTACATTTTTAAAGTGATTTCTTGAATTTAGCATTGAAGTTGGTTTATTGGAACATTGAAGCAAAAGATACAATAAAAGGAATGTATGATATGACTTTATTAGAATTTGAAAAATGTTATGAATTGGCTCCGAATTACCATAATTTAAATGTTTTAATTGAGGATATGAAGACTTGTATCGAAATTATTAAATATTAAATATTCATTTGTTTACACTCATCTTATTTAATGTATATTATATGACTGATATCAAAAGTAATTTGAAGAGATAGCATGAAGATAATTATCCTCTATATGATTTGTTTATTTAAAACGACAATGATTCTAAATGCTCAGAATCCATTTGGTGTTCTTGATGTTTCTTCTAATTTACATAGCAAAATTGTTACTTATGATGGGTCCTCAAAAGTGATTGCAGATTCGGACATACTCCAATTGGATGCTTTTAAATTCACTTCTATTGGTAAACTAAGAAAAATGGAAGCTGTCGCAAATGGCTTGTTGTATATCATTTTCACTTATGATGCCAAACAATACATTGTAGTTGAATCTTCGAATTATGAGAGTGGTGAAGAGCTTTCAAAGTGGACCAAATATGAAAATGAAGATATATTTAGAGTCACTGCTATTTTGGATTATTTTCATATAAAAATGAATAGACATAGCTATACAATGGTCACTGAGAAATTTCGGGTGTCAATTATAAATATAAAGCCCAAACATACAGATCGTTTTAAATTGATGGCAGAATCGATACGAGAAATATAATTCCAGACACTTTATTATTAAATTTTAAATTAAAGGAATTATTTGAAAAATATAGAAATTTCCAGTTCAACCTGAAATCGCAAAAAATAAATACTTGAGTACAAAATTTACAGAACGGGTGAATGTTTTGTTTGGTCAGCTGCAGTCGGAATCGCATTGGCAGAAGAAAGAGCTCAAGCGAAATGAATTTCTTAAAACTGAGGGTAGCGTTGACACCAACATCTACTATATTTTGAGTGGGTGCCTCAGGATTTATACTTATATAGGAGATACAGAATATACCATCAGATTTGGGTACAAGGACAATCTCATCGCTGCATTGGATAGTTTTTTGACAGGAAAAGCTTCGGACATGTGCATACAGGCCATCAGACAAACGAAGGTCATGGTGATGAAAAAGCAGGTTTTTGACCAATATATGCTGGAAAATCAGGATGCTCTGTTGAAGTGGAACGGCATCCTGGGTCATGCCATCCTGGATCTCATGGAAAGAGAACAGGATCTGCTTATCTCCAGTCCCATTGAAAGATTCAACAGGGTGCTGGCCAGAAGTCCGCAATTGTTTCAGGAAGTCCCCAACAAGTACATCGCCTCCTATCTCAATATGACACCGGAGACATTGTCAAGGCTCAAAAAGAAATTGGAATAGATCCTTATCCTACTGTTGACATCGAAGCATTTTGTTGTCCAAACAATTTCATCACCTTTTCTGCCTGGACAAGGTGGCGCTGATTGTGATATATGACTACCCTCAGGGTATCTCCAAGTCTGAGCTTTATCCAGGAACTGATTGAAATGGAAGTTTTGGTTTTTGTAAGACTTACCAATGCCGCTTTTTCCAGAAGTTCCAATGTTGTCTTCTGCTGACCTATGAATTTCTCCAGTACTTTTCTATCCAGTTTGCTTCCTGCAGGATTCATGACTTTAAAGGTCTTCATCTTATTGAGCTTTTCCTTTGGCAGCATGGATTTCGCAAAATAATCACCAAGTAGCCCAGGCTTGAATTCCTCTGGCTTTGATTTGGACTCAGCGATTCTTTGTCTGATTTCCGGCAGATAAAAGTCACCATATCTGTTGAGGTGTTCGATACATTCCAAAATGCTCCAGGATTCCCCCGATGGTTTGAAATTGAGCGTTTTATCATCCAGGATTAAATATTTTTCAACTCCTTTAATTACCTCAAGTGTTCTTTTCTTCAAATCCTCAAGCAATACTTCTGCCTTCATTTATTTTTTATTTTTATTATCCGTGGTTAGTTGTCTTTATGGACATCATGCCAGACGGTGCGTTAATCCATAATTATAATGCAAAGTTGAGCAAATGCAGGGATAAAATTATTGATTGAAATCAAGAGTTTTGGCCGGTTAGGGGTTTTAAGAGGATTTTTAACCAAGGTGATCTTTAAGACTGGCTTTTACAAAACGTGACGTATATGTCACATTTACTGCACTCTGTTACGGAAGATACCATGACGTATGTATCACATTAACTGCACTATGTTTCGGAAGATACCATGACGTATATGTCACATTTACTACACTCTGTTTCAGAAAATACCATGACGTATATGTCACATCCACTACACTCTGTTTCAGAGGATACCATGACGTATATGTCACATTTACTACACTCTGTTTCAGAAAATACCATGACGTATATGTCACATTTACTACACTCTGGTTCGGAAGATATCATGACGTATGTGTCACATTAACTACAACTAATTTTGAAAGGGACCATGACGTATATGTCACATTCACTACACTCTGTTTCAGAAAATACCATGACGTATATGTCACATTTACTATACTCTGTTTCAGAAGATACCATGACGTATATGTCACATTTACTACACTTTGTTTTGGAAGATATCATGACGTATATGTCACATTTACTACACGACCTCAAATGCAAGTATCATGACGTATATGTCACATTTACTACACGACCTTAAAGGAAAGCACTATGACATATATGACACATTTACGGTGGGAGCGCACGGTTTTCTGGAAATACTTTGAAATGTACCTCCTTCTATTTCTTATGATCATTATTGCCATTACCGAAAGAGTTGATCAATTAGAAAGTGAATTTCATCCTTACTTCTACCCATTTCGTACTTCCTTCAAAAACTTCCTCCCGGGATTTTTTACCATTGTGAAGTTAAAGCACTACAAAATGAAAAAAATATATACTACAATAATCGTTTTAGCATCTCTGATATCTGTTAAAAGTTACGGCCAGGGATGTGTGGCCATTCGCGGAAACTCAAGCTGCAATGCATTGTCTGGCAATGGCTTTGAGCTTCAATCCAAAGAGTGGACAGTTTCTTTGAATGGGAGATACTTCGAATCGTTCAGACATTTTAGAGGTTCGGAAGAAGAGCACGAACGTATTGAAAAGGGTACTCAGGTCATCAATGACTCTTATTTTGTGGACTTATCGGTGGGTATGGGTATTACCGACAGATTGTATGCTAATGTGACATTGCCATATGTACATCACCTAAGATCATCCATGTATGAGCATGGAGGCAATCCTCCCAATGGACTGGGTGAAAGACACGAAACTTCCTCAAAGGGACTGGGCGATGTCCGGTTTGGTGCTGGATATTGGTTGCTTCCTCAAGGAAAGAAGAACTATAACTATGCTTTTGGTTTGGGCGTGAAACTGCCAACTGGGAAATATGATTATACCGACATTTTTTACAACCAGGGTGCAGATAAGTCTCAGGATATTGAAGGTGTGGTCGATCAATCCATCCAGCCTGGTGACGGAGGTGTGGGTATCAACCTGGATTTTCAGGGCTACCACAGTTTCTCTTCAAGATTTGGTATTTTGAGTTCAGCCTTTTATATGTCTAATCCAAAGGCGACCAATGGCGTCCTAACGAGAAATAAAAGAAGTGAGTTTTCTTGCCCTGACCAGTTTGGGGTAAGGATTGCGGCATACGCAAATATGGGAGTCTTCAGTTCATTTGTTGGGGGCCGCATTGAAGGCGTACCTGCATCAGATCTGATTGGCAGCAGCGAAGGATATAGGAGGCCGGGTTATGCAGTTTCCGTTGAACCGGGAATTAGTTATGGTAAGGGACCGGTTGCAGCTTTTGTAAGTGTGCCTATTGCTTTGTACAGAAACAGAATTCAAAGTTATGAAGATAAAATCACAACAGCAGAAACTGGAAAATTTACCCAGGGTGATGCAGCTTTTGCAGACTATTTGGTGAATGTAGGTGTAAGTTATCGATTTGGCGGCCACCAAATGCATTCCAGCCAAAAAGGATCTTTAAAGATTCAAATGGCTGAATAAAAGGAAATTCCTTTGAAAAACATAGAAGAGTGGTTAAATGAAATGAAGATTTGAGCACTCTTTTTTTTTACTATTTGCCAGAATTTGGTCTGATTTCTGTCAGAAAGCTGTCTGACACCTGTCTGACAGCTTTTCAACACTACTATTTTAGTTGAATTATAATCAATTGAATATGAGGCACATATCCGTTTTTAAACGTTTATAAACCAATGTCGTTTAGTTAAGCATCAGAACCGCTTATAATTCATGTGGTAAAGTTTCTT